>NZ_ABFU01000028.3 GCF_000171615.1 Bacillus coahuilensis m4-4 | reverse complement strand
TTTGATGAAGTACATTCCAGAACGTTCTGCTTCTTCTTTAACAGATTCTTGCGCTTGTTTTTTGTTCCAACGAAAAGAATTTTTCCATCGTTAGCTGCGATTTCTCTCATCACTTTGTATGCTTCTTCAACCTTTTTAACGGTTTTTTGAAGATCGATGATGTAAATACCGTTACGCTCAGTGAAGATGTATTTCTTCATTTTTGGGTTCCAACGGCGAGTTTGGTGTCCGAAATGTACACCAGCTTCAAGTAATTGTTTCATAGAAATTACTGACATGTGTGTTTCCTCCTGTTAATGGTTTTATTTATCCTCCGTATAGTTCATTTTCTAGTAGAACTATTAAACATAGCACCACCCACCAGAATCCCTATACGTGTGTAGTTACACCATGAGATAATATAGCATAATCCACAAGTTAAAGCAAGTATTAGTTCTGCTTTTGTCGGAATTTAAGTAATAGTTCTATCTCGGTCGTTCCTTTATTCAATACTTGAGCAATTCTTTCAGGAGGTAGGCCCTTTGCATGTAAGAATAATACTTGTCGAATAAATGGGTCTTCTATATGATCTTTCTTTAGTGGATCTGATTCTACATTCGTTTGTTCATCGGCTGTTTGCTGGTAAGCTTTTTTGCTTTTGATAATGGTACAGAACTTACAGGAGCAACCTCAGGTGCGAAGTGCGATTTTTCTAATGCTACAGTATGATTAGCTTCAGAATTAGTGTCCATATAAGGAGCTTGTTGTTGATACATTGTATGATCACTTTTTAACTTTACAATTAATCGTTCATTCTCCGATTTTATTTCTTCTAAATAGGATGAAATAACGTCTTCCATTTCCTTTAATACCTTTTGTTGTTTTTGTTCCATTTCTATTAATCTGTTTTGTCTTAAGTATAATAAAATAATAAAGAAATACGACAGTACCAGTAGAATGGAACCGAATATTATAGCTGTAATCACTCTATTCACCTAACCTTGAAAATCAATTTTTATTCCTTTGTAAGGATGGTCTAGTAGTTGACCATCCTCTTGAATTGATTTTCCATCGTTTACTCCTTCGCTTGTTAACGCGTTGTGTTCTTTTTTGTTATTGTGTAGTTTGTTTGATTGTTGTTTGGTAGTAACCGTTTTTCTATTTTTTTGTAAGTTTTTTTTCTATTTTCGGCTTGAAGGTTCCCTTGCATAATAGCAGACGCTTGCTGAGTTTGTTCCATTATCTTTCCTGCATCGACACTTTTAGGTAAGGCTACTTGTAACTCTATTAGTTTAAGGCTCATAGAACATGACACCCCTATCCATCATTTGCTGCTTGTGTAGAAATAAATTTTCTCAATTTAAATAATGCTTTCGAGTGTATTTGAGAGATTCTTGACGTGGATAATTGTAGAACTTCTCCAATTTCTGTTAACGTTAGTTCCTCTTGATAAAATAAACTAAGTACGAGTTGTTCTTTTTCGTTTAACCCTCGTATGTGTTGTTCTAGGTCTCTAATCTGCTCTGACTTAACAAGTTCCTCTTCTGGGGATCTTGATTTTTCATCCTGCATTTGAAATTTCGGTGAATCTTTTTCTTCCTCACGTGTCATTTCATCCATTGAAAGAACATTAGCAAAAAAATGCTCGTTCATTATCTGGATCACTTCATCTGCTGACATATCTAACTCTTTGGCTACATCTTCAGGTACTATTTTCCTCATTAGCGTTTGTTCTAATCGGCTAATGGTCTTTTCAATCTTTTTTGCTTTATCACGAGTGTTTCTAGGAAGCCAGTCTTCTTTGCGTAATCCATCAATGATAGAACCTCTAATCCTAAAAGAGGCATAAGTATCAAATTTTAAGTCGCGCTCAATGTCAAACTTTTGTAATGCATCTAATAGCCCCATCATACCTAAGCTTTTTAAATCATCTTTTGATATGTTTTTTGGTAAAGTAGATGAAATACGCTGTACATGGAAGCTAACAAGATGCATATATTTTTTAACTAGCAGATCTCCTGCCTCTTCATTTCTATTTTCAATCCAACTTTTCCATAAAACGAGTTCATCTTGTGTCGTTGAAACATGCACTATGTRTTCCTCCTCTAGAGGTTGCTTGATCTTAGTATGTGAAAAAAATGCTTGGAAACATGCAAGTAAAGTATACCAAGTATTTCTTATATAGAAAAGGAATACATAATAGGTTATTTAACCTATTATGTTATACATATAGTCAAAAAATCATCCCACTATTAAAAAAGGGACAATTTATGTCCCTTTTTCGTTCATTAACTGCTGAATAACATGTGCGATTTCTTCGCTATCTGGCTTCATTGTCTCCATGATGGGTTCCTCAGATGTCTGATGCAAATTAGGTTGTTCAACAATTTCTTCTACCTGTACTGGCTGTAGTATTAATTCGAGGGAAAAACGAATCACATACATAAATATAAAAAAGATTAACCCCCAAATAATGGAGAATAATAAGACCGTTTGTGGTTCACCTGTTAGAAAAGATAGAAAAAAAGATAAACGAAAAATCCAAATAGAAAAGACCATAGGTTCCAAGTAATTGTGCCTTTCATATCGAGGTCATTCCTTGATTAACTGTTCGAATATGCAAAAGAGTTGTATCAGGATCAAATTCTATTGTTCTTCCTTTATTACCACCAACATCTTCACTAATTATAGGTATATTTAAACTGGATAATTCTTCTTTTACAGCTTCGACATTTCTTGGTCCAATTCTCATAACATCTGATTGTGGTGAAAATGAAAACATTTGAGCCCCACCCGCAATTTTGGCTTTCAATCGATAACTACTACAACCACTTTGAATTAAAAGATTCTTAAGTTTCTTCAAAGCTGTATCAGCAAATTTCGCTTCATTTAAGGTTGCACTATTATTAATAGAAGATTCAGGAAGCATAACATGTGCTAAACCGGCAATTTTACTTATTTCATCATAAATGACGACTCCTACACATGAACCAAGGCCCGATGTACGAATAGAGTAAGGATATTTGGCAATATTTAAATCGGCAATTCCTACTTTGACGATTTCTTTAGCTAAAAGCATTAAGAGCTAACTCCTAAAGAGGAGAATATGGTTTCAAATGAATTCGGATCAGGTAGTAGGAAGAAATGACCTTGAATTCTTGTGTTCGTCTCCCCGTCCACTTCTTCTAATGCTGTATCTATTACGATTACTCTGTCACTATAAGTAGATATTTCAATCAATCCATATGATAGAAGTGCACCAATCATATCAATACTGAGTGAAGGAACTGAAGGATATATGTGTAATTTGGTAAAATCAGATAAAGCAGACAGATACGATCCAGATAAAATATTTCCTAATTCATGCATGGCAGATAATCCTATTTCAGAATAGGGTGGATTAGAAAATTCAAACGTCTCGTCATTTGTTAAAATTTGAATGAATCTTGAAGCTTCTTCTAATGGCAATACAAAAAACATGCTTCCTGGTGCTTCACCCTCAACCCTTAAAAACACGCTTACAGCAATATTTTCAGCTCCGCCTGCCAATTCCATCATCTCATCGAATGAAACCATTCTTACATCTGGGATATTCATATCTTACTTTTTTTCTTAATAAAGTAGAAAGGGCTGTAGCAGCATTCCCAGCCCCAATATTTCCAATTTCTTTAAGAATATCTAAGTGTAGGTTTGTAATTGTAAGATTATTTATCATACGGCATCAACCTTGATTTAACGGAGTAAGAATTCTGTCTAATTGAAGTAATAACAACAATCGTCTATCAATCTTTGCGACACCACTAATGAATTCTGCTTTTACCGTTCCAACTACTTCAGGTTGCGGCTCAATCTCATCTGACTGTAAGTCAATCACATCATTTGCTGCATCAACAATTAAGCCTACTTCTTTATCTGTTAGTGAAATGATAATGATTCGAGTATTTTCATCATAAGGAGTAACCTCAAGTTCGAACCGGTCTCTCAAATCAATAATAGGAGTCACTAATCCTCTTAAATTGACTACTCCTTTAACAAAACTCTCCGTTCTTGGTACTCTTGTAAATGGCATTAACTTTTCAATGGAGCGTACCTGTTCTACTGGTACTGCATATTCTTTATCAGCTAGTTGAAATACTATTACTTTTACGTTCGAAATAGCTACTGACATGTTCAACACCTCATTTGTGATTCAATTTTTGTCAAGAATAGTAAGGTCGAAGGATACTTACTTGATTAGAGCATTACAATCTAGGATCAATGCAACTTGTCCATCTCCAAGAATGGTTGCTCCAGAGATAGCAAAGATATCATTCAAATAATTACCTAGCGATTTTAATACAACTTCTTGCTGACCAATAAACGAATCAACAACCAAACCAGCCATCTTATCGCCCTTTCTCACAATAATGATGGACAAGAACTCTTGGTCTACTTTTTCACCAGGTACCTCAAATACTTCTTCTAAGAAAACAAGTGGTACAACTTTTCCTCTAAAATCTATCACCTTTTGATTATGTGCATTTAAAATATCCGATTTTTTAATAATAGCTGTTTCAATGATAGAAGATAATGGTATTGCATACTTTTCCTTTTGTAATTCCACGAGCATCACGGAAATAATGGATAAGGTTAAAGGCAATTGAATGGAGAATGTAGACCCTTCACCTTCTATTGAATCGATTGAAATAGAACCACCTAAAGACTCAATCGTAGTTTTTACAACATCCATCCCAACACCACGACCAGATATATCTGAAATGTTATCTGCGGTTGAGAATCCAGAACTCATAATCAATTCAAACACCTGCTGGTCTGAAAGAGAAGCTCCTTCTTCCTTTGAGATGATTCCTTTGCTTATAGCTTTTTGAAGAACTCTATCACGATTAATTCCTGCCCCGTCATCAGATAATTCGATGAACACATGGTTGCCACTATGATAGGCTTGAAGCCTTTACAGTTCCTTCTTCACTCTTACCATTTGCTAAACGAACTTCTGGTGTTTCCACACCATGATCCAGTGCATTACGAATTAAATGAACAAGAGGATCTCCAATTTCATCGATTACTGTCCGGTCTAGCTCTGTTTCTGCTCCAATGATTTCAAGATTAATTTTCTTATTTAAATCTCTTGCCAGTTGACGTACCATACGTGGAAAACGATTAAATACTGTCTCTACCGGAACCATTCTCATGGTTAATATAATTGTTTGAAGATCTCCAGAAATTCGCGTCATTCTTTCAACAGTTTCATTTAATTCGGAATGATTCAAGTCTTTTGAGATAGATTCTAATCTTCCACGATCAATGACCAATTCTTCAAATAAGTTCATCAACACATCAAGACGTTCAATGTTTACACGAATGGTCTTAGATGCTACTGGTGTTTTTGTTGTTTCAGATTTATTTTCTACTTTTTCTTTTGTAGCTGAGGACTCTTTCTCGTTCGAAGTTGTTGTAGATTCTACTACATGCTTTTCAACTAGTTCTGAATCCTCAATAGATAGGGATTGACTAGTGACATTGATAATGTCCACTTTATCTACTTCTGATACTTTTTTAATCATTCCTTGTAGATCGTTCTTATTCTGTTTCGTAATTAACGTTACAGTAAATTGATGATCAAAATTTTCTTCTTCTAACTGATCTACAGATGGAGTAGATTTGATAACTTCTCCATTTTTCTCAAGTATTTCAAACACCATAAATACACGGGCTGCTTTTAGTAAGCAATCTTCGCGAAGTTGAACCGTTATCTCAAAGCAATCAAATCCTTGGTCCTCTGACTGCTGGATAACCGTTTGTTCAAATTGATCATACGAAGTTTTTGGATGCTCAGAAAGGGAGGATTTATTCTTAGTAGGCATAGAATTTACAATCACTTCGCCTTTTTCTATAGCAGATAATTTGGAGACAACTTCTTCAACATTTCGTTTACCATCTCCCCCTTCTGCAATTGAAATAACCATTGCTTCAAGGTCCTCAGTCGATTGAAATAACACATCTAAAATTTCTGTGGAAACAACAATTTTCTCATTACGTATACCATCTAGAACATTTTCCATATTATGAGTAAGATTTGCTAAATCTTCATACCCCATAGTTGCAGACATCCCTTTAAGAGTATGAGCAGAACGGAATATCTCATTTACAATTAAAAGATCTTGTGGGTTCTTTTCTAATTCTAATAATTTATCATTGCATGTTTGGAGATGCTCTTTACTTTCTTCAATAAATACTTCTAGATATTGATTCATTTCCATGAATATCCTCTCCCTTTACGAAACAAAATCCTGTATGATTTCTGATATTTGTTGAAGTGGTACACGTTCATCTACTAAATTGGTTGCAACACAAGCTTTTGGCATACCATAGACAATACAAGTTTCCTCTGCTTCTGCTACAGCTTTCACTCGACCATATTCCTTTAACTTAATTAAACCTTTAGCGCCATCAGTCCCCATCCCAGTCATGACCACAGCCATTTTTTCATATTCACCCAGTTCACTAACCGATTCAAACATGACATCAACGGATGGTCGGTGACCGTTCCGGGGTGCTACCTCATTTGTTAGTGATATACAGTAGCTAGATGAAAGTTGTTTGACCATCATATGATATCCACCTGGTGCAATATAGGCCACTCCATTACGAAGTAATTCTCCATCCTCAGCTTCTTTGACAGAGATTTTAGAAAGACTATTTAACCTATTTGCAAGTGATTTTGTAAATCCAGCTGGCATATGTTGCACGACTAATATTGGCGCTTGAATTGCCTCTGGTAGATTTGTTAAGACCTCTTGTAGGGCCCTAGGTCCTCCTGTGCTGGTGCCTATGCAGATGAGCTTTTGTTTTGGTTGATTAAATTTAGTTGATTTTTTTGTCTCTTTTACCATTCTGGCTCTTGGTACCATTTGGTTTCTGGATTTAACTAACTTATCGACTGATGTGGTAGAAGCAGATACAAGCTTTTCTAAAAGTTCATCTTTCACCTTATAAAGATCTAGAGAAATCGTCCCTGAAGGCTTACTAACAAAATCAAATGCTCCATATTCCATAGCCACCATCGTATTTTCAGCACCAACCGTAGTTGTACTAGATAGCATGACAACAGGAACTGGATGATCTTCCATAAGTGCCTTTAAAGCTTCTAATCCATTCATAATCGGCATCTCTACATCCATTGTTACTACATCTGGATGTAATTGCTTTACTTTATCAATCGCTTCTTGTCCATTTCTTGCCGTCCCTACCACCATTAAGTCGGGAGATTCAGAAACAAAATCGCGAATTAATTTTCTCATAAATGCAGAATCATCTACAATGAGGACCTTTTTTTTCACGCTATCGCCCCTGTCTTTCAAAAAATAGTGATTGAAGTCTTGTTAGGAATTGAGAAGGTTTCGTTTGTCCTGTTTGTTCTTGGAAATCGGCTAAAAAATGATGAGTAATGCGCCCAACAGATTTACTAGCCTTGCTATTTGGGTAACGAATCATAAATGGGACTTGTTCAATTACCGAATTTCTAACTGCCAAATCCTCCACTACTGTACCTAACGCTGTCATTTCATGTTGCAAAAACCTTTCTACTGCCAATTTAAATCGAGAGAGAGTAGACGAACCTTCTTTTTCACTTTGTGCTCGATTGCAAATTAGAAATGTCTTCTGGGGATTTCCATTTCCGCATAAGAATTTTAACAATGAATATGCATCAGTAATGGAAGTGGGCTCAGGCGTTGTCACAACAAGTAAGTAATCCATAGGTAGAAGTAAATGAATTACATCTTTAGTCGCACCTGCTCCCATGTCGAACAAGATATAGTCATACCTTTTGAGCAGTTCTTTTATCCCATGCTGAAAGCGAGCGAAGGTTGCTTCGCTCCATTCTAAGATGGAATGTAAACCTGAACCACCAAAAATAAAGGATAACCCCATCTTATTATGATTGATGATATTATTTATATCGGCATCTCCTTCTAAAAAATCAACTATTGTTTTCTTAGAATTTTCTCCAAGCAGAATATGTAAATTGCCCATACCTATATCTAAATCGATAACCAAGACTTTTTTTCCTTCTTGAATTAACGATAAAGCAAAATTTAACGTAATATTTGACTTTCCAACTCCACCTTTACCAGAAATAACCGCCATTGTTTTCCCTTTTGTTTTCAAACATCTCTCTCAAACCCGCGGCCTGATCTCTCATCACTTAACACTCTCCGTTAAAATGGTTGTTAGTTTTTCAATCGATGCTTCTGTGATATCCTCGGGAACGTTTTGACCATTCGTAACATAAGCGAGTCCTTTATTTAAATTTTTTCATTAAATTAAAAATTGTTCCATAAGATAAAGTTTCATCTAATTTTGTAAATATAAATTTATCTATGTTAAATGGAGAGAAATTTTCAATAATTTTTTGTAAGTCTTGTTCTTTTGCTGTAAGTGACAAAACTAATAAAGTTTCTGAAGATTGTTTAGCCGATAACAACTCTTGTGTTTCTTTGATATATTGAGGATCCAGATAGTTTCTACCAGCAGTATCTACAAAAACAAGATCAAAGCTTGAGAATTTTTCCATAGCGAGTTGTAAATCTGACATTTTATACGCAACTTCGACAGGAACGTTAAGTAGGTTAGCATAGGTTTTTAACTGTTCAATCGCAGCAATTCTGTACGTATCCGTTGTGATGAATGCTATTTTTTTTCGGTCATTTAGTACAGCTTCCGCTGCCATCTTTGCAATTGTTGTGGTCTTACCTACACCCGTAGGACCAATTACTTGAATATACTGGCAATCATATGACACTTTACCAAAAGGTAGATCTTGTAATTCATTAACGATCCAGTCTTTTAACCTATTTTTTAACTTGTTCGATAGATGCTGAGCTACTTTCCTTCCATTTTGAGGTTAGGTAGATTGCAGCGCGATTTATATATTCTTTTTCAAACTCTTGTGCTTGTAATTGAAGCAAAACCGTTTTTACTTCATCAGGGTAATGTTCAAAATTGGTCATATCAGATTTAGTAGACATGTTCTCCACTAGTTTCTTTAATTCATTCAATTGGGAGGATAAATCTGACTCCTTGGTAGCTGACTCGTATGTGGCATTCTGACGTATTTCTTTTACTGATACAGAAGGAGTACGTTTTTTACTAGAAACAGTATCGACAGCTGCAAGTACCTCAATATTCTTTTTTTTAAACATCCCCAGAAATCCACCTGTATAGACCACTTTGGAATTAATGATGACCGCGTCATTGCCCAGTTCATTTCTAATTCTTTTCATTGCTTCAGGCATTGTTGGCGCTATTATTTTTTTCACGTTCATTCTACATTCACCACCCCTAGGCTTTGAATTTCAACATTTGCCTCTAATTCGTTATACGAGAGAACAGGCATCTGCTGAAAATAGCGTTCTGTTAATTGTCTCACGTACATTCTGATAGCAGGAGAACATAGTAAAATTGGTGATTGCTCCATTAAGCTTAATTGCTCCACTTGCTTTGCGATAGCCTCAAGTATAGATTGTGATACATTAGGATCTAACGATAGGAAATTTCCATGTTCCGTTTGTTGAATACCATCTGCCATCATTTTTTCTACTTTACCGGAAAGCGTGAATACCTTTAAGGTTTCTGATTCATCCATATGCTGAGTTGTGATTTGTTTAGCAAGCGCTTGTCTAACGTACTCTGTTAACAAATCTGTATCAGAAGACATTTTCCCAAAATCGGCTAATGTTTCAAAAATAACTGGTAAATTCCTGATAGAAACGCCTTCTTTTAATAATTTGGCTAATACCTTTTGTACCTCACCAACGGATAAAGGAGTAGGTGTAACCTCTTCTACTAAAATTGGATAAGTTTCCTTTAAATGATCCACTAATTGCTTTGTTTCTTGTCTTCCTAACAGTTGATAGGCATTAGCTCTTATTAATTCAGTAATATGAGTAGACACTACCGACGGTGGATCAACAACGGTATAACCATATATTTCGGCCTGCTCTTTATTTTCCTCAGATATCCATTTCGCAGGAAGTCCAAATGATGGCTCAACCGTATCAATTCCTTCAATTAAAGAATCATCTCCACCAGGACTCATAGCTAAATAATGGTCAAGTAACAGATCACCTGTTGCCACTGTATTTCCTTTTATTTTTAATCGATATTGATTAGGATTCAACTGAATATTGTCTCTTATTCTTACAACAGGAATAACGACCCCTAATTCAATAGCAAGTTGGCGTCTTATCATAACAACTCTGTCTAGTAAGTCCCCACCTTGATTTGTATCTGCAAGGGGAATTAATCCATAACCAAACTCAAATTCAATCGGGTCTAAACTTAAAAGATTTACAACATTTTCAGGTTTTTTCAGTTCTTCAGCTTGGCCTTCTTCTATTTCATCATCCGTTTCAAACGGCAAATCTTTCGGTGCCCTACTTAACGCATACCCACCAATAATTAATGCAGCTGCGATAGGAATGGTTAATAAATCATTGATAGGTGTAACTAAGCCTAACAGGAGAATCGTTCCTCCTGCAACATACAACATAGTAGGATAAGCAAGAAGTTGCTCCATTATATCTTGACCTAAATTCCCATCTGATGCAGCCCGTGTCACCACAATTCCCGTCGCCGTTGAAATAAGTAACGCAGGAATTTGCGAAACAATTCCGTCACCGACTGTAAGTTGCGAATATTTGATTGCTGCCTCCCCTAAAGCAAGACCTTCTTGCACAGTTCCAATAATCATTCCGAATATAAGGTTAATTAATACAATAATAATTCCAGCTATGGCATCTCCTTTAACGAACTTACTAGCACCGTCCATAGCTCCGTAAAAATCAGCTTCACGTCCTACCTTTTCTCGTCTCTCTCTTGCATCCTTTTCTGAAATCATTCCAGCATTCAAATCAGCATCAATACTCATTTGCTTTCCTGGCATTGCATCAAGGGTAAACCTTGCAGCAACCTCTGAAACCCGTTCAGATCCCTTTGTAATCACGACAAATTGGATAATAATCAGTATTAAGAAAACAACAAGTCCTACTAAAATATTGCCTCCCGTAACAAAAGTTCCAAACGTTTCTACAACGTCTCCTGCATCTCCAACAGATAATATAGATCTTGTTGTAGAAACATTGAGACCTAATCGGAAAAGTGTTAATAATAGAAGTAAGGAAGGGAAAATTGAAAATTCTAAAGGCTCCTTCATGTTCATAGATGTTAGTAATACAAGCAGTGCAAGAGAGATATTAATGATAATAAAAATACTTAATAATACTGGTGGAAACGGTATAATAAGCATCGCTACAATTAAAATTACACTGATTAAGACGGATATATCTCTAGCGGCCATAACAATCTCTCCTTATGAAGTACAAAACTTACAATTTGTTTTTAACACGATATACATACGCTAATATTTCCGCTATGGTTTGAAAACTCTTCCGGTATGTATTGTCCAATATCAGCTTGGTCATATAAGGCCCTAGCTAACGGGCGATTCTCAACCATAACCACATCATTTTCTTTGGCAATATACTTAATTTTTTGCGCAAGATAATCAACACCTTTAGCTACAACAATAGGTGCATCCGACTTTTCACTATCATATTTTAAAGCAATAGCAAAGTGTGTTGGATTCGTTATCACAACATCAGCGTTCGGAACTTCCTGCATCATTCGTTGTTGAGCCATTTCTCTTTGGCGTTGTTTTATTTTAGACTTGATTAAGGGATCTCCCTCAATTTTTTTGTACTCATCCTTAATATCTTGCTTAGACATCCGAATTGTTTTTTTCAAAATCATACCGTTGATACAGATAATCAAACAAAGAAAGAAACATTAATGATAAAGAAGCGGCAATCCCCATTTGTACACTTAATGTTAAAATCGTGACGACTGCATCAGACACATCTTTAAATGCTAGGGCCAATACTTCTTCAAGACGAAGCCACAATAACAAAAAAAGTAAATGCTACCAATGAATGAGATTTTAAGTATAGATTTAACTAGCTCCACAATAGCGCGAAGCGAGAAAATTCGTTTAAATCCTTGGATAGGATCTAACTTATTTAATTTTGGCTGGATAGCTTCTGTTGAAAACAAAAAACCCACCTGCATATAATTAGAAAGAAAGGCACCAACCATTGCTACAAGCATTATGGGACCTGCTATGTATAACATTTGCAAGAAAACTTCTGCACCTATTGTCATCAGCGTGTTTTCCGTTACAGGAATTAGCATGTAATCCTCAAATGAAGTTTGAAATAATTGAAGAATTTTCTTTCCAGAAAAGGAACCTGAAAATAATAGAAATAAAAAGACTGCAAATAATACAAAGCTCGTGTTCACATCTTGACTTTTTGCTGTTTGACCTTTTTTCCTTGTTTCTTCACGTTTCTTCGGAGTTGCTTTCTCCGTCTTTTCACCGGAAAAAAATTGCAAATCTAATCGTAAATACACTACTATGACACTCCTCCGAATAACTTCATTAAATCTCTCATCGTGATGAACATGTACTCAAATGTTTGCTGAATGACAATCATCATTGACCCCATTACTAAAATCAAAATGATAAAGCTGACCGCTATTTTAATAGGGAACCCTACAACAAATATATTTAATTGCGGAACTGTTCTAGCTACAATTCCCAGGGCAATATCAACTAAAAATAAAGTTGCCACAACTGGAGCTGAAATTTGAAAAGCAATCACAAACACCCTACTAAACGCTGTAGTGATAAATAAAACAATCGATTCATTTTCAAACGGCAGCATCGAATCGATCGGTATGAATTGATAACTATGAAAGATTCCATCTAACATGATATGGTGTCCATTTACTGAAAGTAAAAGCAGAAGGGCAAATGTATATAAATATTGACCTGTAATGGGACTTTGCATCCCTGTTTGAGGATCTACAACGTTTGCAATGGCAAAACCCATTTGAAAATCGATAAATCCACCAGCGATTTGAATGGCAGAAATGATCATGTACGCGGCAAAACCAATTAATAATCCAACCATTGCTTCTTTAAGAATGAGCAAAAAATATAGCCCATCAATAACTAACGGATCAGCTTCCACTGAATAGTACATAAGAAAAGCCAAGATTGCAGAAAGCCCAAGACGATGTTGCGCAGGTATTGTTCGATAGGAAAACAAAGGCATTGTGACAAAGAATGACGCGACTCTCATTAAGATCAATAAATAAACAGAAAAAGCAGGAATTAATTCTTCCATCTTAGCCTATGTACCTTGATAAATTTTGAAATATGTTGAGTGTGTATGTTACTAGTGTTGTTAGCATCCAAGGACCAAAAAAGATTAAACCTACCATAACGGCAACGATTTTAGGAACAAAAGCTAGAGTTTGCTCTTGGATTTGAGTCGTTGCTTGGAAAATACTCACAATAAGTCCAACTATTAATGCTAATAATAATAACGGTGCTGAAATAATTAGGGTAGTATAGACGCCTTGTTCTGCTAATTTTATTACTGTTTCTGCATTCATTTTCTTTCACCAACTTAAAATGTCTGTAATAACGACTTCACGATAAGATACCAGCCATCCACAAGTATGAACAATAAGATTTTAAAAGGAAGAGAAATCATAACTGGTGGGAGCATCATCATTCCCATACTCATTAGCACACTCGCCACAACCATATCTATGACTAAAAACGGTATAAAAATCATAAATCCAATTTGAAATGCAGTTTTTAGTTCACTTATTGCAAATGCCGGTACAAGGGCTGTTAAAGGTATATCCTCCACACTAGCAGGAGGTTGTTCATCTAGATAGCTTAAAAAATAACTCCAAGTCTTTTTGTCTAGTATGCTGACTCATAAATTCTTTAAACGGTAAACTAGCCAAATCATAGGCTTCTTCAATGGTAATTTCTTCATTAAACAATGGAGTTAACGCCGTTTCATTTACGTCTTGAAAGGTTGGAGCCATAATAAAAAATGTAAGAAACAAAGATAACCCAACCAAAACTTGATTTGGTGGCATTTGTTGTGTGGCAAGGGACGTTCTCACGAACGATAAAACAATGACGATTCTAGTAAAAGAGGTCATTAAGATTAAAATACTCGGCGCAAGTGATAAAACCGTCAATAATAAAAGCAGAGTGACCGATGAAGAAACGGTGTCAGGTGAATTTGTATTTATTTGCTCTAGTAAATCAATCATCCTTATTCTGCTCCTGTTTATTTAATTCATCAAACAATTTTGAACGATCCTTTTTCATCTCTGCTAATTTTTGTTTAAATTCATCTGAAAAATTCAATTCTTCTTTAGATGCAGAAGGATTAATTCGCTGTTTAATAGTATTTACGAATGAGGAAGCTTCTATTTTTTGATTGTAAGATTGTTCAAAACCTTCAATCAGTTTATCGTATTCCTCTTTGTTTTCTATTTCCTTTAACAAAGTAATATCTTCGCCTACTCCAACAACTAAAATTCTTTCCCCCACTTTAATTAGCTGTACGGACCGGTTTCCACCAAGCGGAGTTCCACCGAGCGTAATAATGGTTTTAGTTAAGTCGTTTGGCTTTGTTTTAAGGTTAACAAACTTCAACAATACATACAGTAAAAAGACAACAAACCCTAAAGCCGCTATCATTCTTATG
The DNA here is from genome assembly GCF_000171615.1 of Bacillus coahuilensis m4-4. Taxonomy (GTDB): domain Bacteria; phylum Bacillota; class Bacilli; order Bacillales; family Bacillaceae_K; genus Bacillus_T; species Bacillus_T coahuilensis. The sequence goes on along the minus strand of NZ_ABFU01000028.3, from coordinate 241,645 downwards.
TAGTCAAATGCGTTAACTCCTGAATCCACTTCTTGTTCTTCAACCGGTAATTCCGATTCTGTTGTTTCTTCAGTGCCGTTATTATTATTGTAAAATTCAGATACTGTACTATTTGCTGCGAACATACTAGCATGGGGTGGGGATTCCCCCCCACCCCACTGTATACAACAAATATAATAAATAATAGGGCAACTCTCACTGTATTCTTCAATGATTGACACCTTCTTGCTGATAAATTATGCTAGTGTTTTTGAAATAGCCTCGAGTACTCGGTCTGCTTGGAATGGCTTCACAATGAAATCTTTTGCTCCTGCTTGAATGGCATCGATAACCATTGCTTGTTGTCCCATTGCAGAACACATAATGATTTTTGCATCAGGAAATTTCTTTTTTTAATTTTCTTTTTAATGCAGTAATACCATCCATCTCTGGCATTGTAATATCCATCGTTACTAAATCTGGCTTTAGCTCTTTATATTTTTCTACAGCTTGCGCACCATCAGCAGCCTCTGCAACAACCTCATATCCATTTTTAGATAGGATGTCCTTAATCATCATTCTCATGAATGCTGCGTCATCAACGATTAAAATTCTGTTTGCCATTTGTATTACCCCCAAAAAGATACTAGTTTAAGTTTTTTATTCGTTCAGTTTGACTGACGATATCTGTTAATCGAACTCCAAAGTTTTCATCAATCACTACCACTTCACCTTTAGCAATTAACCTATTATTAACCAAGATATCAACTGGTTCACCAGCCAATTTGTCTAGCTCAATAATCGACCCTTGTGATAGCTCTAGTATTTCCTTTACAGAACGTTTCGTTCTACCAAGCTCGACTGTTACTGAAAGAGGAATATCTAAGAGCATATTTAAATTTCTTGCTTCACTCTCTTGTAGAGCTGGTTGTCCAAATGACGCAAATTCTGCTGGTTGAACATTTACAGGTTGAGACAAATGCTGTCCCCCGAAATGTTGTGGAGCTTGTGGCTGTTGATAGGTTGTAAAAGGTTGTTGACTTTGCGTTTCTTGAACTGGTGTACTTGTAGCCATCGACGGTTTTGGTGGTTCTTCTTCTATTTTATCGGATTTTGTCGCATTTGTATTGTTATTGTTTGTTAAATCTTCTACTAAACTTTTTGCAAAAGATAAGGGAACGAGTTGCATCATATTAGAATCTATCAATGTACCGATCTTCATTTTAAATGAAATCTTTACAAGTAGATCAATGTCTGGAATGTTTTCTACCCCTTCTCCTTCTGGCAGATACATTAAATCAATGATAGGTGGTGAAATATCTACTTTTTTAGAGAAAATGGTTGACATACTTGTAGCTGCAGAACCCATCATTTGATTCATGGCTTCTTGCACGGCACTAAGTTGAATCTCCCCTAGATCTGTTCCTGTATTTAAACCATCTCCACCTAACATTAAATCTGCAATGATACTTGCATCATCCTGTTTGATCACTAAAAGATTTGTCCCTAAAAACCCTTCAGTATAAGAAACTTGTATGGCTACATAAGGTTGAGGAAATTCATCCTGGAGTTTGTCTTTTTCAATAATTGAAACGGTTGGTGTCGTAATATCTACTTTCTGATTTAAGAGAGTAGATAAAGCCGTAGCTGAGCTACCAAATGAAATATTCCCTATCTCTCCAAGTGCATCTTGTTCAAAAGGACTTAAATAATCTTCTAATACTACTTTTTGTTTTGGTTCTGAACTACTATCTGCCGTTCCTCTTAGCAGGGCATCGATTTCATCTTGTGATAACATCTCACCACTCATCATGTTCAGGTCCCCCCTTCAAAGAATCCAAAATTTGAACTGCTAGTTTTTTTCCTGCTTTACCTGGTTGACCAGTAAACTTCGGTATATCTCCTACTTTGATGGTCAAAGGATTATCAATTTTACTAGTCAACTCAATGACATCTCCCTTAGAAAGTGTTAGAAAATCTTCAATCGTGATTGAACCCTCACCAAGTTCAACTGAAACTGGAATTTCCGCACGTTGAATGTTTTTCTCTAACGCCTCAAGTTCTTCGGGAATACTTGCTTTCTTTCTGTTTGCATCCAATAATGAACGGATAATTTAGGGATGATCGGTTCTAAAACTACATGAGGAATACAAATGTTAATCATTCCGCTAGTTTCTCCAATCATCGTTTCTAAAGAGATGACAACAACGGTCTCGTTTGGTGAAACCATTTGTAAAAACTGCGGATTCACCTCAAAGTCAGACAAGATAGGTTCAATCTCAGCTATTGTTGCCCAAGCATCTCTCAAATGTTCAAAAGCACGGTCAAATAGATTTGACATGATTCGCTTTTCAATCTCTGTCAAACTCTCAATTTTATTTAAGCTTGTCCCACGCCCTCCCATAACCCGGTCCATCATAGCATAGGCAATGTTAGGATTCACCTCAAAGAGTATTCTTCCGTCAAGTGGTGGTACTTCAAAACATTTAATATAGTCATTTTTGGTATAGATCGGATAAATTCTTCATATGGGATTTGATCGGCAGACGCAACTGATATTTGAACATACGTCCTAAGTTGAGCAGAAAAATAGGTTGTTAATAATCTTGAAAAATTTTCATGTAAACGAGTCAGGTTTCTTATTTGATCCTTAGAAAATCGTAGAGCACGTTTAAAGTCATATGACTTTACTCGTTTTGTTTCTTCTTCTTTTTTGAAATCATCTGCGCTCATTTCGCCTGTTGTTAAAGCGGAAAGCAAGGCATCAATTTCATTTTGCGATAAAACCTCACTAGACATAGAATCACCTCCGATACCATTTAAAGTTCAGCTATTGTATTACCCAGGAGGTGATATAGACTTTCTCAATTTTCCCCTCTTGCATCAAGCTGTTTAATTTCGTCTTTATAGTATCCTCTATATTTCTTTTACCGTCTTTACCACGAATTTCATCTGATGTTAATTCAGACATTTCTTCAATTATGATGTCGTTCACTTGAAAATTTCGTTTTTCCAATTCTTCTTTAGCCTTTTTACTATCTGTTTGAATTTTAAATGATATACGGATAAAATCATTGTTGCTCAGTAGGTTGGTTGTTAACTCTGGAATATCCACTGAGTATTCAAGAATTTCATCTATTGAAGGTTCTGATTCTGCGGCTTCACCATTATCAGACAATTTCCATAGCACGACGAACGTAACAGCACCAAGTAAAGTGATTAGCACTAGGATTATGAGCATCATTCGGACTAGCTTGTTATTCACCTTCATCCCTCACTTTCACTGTGTTAAAAAAAGGAGTCTTTAAGTAAAAGCTTTCAACTTTATTCAAAATATCTTCTTCCGACTCTCTTACTACATATTTCCTTCCATTAGTTAGTAAGATTGTCGTATCAGGTAAAGCTTCAATTGTTTCGATATACGCAGCGTTTAAATGAAAACTTGTACCGTTTAATCTTGTTACTTCAATCATAGTAAGTAAGGGCTAAAGACTTAGCCCATTCTCCTTGTTATCGTTTTAGATTAACTAATTCTTGAAGAATTTCATCAGAAGTTGTGATGATTCGAGTATTCGCTTGGAAAGAACGCTGCGCCGTAATCATTTCCGTAAACTCTTCAGATAAATCTACGTTTGACATCTCTAATGAACCTGATTGAATGGCTCCGCGTCCCTCATTTGCAATCCCGTAATTTGGTAGTCCAGAGTTATTCGAAGCAGTAAACGTGTTACCACCTTGACTTAATAGTCCACCTGCATTTGAGAAGGTAGCCATTACTAGTTGGCTTATCGCTTGAACCTCTCCGTTTGAGTATATCCCATTAATTTCTCCGGAGGAAGAAATGGTAAAGCTTTCTAAATATCCTTCAGAGTTCCCATTAATGGTATTAATATTGGCAGAAGTGGAGCTATCAAATTGAGTAATTTGAGCAAAATCAATATCAATTGCTTGTGGTGAAACCGCTCCAGGATTAATGTTGTTCACTGGTAAATTAATGTTTGCTAAGGTTGTCACCGTGGCAGGATCTAGTTTTCCATCAGAAGAGAAACTCAGTGCAGGTCCTGTAATAGTCTGAGTAGCTCCTAAAGTATCTGTATAGGAGATGGTTGTATCCCATGAATTACTAGCTGTTTTGGTAAAGGTTACTTTTAAAGGAATATCTGAACCAAGAGAATCTTTTACGGAATAATCAACGGTTACTCTTCCATCGGCTGTAGCTGCTTGAGTAGTAGCGTTGGTTGCATCATAAATGGGAGCACTCGCTTTTAAATTCCCATTAAACGTCACCTCAGATGTGGATCTTGGAGCCATGGTGGAGTCTGAATCAATAACGATATCTGTCATTCCTCCGTAATCTATCACACCGTTAGCATCAGCCTGATACCCTTGAATTAAATTTCCATTTCCATCTACAAGACTACCGTTTGAATCTAGATAAAAGTTCCCTGCGCGAGTGTACATTTCATTTTGACCATTTCTCACAACAAAGTAACCATCACCCGAAATGGCAACATCTAATGATCTTCCAGTCGTTTGAAGACTTCCTTGAGTAGAAATAATATCTATAGAGGCAATTGTTCCACCAAGACCAATTTGCTTGGCATTTTGTCCTCCACGATTTTCAGTTGGAGTGGTTGCACCTGACATCGTCTGGTTCATTAAATCTTGAAAGGTTACACGACCTTTTTTAAATCCATAAGTATTTACATTGGCGATATTGTTTCCAATAACATCAAGCTTTGTTTGAGCATTTTTCATACCACTAATCCCAGAATACATTGAACGTAACATGTTTTTTCCCCTTTCATTTAAGCTGCTTCAATCAATCCGCAGCAATAGGCTTCCTTTTAAAGGTCCAGCCAACATATAATTTAAATGACAATTGTTCCGTCTATATTAGTGAAAATTTGAGATGATGCTTCTTGGCGGTTTAATGCTGTAATAACCGTTTTATTTTTCGTACTTACAATAAGAGCTGCTTCTTCTAATAGTACTAATGATTCCTTTACTCCCATAGACCGGGCTTCATTCACTTTACTTTGAATGTTTTTCCACTGATCATCGGTTATTGTAATCCCTCTATTTGCGATTCGCTCTTTAGCATGTTTACTTAATATTAGCTCGTTAGACGATTGTATGGCTTGTTCTAGTTGATGTGAAAAAGGTACCTTGTATGTTTTCACACTAGCATTAGCAGGTATAGGTTTTTTTGACGTAATAGGGGGCGATTGGATGATTTTTGAATAATCTTTATCCAAACTACCACACCTCTCTATTATTCTATTGTCACTAAATCACTTGCTTTAATTTTTTGAGAATCCTTTGTATGAATATAGATTTCTCCATCTTTCTGGCTAACTGAACTCACTATAGATGAAAGCTGTTCTTCATTTTCGCCAAGCCATGTTACGCTTTTACCTATTAAATTACTTGCTTCTACTAATGAGTTACCTACTTGTGGACTCTTTAATTCACTAATATTCTCGGGTAGTAGAATGGTACCGTCCTCTAGTGTAAATTCTACTGTCTCCCCTGTGAACTTTATCCCAGTGATTTTCCCAGCACCTTCTAAAATTTCCATATCACCAGATTCTGATTCCTCAATTTTGTGCCACTTCACTTCTTTACCAACAAAGGTTGAAAAGATAATAATTGGTTTTGTTGTTGGATAGCATTCATGGAATCAAGGGAATCCGACATACCTGTTAGCTCTTCCAACTGAGAAAATGTGGCAAGTTGCGCAATAAAATCTTTATCTTGCATTGGATTCATTGGGTCTTGATTCTGAAGCTCTGCCATTAATATTTTCATAAATGCATCCTGACCTAATTTATTATCCACTTGTCTTTGTTCATTTTGGTAAGTACTCAGTAATAAATTAGAATCTATTGAAATACTCATTTGTCTCCCCCTTACACTTCTAGAGCTAGAAACTCTTCAAAGCTGCCATTAGATTCCTCTGATTCATTTATTTGTTTCTTTTTTTTGTTTGTTCTGTCTGCTGCTGTTTAGATTGTTGGTGTTGATCTTCTTTGTTTAACTTTGATTGTTCAGATAAAGCTTGAACGACCTCTAATTTCTCAATCTGAACATTTTGTTGTTGTAGAGAATGCTTCAAGTTTTGTAGCTGTGAATCTAATAATTCTTTTGCAGCACCTGTACTAGCAAGGATTCTTGCAGTCAACACACCATCTTTTTGGAATAATTCCACACGTAAACTACCGAGCTCCTCTGGATATAACTTAATTAGCAGCTTTTGTCCATTTTGAGATTGAATCATAGTTGAACGTTTTAAAATGGATACTAATTCATTGGCAAGCTGTTCTTTCCCAGCAGGGCTTTCTGTAGCTTGAGTAAATAAATGATAAGTAGACGGCTGTGGTTGATTTGCATTCCCAACTGTAAAGGATATTCCTCCAACTTTATTCACATCCACTTTACTAGTATCTAGCCCTGGAATGAGTTGTTTCTGTCCATCCATTCCTTCATTTATAAATTTACGAGGATGGATCGCCTGTAAATTCGTAGAAGAAACTTGAAAAGAAGGAATACTATCTTTTAATGGTCCATTGGATTTTATTAAAGAATCTTTTGTTGACCCATTTTCAAAAAATGCAAGAAACTTCATCACTTTTTCAACAGGTATTTGTCCTTTACTTGAAACATAAGGTGAAGAATCTTTATTACTCCATTCTAGACTTGCCCACAATTTTGAGAAAACAAAAGCAATTTCTACATCTGCCTTTGTCATTGAAGTCCATGATTCATCACTGATCATTAACGTTTCAATGAAAGGAAGGATGTCACTAGAAGTATAGGTCGTCTGTTCTTGTAAATCTTTCGCTACGTCCTTTGGTAAGGATTGTTTCAACTTCTCTACCAAGCCATTAAAAGAACGTTCAATTTGTTTGAATGGAACATCCAAAAGGTTACTCAAATCTACTAAAAAGTTTTCACTGTTGACTAACTCCTCAACCGTTTTATCTGTTAGCTTACCAGAAGTCAAAGCTTCCTCCATTTTCTCCAACAAGAGAGATTCTTGTTTCGGAGCACTTGTTATTGCCTCTTCAGATGTTGATGAAGGGTTGCTTTGATGAAACGTCAATGGACTTAGCAACGATAAAAATGAATGAGCGGTTTGGCTTTCAGTCATCGTTCCCTGACTTCCGCCTTGTGATCGTACTAAGCTGTGAATGGCGCCAAGATTCAAATGATCACCTCCTTTCAGATTTAAGGAGCAGTATTCACAGCTAATTTTTCTGTAAAAACAGCTGCATTTTCTGCCGGCATTTTTTCTAAGATCTTACTCAATACAGAGGGTTTTACTTTTGAAAGTATTGTTAATGCTTCATCTTCATTCATTTCTACTAATATACCTGCAGCACTTTTAGCAGACATCGTTTCGTACGTACTAACGATTTCATCAAATGCTCTTTTGTTTTCTTCTTGAAGCTGACTTAACTCTTCAATTTGAATACTAAGCTGTTTTTTATCTAACAGGAGTTGATCAATTTCAGCTAACTGCCTATCTATTTGAGTTTGTAATTTCGTTACTTCAGCTTCCTTATTTTTCATCTCACCTTGTAATGAAGAGAGTGAAAGCTTCAATTCTTCCTCTGAGGGACCAGAGCCGCCTATTACATTTCCTATAACCGGAATCTTTTCGCCAAGCTTTTTTGTTTCTTCAAACACATTAATATCTAGCAGTGTAGCTATTCCAAAAGCAACAACTACTGTAAACAGAGTAGGTATGATGACCATTAGAAGAATCCACTGAAGAACACCATATGACTTTTCCTGCTCTTCTTTTTGTTTCTTGGCCATATCTTCACCTCCAAGCCCCTTTACCAAATTGCATCATGGCAAGTTCATCCAATTGTTTCGTTTCTTCATAATTTTGAACTTTAACATATTGGTGAAAGGCTTTTTCTTTCATCTTTTCATATTGCTTCACTTCAATATTCTTTTCAGCTAATTTTTTGTTCAAACCAAGTCATCCTATTTCTTGCTTGGATAACTCGTTCTTGATAATACGAGATAGATTTCTCTAAGTTAGTTAAGAAACTTGAGTGTTGTCTAATCGACTGCACAGCTATTCCAATCTGTAACTGCTTCTCTTGATAATCTATAAGATCTTCTTTCTTTTTTAAAAGTTCATATAATTTTTCGGCCACTTCTTGGAATTGTTTGATTGATTCTTGGTAAGTGGAAAAACTTCTTCTTTTTCTCTTTCTTTTATCGTGAGAACTTTTTCGAAACGAAAATCAAAGGATTTCATTAGAATCCACCTTTGTTTGCTAAGTTGATAATTTGTTCTATGCTTTGTTTCTGACTAATCGGCTCATGTGTACCCTGCTTTAAGAAAGATAAGATAGAAGGAAAATACAAGATTGCCTCATCAATCTCAGGTGAAGTCCCTTTTTTATAGGCACCTATATTAATCAAGTCTTCTGATTTTTCATACGTGCTTAACAAATTTCTTATCTTATTTGCAGATTCTTTGTGACCATTTTCAGCAAGATGATTCATTAGACGGCTGACACTCTTTAAAATATTGATAGCAGGGTACTGCCCTCTATTCGCAATTTCACGATCTAGAACAATATGTCCATCCAATATACCTCTCGTCGTATCAGCAATAGGCTCATTCATATCATCACCATCAACCAATACGGTATAAAATGCTGTAATCGTACCTAAATGGTTTGTACCCGTTCGTTCTAATAACTTTGGTAATATGGCAAAGACGGAAGGTGTATACCCCTTTGTAGCTGGAGGCTCTCCTACGGCTAATCCTACTTCCCGTTGAGCCATTGCTACACGTGTAACCGAGTCCATCATTAACATGACATTCATTCCTTGGTCTCGAAAATATTCTGCAATTGCCGTTGCTGTAAATGCACCTTTAATACGCATTAAAGCGGGTTGATCAGACGTTGCAGCAATAACAATTGAACGAGATAAACCCTCCGGTCCTAGATCACGTTCTATAAATTCTCGCACCTCACGACCTCGCTCGCCTATTAAAGCGATAATGTTGATATCAGCTTTTGTATTTCTCGCAATCATTCCCAGAAGAGTACTTTTTCCAACACCACTTCCTGCAAAAATACCTACGCGTTGCCCTTTACCTATAGTTAACATTGTGTCAATAGCTCTTACTCCAACCTCTAATGGTTCGCTTATAGTAGGTCTTGTTAAAGGATTAGGAGGCATGTTTTCAACAGATGTGGATGATAGACCTTTGGGTAAATCTGATCCATCAAGTGGATTTCCAAGAGAATCTAATACGGATCCAATTAATCCTTTTCCAATCTTTACTTTTAGAGCTTCTCCTGTCCCCTCTACTAAAGACCCAGGTGCAATATCACTGATAGTAGAATATGGCATCAATAACACCATATCATGTTGGAAGCCTACTACTTCTGCTTTAATAATTTGGGAACCTGATTTCCCTTTACGAATATGAATTTTGCACACATCACCTATGGCACTTTCAGGACCTTGAGACTCTATCATTAACCCAACCACTCTTTTTACTCTACCAAAACGTTTATATGAATTTAATTCAGGTATCTTTGTGATCAGTTCTTTTGTATTCAATGCGAATCCCTCTCGAGTAGCTCAAATAGTTGACGACGTAATTCTTCAAGTTGAGAATCTACACTCACCATTATGCGTCCCTGTTTTGATTCTAAGTAACACTCATCAGCACCCAATTCGTCATTAGGATAAAAGTAAATATGAACATGTGGTGGGAATGACCTCTTTAAATCTTCATCAAAGCTACTAACTAAAGAGTACTGAGTAGGATGAACATGAATTTGAATTTCATCCATTTCTCTTGCCTCTTTCAATCCGGTTTTAACTATAGAAATAAATTCTGTAGAATCCTGCTCTAATTGATGCCCGATAATTTTTCGTGCAGCTTCAATTCCCAGTTCTAGAATAACTTCTTCACCTTTTTGAACATGTTGATGAAATTTTCTTTTTTGTTTCATTCACCACGTCAATTGCTTCTTGTATATATTGACTATATTGTCGTTGTGCTTCATCTCGCCCTTCATTGAATCCGATTTGATAAGCTTCTAATTTAGTTGATTCAAATAAATTGTTTCTCTCTATTTCTAAAGCTTGTCTCATCTGGTCAATTTCTTCACGAGCTTGTTCTAATTCATGCTGTGCTTGATGTTTTATATCATTCGCCTCATTTATAGCATGTCGAGTAAGCTCTTCAATATCTTGAGATTGTTTTTGTAGCGTATTTAGTGAATTCTCTGTGTGAATCATCTTCAATTGAATCGTTTTTTTATCCGTAGATTCATTTTGGGCTTGAATGGATTTTATTACTCTAGACAATGATGTCATCTCCTCCACCACGAGCAATGATAATTTCACCAGCATCTTCAAGTCTTCGTATTATCGCAACGATACGAGATTGAGCTTCTTCTACATCACGTAAACGTACAGGCCCCATAAGTTCCATCTCTTCTTTAAAGGTTTCTGCCATACGCTGTGACAAGTTAGTAAATACAACTTCTTTCACTTCATCACTAGAAACTTTAAGTGATAGAAGTAAATCTTCGTTTTCACAGTCTCTAATAACACGTTGAATGGATCGATTATCAAGGGTAACAATATCTTCAAATACAAACATTCTCTTTTTAATTTCTTCAGCAAGCTCTGGGTCTTGAATTTCGAGAGCATCCAGTATAGTTTTTTCAGTAGCACGGTCTACACCATTTAATACTTCAACTACTGTTTCTATTCCACCTGTTTGAGTGTAATCTTGTGTGACAGTAGCGGATAGGTTCCGCTCAAGTATAGACTCTACCTCGTTAATAACTTCAGGCGAAGTACTATCCATAACGGCTATGCGTCTTGCAATATCAGCTTGAACTTCTTGAGGTAACTCCGATAATATTTGTCCCGCTTGTTGAGAATCAAGGTATGAAAGGATAAGAGCAATCGTTTGCGGGTGTTCATTTTGAATAAAATTTAGAATTTGCCCTGGCTCTGCTTTTCGGGCAAAGTCAAATGGTTTAACCTGCAAAGAGCTAGTGAGTCGATTAATGATATTGGATGCTTCTTCACTACCAATTGCCTTTTCTAGTACCTGCTTGGCATACCCAATACCGCCTTGTGAGATATAATTCTGAGCAAGAGCAATATTATGGAATTCTTCCATAATATCTTCTTTCTCACCATGCTCTACTTTTTTGACGCTTGATATTTCTAGTGTTAATTTTTCCATTTCTTCTTCAGTTAGGTGTTTATATACAGATGCGGCAACATCAGGACCTAGTGAGATAAGAAGAACGGCTGCTTTCTGTTTACCTGAAAGACCTTGTTTTTTAGTAGCCATTTTTCTCCTCCTATTCTTCCGTCATCCATGTTCTTAATAATTTTGCGAATTCTTCTGGTTTATCTCTTGCCATTTTTTCCAACTGTTTCTTACGAACTGTCGTTTCAGATTCCTTTTCTTCATTTACATCCGGAATACTAATTCTAACAGGCTCTTCATATTCAAGTTCTTCCTCAATGTTATTCTTTCGAGAACGAACAATCATGAAGATTAACAGAATAATAACAGCCAATAAAATTCCACCAATAACATACACCCACCATGGTATAGCTGGTATATTTGTGGATGTAAATTCTTGCTTTCCATTAAATTCTGCAACAGAAACTACTACTTTTTGTTCTATCGCTTCTGGTGTCAAATCGGGATTACTTTCTTTATCAATAGACGTTCTAATAATAGTTGAAAGAATTTGTGTGATATCATCTTGAGTTTCTAGTGGAAGAGAAGTAGGGTCATCAGGTGTTGGTGGCTCTACCATTACTTGGATTCCTATGTCTCTCACTTTATATGGACTTTCTACAATTTCTTTCATGACTCTACTTACTTCATAGTTCATTGTTTCTTCAATACGTTCATAATCTCCATCACCATCTGTGGAACCTACATACGTTGTACCTAATGAATCAGCAGGATCTTCTCCTGCAGGAACTCCTCCAGCAGCATTCGCACCTTCACCAGTAAAAGTTTCGGTGATTCTTTGGGCGCTCATCGTAATACCTTCTAAATTTTCTTCATCAACTGGTACAACTAGGTTTTCTTCTCTAGCTTCTTGGGTAAAGTCAATATCAGTGGAAACTGATACAACCACTTTATTAAATCCGATCAAAGTGCCAAGCATACTTTGTACCTGTTGCTGGATGTCTCGTTCAATTTGCTTCTTCACATCCATTTGCGAAGAAATATTCCCAGCAAATGAGGAATTATTTACATTTTCTAGTTCAAAGTACTCAAAAAATTGATTCATAATGACGATATTATCAGTAGGAAGGTTCGGGACACTCTTTGACACAAGATTATATAATCCCGAAATTTGAGATTGCTCAAATTGATAACCTGGTTGTGTTTGTAACACAATCGATGCAGATGCTTGTTGGGTTTGATCGTTAACAAAAATCCCTTGTTCAGGAAGGGAGATCATGACACTAGCATCTTGCACTCCTTCTATACTCTTAATTAATAGAGCCAGCTCTGTTTGCATCGCGTCTAATTTTAAAACATTAAACTCATTATCTGTCATGCCAAAGCCAGCATTTTGACTAAAGAAAGAATAGTCAATACTCCCTGTTTTCGGTAATCCTTCAGATGCAAGTTGAACTTTTAGCGTGTCAACCATTTCTGTTGGAACGAGTATGGTCGTTCCTCCCTCACTTATTTCTGAGGTAATCCCTTTACTATCTAAGCTCTCCTTTATAGAACCTGTTTCAGCTGGAGATAGATTAGAATATAAGGGGACCAGTGCCGTTCTCGTTGAGAAGAACGTAACTGCCACAATTAATAGTATGGTTAAAAGTACGACAATTCCCATTGTCCACTTTTGGCTTTTCGATCTTGTATTCCAGAAGCCCGTTAATGAGCTTTTGTATTTCTGTATAGTCTCGTTCATTACAATCCCCCGGTTTACTGTAGATTCTAGGCAGTTTAATGTCTAATCCCTACATTTGCATTCTCATAATTTCTTGATAGGCCTCGACCACTTTATTTCGAACTTCAACAGTCGTTTGAAGAGCTATGGTTGCTTTTTGTGAGGCTACCATCACTTCATGGAGTTCTACTTTCTCTCCATTTATTAGCTTATTAGTAAGAACATCAGACTGTTTTCAAGTTTACTAACATTGTTTATGGAATCTTGAAGCATTGAAGCAAAGCTTGTGTTATTCGACGCTTCCATTTTTAAAGTAATTTTTTGTAAAGACGGACTAAAAAGATTTTGTGTGACCGAATTGATATTATTGAGTGACATAGACTACCTCTCCTATTTACCAATTTCTAGAGACTTCATTAACAACGCTTTGTTTGCATTCATTACCGTAACGTTGGCTTCATAAGATCTTGTAGCGGATATTAAATCCGTCATTTCTCTTAGAGGATCAACATTTGGCATTTTTACATACCCTTCAGCATCTGCGTCTGGATGCGTAGGATCAAAGACTAAATTAAATGGTGTTTCCGTATCTTCTTTAATTTCTTTTACAACTACTCCATTAACAGAGCCTGTGTTTTTAGCTTGATTTAGTAAAGATGAAAAATTCCCTTGGTTTTCTTGAAGCACAACTGATTTTCTTGTGTAAGGCTGCCATTCTCCGTTAACATACTCACCTCTAGTTGTATCTGCGTTCGCTACATTTGAAGAGATTACATCCATTCGCAACCTTTGAGCAGTAAGAGCTGAAGTAGATATATTAATAGATTGAAAGATCGACATAATTATTTTGCTCCTTTCACTACTGTCGTTATCATGGAGTATTTGTGGTTTAACTGCTGGATTAGTGAATTGTAGTAGATTTGATTCGTTGCTAGATCAGCCATCTCTTTATCAACATCAACACCATTTCCATTGTGATGATAAATAAAATCACTTGAACTATAAGGAGCAGCACTAGTACCCGTCGCACTTGTTGGCTTGAAGGACATATGTTTATCGCTCGTTACATTTGCTTGGATATCAGCCACTGATTTTTTGAAGTATGATTCGAATTTCACATCTTTTGCTTTGTAATTAGGAGTATCCACATTGGCAATATTTTGAGATATTGCTTTTTGTTTATCCGTTGAATAATTTAAGCCTGCTTCTAACGATTGTGTTGTTGCAGAAAACAACTTCACCATTCGTCACCTCTCATTCCTTTTTGACGAAATCATTCAATATATGACATTTCTTTCATTACTAACTATTGTAATGTTAATGTAATATCCTGTCTATGTTTGTAGTGTGAATTTTTGTGAGCAATTAGACTTATTATTTGGAAATAAGACTTTATTCTCATACATAATTTGACATGTTTCGACACCGTTTCTTCTATTTTACAAGAAAATCTGATTAAAATCTCTCTATTCTAAAAAAATTTACTTGAAATTTATATTACCACCGCAACAAGTTCCATCTACAATTGTAACAAATCTATCGAATGTTACTACTGTAGTTTATTGGAAATAGTCTAGCAGAATGGTCAAAATTTGGTTATATCCTGTCAACCTAAAAAAGCTACCAGGAGAAATCTCCTGGTAGCTTTCAATTCTACAATTAGTTTGCCTTTAATTTATCTAGCTCAATAAGGAATTTGTTATTCAATACTTTAATATAAGTACCTTTCATACCTAAAGAACGAGATTCAATCACACCCGCACTTTCAAGTTTACGTAATGCATTTACAATGACACTTCTTGTAATACCAACACGGTCTGCAATCTTACTAGCAACTAATAAACCTTCATTGCCATCCAATTCTTCAAAGATATGCTCAATCGCTTCTAATTCGCTATAAGATAGAGAAGAAATAGCCATTTGTACGACAGCTTTACTTCTTGCTTCTACTTCAATTTCATCGGCCTTCTCACGAAGAATTTCCATCCCAACTACAGTTGCTCCGTACTCACCTAGAATTAAATCATCATCCTCAAAGCTTCTGTCTAATCGAGCTAAGATCAATGTACCTAAACGTTCTCCTCCACCGATAATTGGAACGATGGTTGTAAGTCCATTTTTAAATAATTCTTTGTTTTCCTCTGGAAACGCAGTATACTTACTTTCAATATCAAGGTTAGACGATGTTTCAACAATATTGAATAGACTATTTGTGTAAGCCTCCGGGAATTGACGATCCTCTAACATTTGCTTCATACGATCATTTTCGATCAATTGGTTTACTGCAAATCCTAATAGTTTTCCACGACGACTAACAACAAATACATTTGCTTCGATTACTCCAGAGAGTGTTTCAGACATTTCTTTAAAGTTCACTGGCTTTCCTGCTGCATTTTGAAGCATGCTGTTAATTTTTCTTTGTTTTAGCTAATAAATTCATAATTAATTCCTCCTAGTTCGACCACTGCTAAATTTATAGTATAAATTGACTTAAGTCTTTGTCTTTTGCTATTTTTCCTAGCTTTTCATTTACGTAAGCTGGCGTAATTTCTATTTTTTCCATCGTAATATCTGGCGCCTCAAAAGATAGATCCTCTAGAAGCTTTTCCATTATGGTGTGTAGCCTTCTTGCTCCAATGTTGTCAGTTTCCTGATTCACTTCATATGCAATTTCAGCTAATCTATGAATAGCATCGTCAGAAAATTCAATTTGTATACCTTCCGTGGATAATAAAGCCTGATATTGCTTACTTATTGCTTGATCTGGCTCAACAAGAATCCGCACAAAATCATCTATTGTTAACTTTTGTAATTCTACTCTTATCGGAAATCTTCCTTGAAGTTCAGGAATTAAGTCTGAAGGTTTAGAGATATGAAATGCACCAGCAGCAATAAACAGTATATGATCTGTTTTAACAGAGCCGTACTTTGTTACAATCGTAGAACCTTCTACAATTGGCAAAATATCACGTTGAACACCTTCTCTTGATACATCAGCATTTGAACTACTTGATTTACTCGCAACCTTATCAATTTCATCAATGAAAATGATACCTGCTTGCTCAGCTTTAAATACTGCTTCTTGAGTCACTTCATCCATATCAATTAACTTAGATGCTTCTTCATTGGTTAAAACTTTTCTTGCCTCTTTAACCGTTAACCTGCGTTTCTTTTTCTTCTTCGGCATAAAGTTACTTAACGCATCCTGAAAATTTGTGCCCATTTGCTCCATTCCCGAACCCTGTAGCATATCAAACATAGATGGCTGCTGTTCTTCCACTTCAACGGAGATGTACTCATTTTCCAACTCACCATTTTTTAGTTTTTCTGCAACAATGGATCTGTTTTCTGCTAAGTTAAAATCTTCCTTAGGCTCTTCCTTAGGTTCAGAATCAGAATTTCCAAAAATCATTTCAAAAGGATTCTTATAAGATGCCTGTGATTTTTTAGAAGGAACCAGTAGCTCAATTAAGCGTTTATTTGCGTTATCTTCTGCCCGTCCTCTTACACTTTGGATTTTTTCTTCCTTCACCATTCTTACTGAAGTTTCAACGAGGTCACGAACCATAGACTCAACATCTCGTCCTACATAACCAACTTCTGTGAATTTAGTTGCCTCAACTTTTATAAACGGTGCTCCGACAAGCTTTGCAATTCGACGAGCAATTTCTGTCTTCCCAACGCCTGTTGGACCAATCATTAAAATATTTTTAGGGTGAATTTCTTCCTTTAACGAATCTTCAAGTAAACTTCTTCTGTATCGATTCCGAAGTGCTACGGCAACTGAACGTTTTGCATCCTGCTGACCTACAATATACTGATCTAGTCTTTCGACAATTTGACGAGGAGTTAAACGAAAATCTTTATTATTCACTCTACTCACTCCTTATAACTCTTCTAGAATTATTTGATGATTGGTATATACACATATATCAGCGGCTACTTCTAAAGAAGCCTTGGCAATTTCCTTGGCTGTCATATGTTCGCCTGAATACTTCTTTAAAGCTCGACCAGCAGATAAAGCGTAGTTTCCACCTGATCCAATAGCAAGTATCCCATCATCAGGCTCAATCACTTCACCAGTTCCAGATACTAAATAGATGTGTTCCTTATTCATGACAATTAACATGGCTTCTAGCTTACGAAGGACTTGATCCGTTCGCCATTCTTTTGCAAGCTCAACAGCTGCTCGTTGTAAATTTCCATTGTACTCTTCTAAACGAGCTTCGAATTTTTCAAATAACGTAAACGCATCCGCGACAGAACCAGCAAAACCTGCTAGTACTTGATCATGAAATAGTTTTCTTACTTTCCTAGCCGTATGCTTCATCACCACAGCATTACCAAAGGTAACTTGACCATCTCCACTCATAGCGCTTTTTCCATTATGCTGTACAGCAAAAATTGTTGTAGCATGAAATTGCTCCATAGTTCCCCTCCTAATTTAGGCTCTTGGATGGTGTGACAAATACGTTTTTCGTAAGTGCTCCTTCGTCACATGCGTATATGTTTGTGTTGAAGATAAGTGAGAATGCCCTAATAGTTCCTGTACAGAACGTAAGTCCGCACCATTACTTAAAAGATGTGTCGCAAACGTATGACGCAACATATGAGGGTGAATTTTATGTGTAAGAGAGGCTCTAGATATTACATCATTTAATATGTGTCGTATCCCTCTGTCGGTCAATGGACCACCCTTTAAATTTACAAATAATTGTTGATGTTCACCCTTCACAAGAACATGCCTAGTATGATCTAAATATCGTTTAATCGCTTCGCTTGCGTATGTACCAAAAGGAACATAACGTTCCTTTCTCCCTTTTCCTGTTACTAATACTGTATGAAATGAAAAATCAATATCTTTTAAGGATAAATTTGAACATTCACTAACCCGTATTCCCGTAGCGTAAAGTAGCTCTAGTAAGGCTAAGTTACGAATATCCTTATGAGTATCACCTTTACACGCATCAAACAAACGCTCAATTTCTTCTTCATAGAAAAAATTAGGCAGCCGCTTCTCTTGTTTTGGGTGAAAGACTAAGGAGAAGGGGTTTTCATCCAATTTATCTTCCTTTGTTAAAAATTTATAAAAACTCTTTAACGAAGATACTTTTCTAGAAACCGTAGATCTGGCATACTTTTTATCATATAGATCTGTCAAGTATAGCCTAGCATCAAGATATTCAATATCAACCATATTATTAATGCCTTCTTTTTGCATAAAACGAAACAAAATCATGTAAATCTAATTGGTAGTGCTGAATGGTTAAAGGAGAGTAATTCTTTTCTATTTGCAAATATTGTAGAAAGGATTGGATTTCTTCATTCATAAAATACCCCTCTTTTAGCCCCTAAATCTTATCACACCATATTCATTGTTGCAATATTATTTACAAACTTTTCATAAAGTTCTGAATAGTTTCCAACGCTCTTGTTGCGTGCTGTTCATTACGCTCTTGTTTGTTTTTAATTTTCTTATCAAGAGCAGGAAATAATCCAAAGTTTGCGTTCATTGGTTGGAAGTTCTTAGCGTTTGTCGTTGTGATATAGTTGGCCATACTTCCAATTGCGGTTTGCTCTGGAAAAACAACAGGTTCTTCACCCAATGCTAACTTCGCTGCGTTAATACCAGCTACAAGCCCACTTGCAGCAGATTCTACGTACCCTTCTACTCCTGTCATCTGACCTGCAAACAATAAGGTAGGACGATCTTTGTGCTGATAAGTACTTTTCAGTATTTTCGGAGAGTTGATAAACGTATTTCTATGCATAACTCCATAACGGATAATTTCGGCATTTTCAAGACCTGGTATTAACTGAAGGACTTCCTTCTGTGGTCCCCATTTAAGATGTGTTTGAAATCCAACAAGGTTATATAGTGTACCTGCTGCATCATCTTGTCTTAGTTGAACTACTGCATAAGGTCTTTTTCCTGTCTTAGGGTCTTCTAAACCAACAGGTTTTAAAGGACCAAATAACATGGTTTTCTTTCCTCGTGACGCCATAACCTCAATTGGCATGCAGCCTTCAAAGAAAATTTCTTTTTCAAATTCTTTAAGTGGTACTGTTTCAGCAGCAATTAATGCTTCGTAAAACCTATTAAACTCTTCTTCCGTCATAGGGCAGTTTAAGTAAGCAGCCTCCCCTTTATCATAACGAGACTTTAAATAGACTTTATCCATATCTATGCTATCTTTTTCAATAATAGGAGCAGCTGCATCATAAAAATATAGGTACTCTTCACCTGTTACTGTACGTAATTTTTCTGACAACGCTTCACTTGTTAAAGGACCAGTAGCAATAATAGTAATCCCTTCTGGAATATCCTTTACTTCTTCTTCGTACACAGTTACGTTTGGGTGATGTTTTACCCTTTCTGTTACTTTGGCAGCAAACTCATGTCTGTCAACTGCTAGAGCCCCCCCGGCAGGAACAGCACAATCATCAGCAGAAGAAATAATAACAGAATTCAACTTTCTCATTTCTTCCTTTAATACGCCAACTGCATTGGTTAGTGTATTAGCACGTAAGCTATTGGAGCAAACTAGTTCTGCAAATTTATCCGTATGATGAGCGGGAGTTTGCTTTTTAGGACGCATTTCGTATAAGTTCACTGAAACACCCCTTGAAGCTAATTGCCATGCCGCTTCAGAGCCTGCGAGACCTGCTCCAATTACATTTACAACCGTCATATTTATTAAACCTCCTAGATGTAAAGACTATATTGTCAAATTATTTTCTTACTATTAAGATTCATATGTTACATAATGAACAAAGATTAGGATAGGATCATTTCTGACCTATCTTTTTGGGTCAAAACCGCTATTCATTCATTGTTACGAGTGAAATGAGCCAGAAGAAACTAATGATACAGCAATTTTTTTCAAAGGTAAAGAGTAAGCTTACGCTTACTCTTTACGATTGTACTTCTTCTTTATAATCACAGCTAGTACATTGTACTTGAACACCTTTTTTAAGCTTCTTTTCTACTAAAAGTTGTTCACATTTTGGACACTTTCTCTCAATTGGCTTATCCCACGAAAGGAACTCACATTCAGGAAAGCGATCACACCCGTAAAAGATTCTTTTCTTTTTACTTTTACGTTCGATAATATTTCCTTCATGACAAGTTGGACATTTCACACCAATTTCCTTAACGATCGCCTTTGTATTTCGACAGTCTGGGAAGTTACTGCACGCCATAAATTTCCCGTATCTTCCCATCTTAAATACCATAGGATGACCACATTCTTCACAATCTTCTCCGGCATACTCTGGCTTGATTTCTATTTTTTCCATTTCCTCTTCTGCCTTAGTCAGATGAGATTCAAAATCCTTATAGAAATCATCTATAATGGAAATCCATTGTTTATTTCCTTCTTCCACTTCATCTAGAGAATGTTCCATGCTTGCAGTAAACTCTGCATTAATAATATCAGGGAAGAATTCGTTCATGATTTCATGAACAATTGTACCAAGTTCAGTTGGAACAAAACGCTTATTATCAAGCGATACATAGCCTCTCTTTTGGATCGTGTCCAATGTAGGAGCATACGTGGATGGTCTTCCAATCCCTAGCTCTTCAAGAGTTTTTACTAACCTTGCCTCCGTAAATCTTGGCGGTGGTTGAGTAAAGTGTTGCTTTGGATCTAATTGATGTTCTTCAATTAGATCCCCTTCAACTAACTCTGGAAGCCAATTGTCTTTTTCTTCTTTTTCATCATCTTTGCCTTCTACGTATACTTTCATAAACCCAGGAAACTTAACTTTAGATCCCGTTGCTCTAAACATTACATCTCCGTTTACAATATCAACGCTTAACGTATCCATAATGGCTGATGACATTTGACTCGCAACAAACCGTTCCCAAATAAGCTTATACAAGCGTAACTGGTCCCTTGATAGATACTCTTTCATTGATTGAGGCGTTCTTAACACACTAGTAGGGCGAATGGCTTCATGTGCATCCTGTGCATTTCCTTGTTTCTTCTCTGTTCCACTACTTTTCTTAGCATAATCACTTCCGTACTCACTCACAATATATTCGTTGGATTCATTCTGTGCCGTTTGAGATATTCTAGTAGAGTCTGTTCTCATATAAGTTATAAGACCGACTGTACCTTCTTTCTTACCTAAATCAATCCCCTCATACAACTGTTGAGCAAGCATCATGGTCTTCTTCGCTCTGTAGTTTAACTTTCTAGCTGCTTCCTGCTGAAGAGACGATGTCGTAAATGACGGCGATGGATTTCGCTTTCGTTCTTTCTTTACTACCCTCGTTACTTTATATCCTGATCCTTCTTTTAATTTCTGTAGTAGTTCCTTTACTTCTTGTTCAGAATGTATTTCTGTTTTCTTTCCATTTAAACCGTAAAAATTGGCATGAAATGCTTCACTACCCTTTTTAAACTCTGCGCCTAATGTCCAATATTCCTCTGGTTTGAATGCGTTGATTTCATTTTCACGATCGATGATTAATCTTAATGCAACAGACTGAACTCTCCCTGCACTCAACCCTTTTTTCACTTTCTTCCATAATAACGGACTAATATTATAGCCTACTAATCTGTCAAGCACACGTCTTGCTTGTTGAGCGTCTACTAAATTCATATTAATAGCACGCGGGTGCTTAAATGATTCTTTAATCGCGTCTTTTGTGATCTCATTGAACACTACTCGACAATCTGAATGGATATCTATATCCAACGAGTGAGCTAAATGCCAAGCAATTGCTTCTCCTTCGCGATCTGGATCGGCCGCGAGAAAGATTTTTTTGGTCTTTTTTAGCAGCTGTCTTTATTTCTTTCAGAACAGGACCCTTACCACGTATGGTAATATACTTTGGTTCAAAGTTATGCTCAACATCTACACCCATTTGACTCTTGGGTAAATCTCGAACATGTCCCATTGATGCTTTTACTTTATATTTTTTCCCCAAGTATTTTTCTATGGTTTTTGCCTTAGCTGGGGATTCCACAATTACTAAATAATCTGACATTTATATCCTCCTTAGAGGTTAATGATTAACGAAGAATTCAAGTTTCAATCTTATCTATGTGTAATACCTTTGTCAATCTATACTAACCTATACTGCTCTATATTATTTAAATGTAAACGATTTACTTCTGTTGCAAAATGTATAACAGTTTTCTAATAATTGCAACCTTTTTCTAAAAAAGTAGATAATTTCTTTTTTTAAACGTATTTCTTCTATTATATCTTCGGTACTAAGAACAAGTTTTGCTCCTAGTTGGATTAGAGAATTTGTTCCGGCACTAAGCGGCGAAAATATATTCCCTGGAACAGCAAAAACTTCTCTTCCTTCTTCAAGCGCTCTTTCAGCGGTTATAAATGAACCACTTCTCTTAGATGCCTGCACGACAAGTGTGCCTCTTGTAATTCCACTTATTATGCGGTTTCTTTCAGGAAATTGCCACCTTTCAGGCTTACGAAATGGAGGATATTCACTTAAGAGAAGACCTTTCTCTCCAATTCTCTTCTGTATTTCAGAGTTCTTTAGAGGATAGCATTGTAATATACCATTACCCAACACTGCAATAGTTGACCCCTCATAATTCAAGGTTCTTTCATGAACAAACGAATCAATGCCACTTGCTAATCCACTCACAATGACAAAATCTTGTTTTATCAAATGTGGTACCCAACTATTAACCACTTCATACCCATAATCATTACCCTTTCTTGATCCTACGATGGCTAAACTTTTAGCTGTATGCAATAGATTCATGTTTCCCTTTCCATATAATACCCAAGGAGCCTTGTGACAAGACCTTAATAAAGAAGGATAGCTTGAATCGTATAGTGTGGATATTTGAATAGAATAAGCTTTATATTTTTCAAGAAACGATTCTAGGGGAAAATGATGGATGTGATCATAAATAGAACGGATGTGCTGAGGAGTAGTTTGTAATATAGACTGAAGATCTTCAGGGGAATAAGTTTTTAATTGAGATAAGTAAGGATCTGACTTAAGTAAAAGGCCGATACCTTTCCAGCTTAATTCGTTACTGTGATGAAGAAGTATTAAATTTCTTTTACTCTCTTCCATTTTTCTCTCCTTTCCAATTATTAGTGGTTGTGTGTAATAACGTTAAAAGGAAAGCAGCTCAAGATAAGAGCTGCTTTCACACACTTAATGCGTTTTACACTGGTCGTATAAATCTTTCTCTTTTAAAACAGAAATAAGCGTCTCACCCATTACCGATGGTGTTTCAGCTACTTTAATTCCGCATTCATTCATTATGCGAATCTTTTCATCAGCCGTACCTTTACCACCTGAAATAATAGCCCCAGCATGTCCCATGCGCTTACCTGGAGGTGCTGTACGTCCACCGATAAATCCGACAACAGGTTTAGTCATATTCGCTTTAACCCATTCAGCCGCTTCTTCTTCAGCCGTTCCGCCAATTTCACCAATCATAATTACTGCATACGTCTCAGGATCTTCGTTAAATGCTTGAAGAACATCGATAAAGTTTGTTCCATTAACAGGATCTCCACCAATTCCTACAGCAGTGGATTGACCAACTCCAGCTTGAGATAATTGATGAACTGCTTCATATGTCAAAGTTCCGGAACGAGAGACTACCCCAACATGCCCTTTTGTATGAATATAACCTGGCATAATACCAATTTTACACTCATCTGGTGTAATAATACCTGGACAGTTTGGTCCTACAAGGCGCGTTTTCTTTCCAGCCATATAGCGTTTAACTTTCACCATATCAAGTACAGGGATATGTTCTGTAATACAGATTACTAAATCTAATTCAGCGTCCACTGCTTCTAAAATTGCATCAGCAGCGAAAGGAGCTGGAACGTAGACAACTGAAACGGTTGCTCCAGTCTCTGTTACAGCGTCTGAAACTGTATTAAATACAGGTACACCTTCTACTTCTTGTCCTGCTTTTCCTGGAGTTACACCAGCAACAATTTGAGTCCCGTACTCAAGCATCTGTTTTGTATGAAAAAGTGCTGTGGAACCTGTAATACCTTGAACGATAACTTTTGTATCTTTGTTAATAAATACGCTCATTTCATCCCCCGCCTTTCTTAGCCTACTTGTGCTACAATTTTTTCTGCGCCGTCAGCCATTGATTCAGCTGCAATAATATTTAAACCTGATTCACTTAAAATCTTTTTACCAAGGTCAACATTTGTCCCTTCTAAACGAACAACTAATGGTACTGTTAATTCAACTTGCTTAGCTGCTTCTACAACACCACTAGCGATGATATCGCACTTCATTATTCCACCGAAAATGTTAACAAAAATGCCTTTTACATTTTCGTCTGAAAGAATAATTTTAAATGCTTCCGTTACTTTTTCAGCTGTAGCACCGCCCCCAACATCCAAGAAGTTTGCAGGGTCACCGCCGTAATGTTTAATAATATCCATCGTTGCCATTGCAAGTCCAGCACCATTTACCATACATCCGATGTTTCCAAAAAGTGAGATATAGCTTAAATCATATTTACTTGCTTCAATTTCTTTTGCATCCTCTTCGTCTAAATCACGATATTCTAGAATATCCTTGTGACGATAAAGTGCATTGCTATCAAAATTTAACTTGGCATCTAGGGCCATAACGTTTCCATCACCTGTAACAACTAATGGGTTAATCTCAGCGATAGAGCAGTCTTTTTCAACAAATACTGTATATAATCCCATCATAAATTTAACCGCTTTATTGACAAGCTCTTTTGGGATATTAATGTTAAATGCAATTCTTCTTGCTTGGAAACCTGTTAATCCTACTACAGGATCAATGTATTCTTTAAAGTATTTTTTCTGGAGTCTCTTCTGCTACTTCTTCAATTTCTGTTCCACCTTCTTCGGAAGCCATTAACACAACCTGTGAAGTAGCACGGTCTAGAACAAGACCTACATAGTATTCTTTCTTAATATCGCAGCCTTCTTCGATAAGTAAGCGCTTTACTTCTTTTCCTTCAGGACCTGTTTGATGAGTTACTAGCGTTTTCCCTAGTATCTCTTCAGAATATGTACGAACTTCATCTAAGCTCTTAGCGACTTTAACGCCTCCAGCTTTTCCTCTTCCACCAGCGTGGATTTGTGCTTTCACCACATAAACATTTGAATCTAACCCTTTTGCTGCTTCTACTGCTTCTTCTACCGTATAAGCTACTGTACCATTTGGCACGGCAACTCCATGTTTTCTTAGGAGTTCTTTCCCCTGATACTCATGGATATTCATTTTCCCATCCTCCTATCCAGTTCTTTCAAAATATAGACTGCGCTTTCATTGTAAAATATGTACACCTCCTTGTCTAGCTTTCTATCTAAAATATTATATTAATTTAAATTTTCTTACATTCTAACCTACGTTTCATCTGTATCCGCTTTCATTTTTACATAAAAATCATTTTAGTAGGAAAAAGAAATATAAAAAGAAAAAGAGACTAGCCAATGATCACTAGTCTATGATATTAATCAATATTTTTATCGTTTCTTTGAATGTTTTACTTTTTGATCTACTTTATAAACATAAGCAAACACTTCAGCTACGACTTCATAAAGCTCCGCCGGTATTGTTTCATTCATGTTTAATTGACTTAGCATTTCCACCAAATTCGGATCTTCTTGCACTTGTATTCCATTTTCTTTTGCTTTTTCAATAATTTGCTCTGCTACTAAGCCTTTTCCTTTTGCAATGAGTTTTGGTGCATCCATTGACATGTCATCGTAACGTAATGCAATAGCTGACTTTCTATTGAATTTTTCCATTTATATCGTGATGTCTACCCCTTTCTCTGAAAGAATGGATGGTTGGAGTCGTTTTGTGATCACTTGCTCAGTCATAGGATGAAATTGTAGTGATGATAATGTATATCCCTTTTCTTCTACTTTACTCTTTAATGATGTAACGTAGTTGGTCCCAATTGCTTTTAATTCTTTAGAATCATTAAATATTTTAATTGATATGATTCTATTTTGTACTTGCATATCAATCATCATTTCCTTTAACATCTCTAAATCCAAGTAAAATAATACCCGACAAAAATCTGGATTTAATGTCCCATCTTCCTTTTTCTTTCCCGTCCATTCTAATTGTAAATCAGTATTCAAACCTAGAAAATTTAAAGGAACAGAGAATTGCAAGTGATGAAAATCTCCAGGCGGTTGACTTACTAAAGTTTGAACATTTAATTTAGCCATTATTTTTTCACTAACATCTCGTAAACTAGCAGGAATCTCTTCTTGTAATAGAGATAGAATAGCAGCTTTTAAAGTAGGCTTATACTCGTCTTTCATAAGCTCCGCCTCTTCTCCTAGGCCTAATCGTGAGAGAATGGTTTTCATCTCAACATACATATTTTGAGTGTGCTGTTTAAGCATCATTCCTTCTATTTCACTTTGAACAGCTAGCAACTCTTTTTTAAAGGCTCAGGCAGTTTATTAATAGATGCTAATGATTGTTCAAATAATAGAGCTAAAGACTCAAGTCTCTCTTTAGTCATTGGAACATTTACACCATTCACAGGGACTGCAAGTACATGACTATTTACTTGCAGGTTAGGTATGGAATTTTTACTCATTTTCGAGTTCATTTGATCTTGTATTAATTCAGAATGAACAATTGTATAATTTGAAGTACCTTTAGTTATTGGATTTCCCTCTTCAGATTGTGTGAATCCTTGCTTAGCTTCGTTCACTTTTCCACTCACAACTGTTGGTAGCACTTCACTCAATAATCGACCAACATGCTGCTTATATTCATTTGAACTATTTCCTTGAAGCCTATCCATTAACGAAAAAAAAACTTAGCTGCTGTTTTTCAACCAATTTTGGCTCAAGAATTTGCTGCAAAGCCTGCCTCACCGTATCGTTAAGCGGAAGTTGAATTTTTTCTAATCCAACCTTTAATTGAGAAAGAAGTGAAGAAAAGCTTTCTTCATTTGGCTTTGTTTTTAAAAAAGAATGAACTACCCCTTCTGTTAGAGGAAGACCTCTTACTAAGATGTCATGTAGTGCTGATTTTATATGTGATGTTTCATACCCTTTTGTCCACTGTGAAACTTGCTCTATAGTGGTTTTCGTTAAAGGGGATGCGTGTTTCATTAGCTCTTCAATAATCGCTCGGTTTTCCTTCGAACCCTGAAGGGATAATTGCTGTAGCAACTGACTCGACGGTGCTGTCTTTTGGTTTCTAACGTTAGGCGGTTCAACTAATTTAAATTGTGTCCCTTGATTTAAAGATTCTACTTGAAACCAATACCCCTTGCCCGCTTCTAAAGGTACATCTACTGAGGCGAGAATACTTTGTCCAGTAAGTTGAATTAGAGCTAATTGATTCGGAAGAAACTTCACTAATTTCCCAAATATGAATTGACCTTCTGTAAGGGTTAAGGGAGCTTTGACCGGTAATGCCCCATTTTGTCTTTGTATGAACGGCATGTTAAAAAACTCCATACATTTCCCTCCTTATTGAATAAGCTCTTTTATCGGGGCAAAGGACCTTCGATGAATTGGACTTGGCCCTACTGATTTTAATCCTTCTAAATGTTCTGTTGTTCCGTAGCCCATATTTCTCTCAAAAGCGTAATGAGGATAGGTTGTTGCATACTCTTTCATTAATCTATCACGTGTAACTTTTGCAATAATGGAGGCAGCAGCAATCGATATACTTTTGCTATCTCCTTTAATAATACTTTCTTCCTCTATTCCCATTGAGAGCTTCATTGCATCTATAAGCAGATATTCAGGCGTAAGGTCCAATCCATTTATGGCTTGCTGCATGGCTAATTTTGTAGCTTCATATATATTCACTGTATCAATCACATCATGATTGATAATACTAACACTCACACTAATGGCTGTAGCATTAATATAGTCAAACATTTCTTCTTTTTTCGATTCAGTAAGCTTCTTTGAATCGTCGAGTCCTGGATAATAAAAGGATTGAGGTAAGATGACTGCTGCTGCTACTACTGGACCTGCAAGCGGACCACGCCCAACTTCATCGACACCAGCTATCCTCTTTATTCCTCCCTCCCATAATTTTTTTTCATATTGAGATTTTTGTATAAAGGAAAGATGGTCTTTTTGTTTTTGTTCATATTGTCTGTACCATTTACTTAATAGTGACTGAACACCTTTTCTTTCATCATGCTTTAATTGTTCAAAGATTGGAGCTGATGGGTCATTAATATCTAGGAGTTTTTGCTGGATTTCTTTAATGTTCATCTTTCTATTTCCTTTCGATGTTACTGATTTTATCGGAAAAACCGCAAAATTTTAAAGCTTACAGGCAAAAAAATAAAGGCTTCCCTCTCATATAAGAGAGGCTTAGCCTTTACTGATTTGTATCCTTAGGATCGTCAAAGGTTAGTCTACCTAATTTAACACTACGAACGTCTCGAATGATTAACTCCGCAGTTTTATCATAATCAACTTCTCCACCAGGTCTTATTGAACCTCTTTTCATTCCAATATGGTCAAAAAGTTGAACTAAATCACTAGGAATTTCATCTAAGCCGTACCGTTCCTTTAATACCTTAGGGTAGTTCTTTTCTAAGTAACGCAAAGCATAAACAGAGATATCTTGTAAGTTAATAATCGTATCCTTAATTGCACCTGTAACAGCCAATTTATACCCAACTTCTTGGTCTTCAAATTTAGGCCAAAGGATTCCTGGAGTGTCTAAAAGTTCTAGTTCTTTTCCTACTTTAATCCACTGCTGCGCTTTCGTTACTCCTGGTGTATTCCCAGTTTTAGCAATGTTCTTTTTAGCTAAGCGATTAATCAACGTTGACTTACCCACATTCGGAATTCCAATAATCATGGCTCTAATAGCTCTTGGATTCATTCCCTTAGCCTTCATCCGATCCCATTTAGGCTTTAAGATTTCTTTAGCCGCCTTTACAATGGCATGAAGACCATTTCCCTCTTGAGCATTAAGCGAAATGGCCTTTATACCACGTTCTTGAAAGTAGGCAATCCATGCTTTTGTTAATTCAGGATCTGCCATATCCTCTTTGTTTAATAAAACTAAACGAGGTTTTTGTTGAACAATTTGGTCCATCATCGGATTTCTAGATGAAATAGGTATTCTTGCATCAACAAGTTCAAATATTATATCAACTAACTTTAGTTTTTCAGTTACTTCCCGGCGTGCTTTCGCCATATGACCAGGGAACCATTGAATGGTCATGGCTACAACTCCTTTTTTTAATCTGCGTTTCTTATTTGTGAAATTGGCCAAAACACAAGACTTGTCTTCCCAACAATTTCATCCATAGGAACCGTTCCAATCATTCTACTGTCCTGACTCACTTGACGATTATCTCCTAATACAAATACTTGTCCTTCAGGTACAGTTGACTGACCAATAATATCTTCTAACGTAAAATCTTCCGTTAACTGGAAACCGTTCAATTCTTCTTTGTAGGGCTCTAGGTACGGCTCTTCATAAGCTTCACCATTTATATAAAGGACATCCTCCTTGTACTCTATATGATCTCCTGGAAGTCCAATCACTCGTTTAATATAGTCCTTCTCTTCAGTTGCGTGGAATACAACGATATCAAAATAGTCTGGCTCTCCAACTTGATAGGAAATCTTATTCATAATCATTCGTTCACCATTCTCAAGTGTCGGCATCATCGAACGTCCATCTACAATTATTGGAGAGAAGAAGAACACTCTAATGACTGTAGCAAGCCCCGCGGCAATCAGTAAGGCCTTCGTCCATTCCCACCATTCATTCTTTTTCTCCACACTCTCCACCCCTTCTAACTGTCTAAACATTATTTTACATGATATAACTTTCTTTGCCTAATATAACAAATCCTAATTATGTATTTGTGTCTTTTAGTCTATACAAAGTAGGCAATGAATTAAAAAAAGAATTTCTATAAAAAAAAGGACTTGAAATCAAGCCCTTTTTTCTACTATTATCGAATTTCTTTAATACGAGCTGCTTTACCACGTAGGTTACGTAGGTAATAAAGTTTCGCACGACGAACTTTACCGCGACGAATAACTTCTAGCTTCGCAATTTTAGGTGTGTGAACAGGGAATGTACGCTCAACGCCAACACCGTAAGATACCTTACGAACTGTAAACGTTTCAGAAATTCCACCACCACGACGTTTAATAACAACACCTTCATAAACCTGGATACGCTCACGGTTACCCTCTACGATGTTAACGTGAACACGTACAGTGTCTCCAGAACGGAAAGCAGGTAGATCGCTACGAAGTTGTTCTTTCGTAATTTCTTGAATTAAGTTGTTCATCTCTTTCATCTCCTTCTAACAGACGCTCATGCATATTTATTTTATACAGCGGAACATCGTTT
This sequence comes from Bacillus coahuilensis m4-4, assembly GCF_000171615.1. GTDB lineage: Bacteria > Bacillota > Bacilli > Bacillales > Bacillaceae_K > Bacillus_T > Bacillus_T coahuilensis. The sequence goes on along the minus strand of NZ_ABFU01000028.3, from coordinate 211,378 downwards.
TATGGACAAAATAGCTTTGCTACATTTGTCACAAAGAGTATAATACATTATTTTTGTTAAAAAAGCAACGTTTATTTTCTATAACTCTAAGAGAAATTTACATCTATGGGTCTTTTATTCTTTGGCTTCTTCTTCCCACTCTCGCAACCATTGTAGTTGTTTTTTTGAGAGAGGTGCACTTTCTAAGAGATCTGGTCTTCTTTCAAATGTACGACGAAGAGATTCTTTATCTCTCCATTCGTCAATCAATTTATGATTACCTGAAACAAGTACATCAGGGACTTTCATACCTTTATACTCTCTTGGTCGAGTGTAATGAGGGTGTTCCAATAGTCCAGATGAAAAAGAGTCAAGGACAGGTGAATCCTCGTTACCTAATACACCTGGTAGGAGTCTTACTACACTATCGATGACGACCATAGCACCAAGTTCTCCACCTGTTAAAACATAATCGCCGATTGATATCTCATCCGTCACTAGATGCTCTCTAATGCGTTCATCATATCCTTCATAATGTCCACAAATAAATATTAAGTGCTCTTCATCCGCTAATTCCTCAGCTTTTTTTTGAGTAAACGTTTCACCTTGAGGACACATCAGGATAACGCGAGGTTTACTCGTTGTGGAGGCCGTAACATGCTCGACAGCGTCAAATACAGGCTGTGGCGTTAACACCATTCCCGCACCTCCCCCGTACGGATAATCATCTACCGTTTGATGCTTGTTAGAGGAATGCTCTCTGAAATTAACCACATTATAGGATACAGCGCTCTTTTCTTTAGTCTTTTTTTAATATAGAGGAAGAAAACACCCCTTCGAACATTTCAGGAAAAAGGGATAATACATCTATCTTCATTCTAACAATCCTTCCATCGGTTGGATGATGACTTTTTTCTCCTGTACATTCACAGATAATACGATGTCTTCAATATAAGGGATGAGAATTTCTTTCCCACCCTTAGCTTTCACTACCCAAACATCATTCGCACCAGGAGTTAAAATTTCCTTAATCACGCCAATTTCTTGCTGGTCTGCTAATACCACTGTGCACCCGATTATTTCATGGAAATAGTATTCTCCTTCTGGCAAACTACCTAATTGATCTTCCTTCACTTTTAGGACAGAGTCTTTAAACTGCTCTACGTCTTCAATTTTTCAAACCCTTTAAACTTTAAGAGGTCAAAATTTTTGTGTTTTCTATGAGCTACCACTTCTACTTCCTTATACTCTTCATTACTATTTCCAAAAATGTATAGGGTATTGCCTTTTTTATATCGTTCTTCAGGAAAATCTGTTCGAGAAATGACTCTAACCTCTCCTTGAATTCCGTGGGTGTTGACGATCTTCCCTACATTAAACCATTTCATAACTATTCACCTCTAACGTATTTCAGTAATTATTCCATCTTTGACTACAATGGTTGTATTTGTAACATCTTCCAATATATCTCCTATAGAAACTTCTTGAATACTATCTACTTCTCTTTCTGTCAATTCTGTGCCTATTGGCAATATTTCAAGCTGCTCCAGTTGAAATTCTATCACATTTATCTTTTCTCTCCGAGAATGAATTTCTCTATCGAATCCTTCTCTAACTCTGCCTGTTGAGGTTTTACGTTCTACTTTTTTGTATTTCAAATCGAAGCTGCTCTATTTCTTTTTGGAGCGTTAGAATATGATTTTTGGTATTGATTGAGGAGTTTTTGTTTACTAGAAGGAGTTAGAATTTGCTTAACTGTTACTTTTTTTATTAATTTTCATCTTTAGCCTCTCCTTATTCAACTAATTTTATCAAGGGTGCGGCTTCTCGATGTTGACTGCTTATGTATCGTCTTTAAATATAGAAAAAGGGAGGTAAGTCCTCCCTTATCCAGTGATTTCTATCACCATTTTCTTCTGTTTTGAACTTGCTGCTGTGTTGACCAAGGCTCTTATAGCTTTCGCAGTTCGACCTTGTTTTCCTATCACTCGACCCATGTCCTCTTCATGGACTGATAGTCGATAAAGAACTTTGTCTTCATCCACTTCTTCTACCACTTGTACATGGTCTGGATGGTCCACAATTGGTTGTACAATCGCAAGGATCAATGATTTCATAACGTCAATTACTTACCGTATTTTTCGTTATGGAACTTCTCTAAAATTCCAGCTTTAGAGAATAAGTTACGTACTGTATCAGAAGGTTTCGCACCATCTTTAACCATTTTAATGCTAATTCTTCGTTGATATTAACGATTGCAGGCTCAGCAACTGGGTTGTAAGTTCCTACTGTTTCAATTTGACGTCCGTCACGAGGAGAACGAGAATCAGCTACTACAATACGATAGAAAGGAGATTTTTTTGCTCCCATACGTTTTAAACGAATTTTTACTGCCATGTTTAAAGCACCTCCGAATAGTTTCACACAAGATAGTATAATATCAAGCTTTTATTAGTTTGTAAAGTGTTTTTCTTAACACTTATTTTTCCAAAATTTCACAACTTAACCCTACATAAATGGAAGTTTAAAACCTTTTTTACCCTTCCCTTTTTGCATATTGGTCATTTGTTTCATCATCTTTTTCATATCTTCAAACTGTTTCAAAAGACGATTGACTTCCTGAACAGGCCTTCCGCTTCCAGCAGCAATCCTCTTTTTGCGGTTAGCGTTAATGATCTCTGGCTGAGTTTTTTCTGCTTTTGTCATCGATTGAATGATCGCTTCAACGTGAGCTAGCTGTTTATCATCAATTTTAAGATTATCTAGGCCTTTCATCTTGTTTGCCCCTGGCATCATTTTAATTAATTCATCCAGTGGACCCATTTGCTTCACTTGACCTAGCTGATCTAGAAAATCGTCGAATGTAAAACTTGCTGTGCGCATTTTATTTTCAAGTTCTTTTGCTTTTTCTTCATCAATATTGGATTGTGCCTTTTCAATTAATGATAGCACATCTCCCATACCGAGAATTCGTTGAGCCATTCGTTCTGGGTGGAATGGTTCAAGTGCATCCATTTTCTCACCTAGACCAACAAATTTAATTGGTTTTTCTGTAACAGATCGTATCGATAACGCAGCACCACCACGAGTATCCCCATCTAGCTTTGTTAAAACAACACCAGTAATTCCAAGTGCATCATCAAAACTTTTGGCGACATTTACGGCATCTTGCCCTGTCATAGCATCTACAACAAGGAAAATCTCATCTGGTTTAGAAAGTTCTTTAATTTGCTTTAATTCATCCATCAAATTTTCATCGACGTGCAAGCGACCTGCGGTATCAATTAGAACGTAATCCTGATGATCTTCCTTCGCCTTTTCAATCCCTTTTTTAGCAATTTCAACAGGGCTAACTTGATCGCCCATTGAAAACACAGGCAAATTAAGCTGCTTGCCAAGTGTTTCTAATTGCTTAATCGCTGCAGGACGATAAATATCTGCTGCAACTAGTAAAGGCTTACGGTTGTATTTCTTACGAAGAAGGTTCGATAGTTTACCAGTAGTTGTGGTCTTACCAGCCCCTTGCAACCCTACCATCATGACAACAGTTGGAGGTTTGTTGGATACAGCAATCTTACTTTGTTCTCCACCCATCAAATCTGTAAGTTCTTCTTTTACAACTTTGATAACCTGTTGGCCTGGTGTTAAGCTTTGCATAACCTCTTGCCCAACTGCACGTTCGCTAACTTTTTAACAAATTGTTTAACAACTTTAAAGTTAACGTCCGCTTCTAATAAAGCAAGGCGAACTTCTCTCATCATTTCTTTTACATCCGCTTCAGAAACCTTACCCTTACCGCGAATTTTTTGAATAGAACTCTGCAGTCGGTCGGCTAATCCTTCAAATGCCATATTTGCCGCCTCCTAATCAAGATTCTCAAGAGATTCAAGGATTGGATCAACTGTTTTAAACAGTTCTTCATGCTCCTTCAACTCTGATTTTAATTGTTTGAAATATTTCATTCGTTGTTGAAATTTATCGAACAGTAAAAGCTTTTCTTCGTATTCCTCTAGCATCGCTTCTGTACGTTTTATGTTATCGTACACAGCTTGGCGGCTAACATGATATTCTTCTGCAATTTCACCAAGCGAGAAATCATCTAGATAGTACAAAGACATATAGCTTTTTTGTTTGGGAGTTAGCAATGATTGATAAAAGTCCAATAAATAATTCATTCTGGTCGTTTTTTCTAGCATTATCTTCGCTCCCTTTGTTAAGTAAAAAAACTTTACATATGAAGAATACCATTTCTATAAAAAAAGTACAAGCAGAAGTTATTCTTCTGCTTGATCGACTAGTTCTGAGAATAATCCATATACATATTTCTCAGGGTCAAAGCTTTGTAGATCATCCATCTTTTCACCTAAGCCTACAAACTTAACTGGAATTTGCAGCTCATTTCGTATAGCGAGAACAATTCCACCTTTTGCTGTTCCGTCTAACTTTGTTAACACAATTCCTGATACATCCGTTGCTTCTTTAAACACTTTTGCTTGTACTAATGCATTCTGTCCTGTTGTGGCATCTAATACAAGGAGAACTTCATGGGGGGCACCTGGTACTTCTCTTTCAATGACCCGCTTGACCTTTTCAAGTTCCTTCATCAGATTCACTTTATTCTGTAAACGACCTGCCGTATCACATAGTAATATATCTGCTTTTCTTGATTTAGCCGCTTGAACCGCATCATACATTACTGCAGCTGGATCAGAACCCTCACTTTGTTTCACAACAGGTACACCAACCCGGTCACCCCATGCTTCAAGCTGTTCAATAGCTCCTGCTCTAAATGTATCACCAGCCGCTAAGACCACACTCTTCCCTTGCTCTTTAAAATGATGGGCCATTTTTCCTATCGTCGTCGTTTTTCCAACACCATTTACTCCTACAAATAGGATGACTGTCAAGTCGTTCTCTTGGATAGAGAGTTCACTATTTCCCTCATCCCCCTGATAAATTTCCACTAACTTTTCTGAAATGACACTTTGTACATCGGCTGTATCTTGAATGTTTCGACGCTTAACCTCCATGCGCAGTTCATCCACAAGCTCCATAACGGTATTGAAACCTACATCCGCACTAATTAAAATTTCTTCTAGTTCTTCGAAGAATTCTTCATCCACTTTTCGATACTTTGCCACTAAATCATTTACAGCATTTGAAAAGTTATCACGTGTTTTACTTAATCCATCTTTAAATTTTTCTGTAACGTTATCGGTTGATGTCGTAAATTTATCCTTTAACTTTTTAAAAAACTCAAAGCTCTTCCACCTACCTTACTATTTATGAATGCCCCACAAGGGAGACCGTCTCTTCTAATCGAACAGACACTAATTTAGATACTCCAGACTCTTGCATCGTGACACCATATAAAACGTCTGCTTCTTCCATTGTACCTTTACGATGTGTAATAACGATAAACTGTGTTTCATTGGAATAATTTTTTAAGTAGGAGCTAAATCGATGTACGTTTGCTTCATCTAATGCAGCTTCTACTTCATCTAAAATACAAAATGGGACAGGACGAACTTTTAAAATGGAGAACAACAAAGCAATAGCGGTTAGTGCACGTTCTCCCCCGGATAATAACCCTAAGTGCTGAAGCTTCTTCCCTGGTGGTTGTGCCACAATGTCTACACCTGTATTTAATAAATCATTTGGATCAGTTAGACGCAAATCCGCCCCTTCCTCCTCCAAACAGAGCTTGAAAAACAGGGCTAAAATGCTCTCTAATGGATGAGAATGTCCATTCAAATCTCTTTTTCATTTCTTCATCCATTTCGTCTATTACGGAATAGAGGGTGTCTTTAGCATCCTGTAAATCCGTTTGCTGAGAGAGTAAAAATTCATATCGTTCACGAACTCTGTCATACTCTTCAATAGCCCCAATATTAACGGTACCTAACTCATCTAACGCTAGCTTTGTTAATTTCACTCTTTTTCTCACTTCGTCAACAGGTAGTGTAAGAGGAAATTCCATTTTGGCCGCTTCAAACGATAAGAAATATTCTTCACGTAAATGATTTAATCTATTGTCAAGTTCAACATCAAGACGATTCATTTTGACTTCTTCGTCTTTTAGAACGACTGTTAAGCTTCGATAGTGTCTTTTTACTTCTTTGACATCTATTTCTAGTGTATCAATATCTTGTTGAAGGAGTAGCCTTTCTTCTCTTCGCTCACTAATATGCTTTAAGGTTTGCTCTTTCTCTTCTCTCCGAGCGTTTCGTCGTGATTCAATCTCCATTTCTCCACTAGAGTCACCGTTCATTTCATTTAGTAGCCAGGTAAGTTCTTCATCAATTGAATCCTTTTTCGATTCTGTTTGTGCAATTTCAACAAGATGATTCTCTAATTGCTTGCGAGTGATGGAAAATTGTTCACCTTTAGAAGCAAGCGCAACTTTTAACTCACCAATCTCTTCCATAATCTCAGTACGAGAACTAATCTGATCGGTTTTTCTTAAAGATAGCTCTTCTATTTTCTGGTTAATAAGAAGTAACTCTGATTCTAAATGTTTTAATAGGTCTTCTAGCTCTTGTTTACGATGTGTAAGACGCTCTGTTTCTTGGTAATAGTCTTTCTTTTCTATATCATAAATTTTTAACTTTTCATTCAAGTTCGCTTCATGAACTTCTAATTCTCGTACTAATCCCTTTGTTTCTTGCTCTTGAAGTCGTAATTGTTCGCCAATTACCCTCGATTCTTCAACCTTTTTATCTAAAAACAAAATTTTATCTTTTTTGTCCACCACTTGCTTTTGTAAAAGAGCCGTACTTTCTTCCATTTTAGAGATTTTCTCTTTCATCTCATCAATTTCAGTTTTTCTAGATAGAAGAGAAGATGATTTCTGCTTGGTGGCTCCACCAGTCATAGATCCACCTGGATTAACCACATCTCCATCTAAGGTAACAATTCGATATCTGTAATTGATCATTTTCGCTATCGAGTTTGCCCCTCTTAAATCCTTTGCGATTAGAACATTACCCAGTAAGTTAGCTATAACAGCAGCAAATTTTTTGTCGTACGATACTAGTTGATTTCCAACTCCAACAAAACTTTCATGCTGTTGAAGTGTTGAGAGAACACTTGTTGGAATACTTTTTCCTTGATGACACTTAAAGGCAGAAAGGTAGCACGACCATAAGCGTTCTTTTTTAGAAAATCAATCGCTCTTCGTCCGTCTTGCTCTGTTTGGACAACAATGTGCTGTTGACTTGCACTTAACGCCGTTTCCATTGCTTTTTGGAACTTTTTCTCCACTTGAATGATTTCTGCTATTGCACCTTCGATTCCAGACAAGGATGTGTTTCTAGCTTTAAGTACTTCTTTAACACCTTGAAAAAAGCCAGCAAAGCCTTCTTCCATGTCTTCAAGCATTTCTTTTTTGTTTTTTAGCTTGTTGAATATACTGAAGTGCTTGATACAGCTTTGATTCTTCTTCTTCAAATTGTTTACGTAATTGATCCAACCTTGTTTTATCTTCATGGTATACCGAAACCTGCTGCCCAATTTTATTTTGAATATCTACTACTATTTCTTCAGCCTGCTTCTTTTTTTCTTGTAATTCTTTTCGCTCGATTAAAAATTTCTCATTCTCTGAATCAAGTTTGGACGTTCTAGAAAATTGTGTAGATGATTGTTGTTCTAAATATTGCTTTTCATTACGGGCAGTAGCTTGTTGATTTAATAAGTCAATGTAATCATTTTTAAGAGAGTCAATTTGTTCTTCTATATTCTCATTTAAGGATTCTAATAATTGGTTTCTTTCTTTTAAAGAGCTTCTTAATTTGGATACTTCCTGTTCCAAAGATTGTACAGTTTGCTCCATTGTATTCTTTTGAGTCACAAGAGCATGTATCTTAGATGATAGCTCTTCTTTACTTTGCTCAAGCTGTTCCTTATTTTTGCTAGCGTTTTTCTTACGTTCTTTTAGAACTTCCTTACGACCTTCCAGTTTTTCAAGCTCTTCACTTGTAGTCAATAAAACAGATTGCAAGGTAGAAATTGATTCGTCAAGCGCGGATAGGTGGTCTCTCTTTTGGATGAGAGCAGCTTCTTTTTGTTGAAGTTCATTAGAAAGCGATAATTCATTCTCAGACTGTTCTTTTACAACGGCCTTTGTTTTCTCCCACTCTTTATGTAATTCTTCAATTTCATAAACCGTTAATGCAACCTCGAAGTTCTTCAACTCTTCTTTTTTCTCTAGAAATCCTTTGCCATACTAGCTTGAATTTTTAAAGGCTCAACTTGACCTTCAAGTTCATGAAGAATGTCCTGCACACGATTTAAATTTTCTTGTGTTTCAAACAATTTATTTTCAGCTTTCTTTTTACGGTTCTTGTATTTTAAGACACCAGCCGCCTCTTCAAAAATCGTTCTTCTGTCTTCTGGCTTACTATTAAGGATTTCTTCTACTTTACCTTGAGAGATGATGGAAAATGCTTCACGTCCTAAACCAGAATCCATAATTAAATCAACAATGTCTTTTAATCGGCAGGACTGATTATTGATTAAGAAATCTGATTCCCCGGAACGAAATACTCTTCTCGTGATGCTAACTTCATTGTAGTCAAGTGGTAACCCTTGATCTTCATTATCAAGAGTTAGTGTTACTTCTGCAAAGTTTAGAGGCTTTCTTGAATCACTACCTGCAAAAATAACATCTTCCATTTTGCTTCCACGAAGGGATTTAGCAGATTGTTCACCTAATACCCAACGGATGGATTCAGTAATATTACTTTTTCCACTTCCATTGGGCCCAACCACCGCAGTAACTCCTGGTACAAATTCAACATTCACTCGGTCAGCAAAGGATTTAAATCCGATGATATCCAAACGTTTTAGGAACACGTTACTCCCTACTTTCTTTGTTCGTTCATACTCTTTAAATGTTCTAATGCTTTTTGGGCAGCGTGTTGTTCTGCTTCCTTTTTTGAGCGACCATTGCCCACCCCAATTTCCATACTATTCAGCAATACTTGTGAAACAAATTCTTTACTGTGTGCTGGCCCTTTTTCAAGTAAAATGCGATATTCTAGCTGGCCGCTACCTTCACGCTGTATTAATTCTTGAAGCTGACTTTTATAATCCATCACATGAGAAAAAGCACCGTCATTAATTTTTGGAAAAACAATTTGTTCAAGGAATTTCTCAACAGATTGGAGGCCTTGATCTAAGTATAAAGCCCCAATAAACGCTTCAAACACATCTGCTAATAATGCAGGACGTGTTCTACCACCTGTTAATTCTTCCCCTTTCCCTAACAATACAACTGACCCAAAGTCTAATTCATTAGCGAATTTAACTAATGAAGGCTCACATACGATCGCAGCTCTCAATTTAGTGAGCTCCCCTTCGCTCATCGTTGCATATTTATTGTAGAGAAAATGTGATACCGTAAGTTCTAATACAGCATCGCCTAAGAATTCTAATCGTTCATTATCCTCAAACGGTTTTTTTCGATGCTCATTCACATAGGATGAATGGGTAAAAGCTTGTTTTAAAATAGACACATTGGAAAATGAGATTCCAATCTTTTCTTGAAAATCCTTAAATACTTGTTCAATTTGTTGATTTTTATTCTTATAATGTTCTCTATTTTTCCGCATAGGTCCTCCACCTTGCTACTGTAATCTTGCGGCCTTCCATTCTTAAAGAAGGTTCCTATTCGTATTCTTTCCAAACACGAAAATTCTAGTTCATACTTCATTAGTATACACTTCTTATGAATCTGTCGAAATATCTTTTCTATATCTGTCTATGTAAAAAGGAAAAAAACTTGGGATTTTTCCAAGTTTTTCAGATAAGTAGAGACTCCAGTTGTGGAGTCTCTATAGGTTAGTTGGATGGTTCATCCAAATTTAAGCAACTCGTAACTGTAAATTAGTTTAGACTATTTATGTAATTCACAGCATCGCCTACTGTTGAAATTTTTTCAGCATCATCATCTGATATTTCCATTTCAAACTCGTCTTCAAGCTCCATCACTAACTCTACTACATCTAGGGAGTCAGCACCTAAATCCTCTTTAAAAGAAGCCTCTAACGTTACTTGAGAAGCATCTACACCAAGACGGTCTACGATGATTTTTGTTACACGATCTAATACTTCTGCCATGTCGTTCTTCACCTCCCTTCAACGTATTATAAACAAAAGTCACACGAAAAGCTATGATCTCTTACATAACCATTCCGCCATCAATATGAAACGTTTGACCCGTCATATAGCCAGCTTGTTCTCCTGCTAAAAATCCTACCATATTCGCAACATCTTCAGGTGCACCGAATCGGCCAAGAGGAATTTGTTTAAGCATGGCATTCTTCACATCTTCTGATAATTGATCGGTCATATCTGTTTGAATAAATCCAGGTGCAATAGCATTAACAGTAATTCCTCTTGAGGATAATTCTCTAGCTGTTGACTTCGTTAAACCAATCACTCCAGCCTTAGCAGCAACATAGTTGCTTTGTCCAGCATTTCCCATAACACCAACGATGGAGGAGATATTAATAATCCGCCCACTTTTTTGTTTCATCATTTGTCTTGTGACTGCTTTTGTTGTCAGAAAAACACCCTTTAAGTTGGTATCAATCACATCATCAAAATCCTGGTCCTTCATACGCATCAATAACCCATCACGAGTAATACCAGCATTATTAACAAGAATATCAATCCGACCAAACTCTTTAATAACAAATTCCATCATTTCTTTCACACTTTCACTGTTAGAAACATCGCACTGAAAGCTTACCGCTCTTTTGCCTAAAGCTTCTATTGTAGATACAACCTCTTTAGCCTTTTCTTCACTACCTGCATAGTTTACTACCACATCTGCTCCAAGCTCAGCTAATTTAATGGCAATGGACTTACCTATTCCCCTTGAGGCACCTGTTACGACAGCTACTTTATTATGTAGTTCCATTACTCTCTCTCCTTTAATACTGCTATGGTCGATTGTAATGCTTCAACATCTTGAACACCAAGCACCGTTACATTACGATTTATTTTTCGAATTAGACCTTGTAGCACCTTAAGTGGCCCAACCTCAACAAACGTTGTCACTCCATCTTCGATCATCCGGTTAATACTTTCTTCAAATCGGACTGGTGAATATAACTGTTTGACTAGTAATTCTTGAATAGCACTTGAATCTTCAATAGGAGTAGCAGTAACGTTTGCTACCAAAGGAACAGTCATTTCTGTCATGGAGATTTCTTTTAAAAACCGTTCAAATTGGATGGAAGCCGGTTTCATTAATTCAGAATGAAATGGACCACTTACATTAAGAGGGATGACTCGTTTTGCACCGGCATCTTTTGCTTTTATAGAGGCAAATTCTACACCTTCTTTACTGCCTGATATCACGATTTGACCTGGGCCATTATAATTCGCAATATCTACGGACTGACCTTGCTGTTTTGCCTCTTGAATGATGGCCTCAAGTAGCCTTGCATCAAATCCCATCACAGCAGACATAGCTCCAATCCCTTTAGGTACCGCCTGCTCCATTAGCTCACCACGTTTTCTAACTGTCTTAACCGCATCTTTAAAGCTTAGAGATCCCGTTGCAACTAGAGCAGAATATTCACCTAAACTGTGACCAGAAACATAGTCCGGTTGTATTCCTTCTTTTTTTAAGACTTCATACATGGCTATACTGGCTGTTACGAGCGCAGGTTGAGCATTTTCTGTTAACGTAAGTTGTTCCAATGGACCTTCTTGCATTAGACGAATAAAGTCATGTCCTAACACATCTTCGCATTGACCAAATACCACCATTGACTCCTCATAAGACTCTTTATAATCCATTCCCATTCCAACAGTTTGAGACCCTTGACCCGGGAAGATAAAAGCTAGTTTACTCATCATTACCTCCTAAGTTTGAGGCATCGTTCACAAAGTATGCCTCTATTCAGAAGGAACGGAAATGGCACTATTTATCGTTTGTGACACTTCTTTATCTACCATGAGTTTTGCCTGTTTAATCGCATTTAAGATAGCATTAGCGTTAGAAGAACCATGCGCTTTTACTACTGGAGCATTTAATCCAAATAATCCAGCGCCCCCATATTCTGTATAGTCCATTTTGTTTTTTATCCCTCTTAATTCCTCTCTCACTAAGCCAGCGGCTAGTTTTGATTTAAAAGAAGAGGTAAAGGCATCTTTCAGCATACTAAACATACTAATGGCCGTTCCTTCAATTGTTTTTAACACCATATTTCCAGTAAAACCGTCTGTCACCACTACATCTGCCACACCATTTAATAAATCACGTGATTCTACATTTCCAATAAAATTTATAGGTGCTTGCTTTAGAAGTTCAAAGGATTGTCTAGTTAGTTCATTTCCTTTTTTATCTTCTGTTCCAATATTTAATAATCCGACGGTTGGCTTTGTAATCCCTCGCACTTTTTCAGCGTAAACACTACCCATGATACTATATTGAACTAAATGTTCAGGTTTAGCATCTGAATTTGCTCCTAGGTCCAACATTAAGAATCCAGATCCATCGAGGGTTGGTAGCGTCGGAGCGAGTGCTGGTCTTTCAATACCAGGAATCCTTCCAACAATGAATAATCCAGCAGCCATAAGTGCTCCTGTATTACCAGCAGAAATGCACGCGTCAGCTTGACCATCTTTGACAGCTTGCGCCATCAGAACCATACTCGCATTTTTCTTTCGTCTAACGGCTCTTACTGGTTCGTCTGTACCTAGTATTACTTCGTCTGTATGTACTACTTCAATACGCTCTTTGTTCGTAAGAAGTGGGTTTATCTGCTTCTCATCACCAAACAAAATAAATGTTACATCGGTATACTGATCGCGGGCTTGTGTTACTCCTTTAACAATTTCTACAGGAGCAAGGTCCCCACCCATAGCATCAATAGCTATTCTCATGTTTAACACCCTTTACTTCGGAATTTGATCTATACATTTCAAATTCTCCAATAAAAACGATCTCTTGTCCAACATAACTTTTCACTTCTACAAAAGAACGGTCTCTTTCTTTTACTTCTTGTGAATTTATCACTTTGGCTTTTGCGATAACTCGCTCACCTAAACGAACGGGTCTTGTAAACCTAATCGTTGATTTTGCTGTCAAAGCCAATTCATCATTGATTACAGCTACCGCTAACGAATTAGCTTGTGCAAATAGATGATGCCCCCTAGCAATCCCATTCCGTTTAAAAACATGCTCTTGCTTTACTTCAAAAATGGAAATGGCATTTTCGTCTAGTTGTATGTCGATTATTTCACCAATAACTTCCTCAAGGGGTAAACTTTTAACCTCATCAAACGTTTTCTCCGCTACATGCTTAATACGTTCACGAAGTTCCGGTATAGATAACTCCATTCGGTCCAAGCGAATCGTCTGTACACTAACAGAAAAACGCTCGGCTAATTCTTCGTCTGTGATAAATGGATTTTCATTAATTGTTTCCTGTAATTGATCTTGTCGATCTTTTTTTGTATTTTCTCAAAATCTAACACCATCCGTTTTTAGTACTAGGTACTAATAGTAGTATATAATTAAAAAGAGCAGATTGCAAGAATTCTCTCGCTACCTGCTCAATCAAGTTTTTCTCCAGTAATCGCTCCAGATGCCGAGAGTCGTTCTCTTAAAGCTTCATATCTTTCATGATCCCAAAATATTGGTGAGTCTATCAATGCTTTTGCATCGTCTCTAGCTATTTCTAATACTCGGTAATCATGGACCATATCTGCCATTTTAAATTCTGGCATCCCACTCTGCTTACGACCAAAAAAGTCACCTGGGCCACGTAGCTCTAAATCTTTCTCACTGAGTACAAATCCATCAGTGGTCTCTGTCATGATTGTCATTCTTTCTTTTCCTACATCCGTTTTTGGATTAGCTAAAAGAATACAGTAGGATTGTTCTTCTCCTCTACCAACTCTACCCCTTAACTGATGCAATTGAGATAGTCCGAATCTTTCCGCGTCGTAAATAATCATCATGGTGGCATTCGGCACATTGACTCCCACTTCAACGACTGTAGTGGAGACCAAAATATCCACGCTATGCTCACTAAACTCTTTCATAACCTGTTCTTTTTCAGTGGGATGCAGCCTACCATGCATAAGCCCCACTTTCACATTAGAACCAAAATAAAGCGACAACTGCGAGTGAACATCTATGGCATTTTGTACATCTAACTTATCGGACTCTTCAATAAGGGGAGTGATAACATATGCCTGTCTTCCCTTACTTATTTCCTTTTTTAAAAAATGTAAGACTCTATCTAACATTTCTTCCTTCGCCCAATACGTTTCGATTGGCTTTCTTCCGGCAGGCAGCTCATCAATCGTACTAACATCCATTTCTCCAAAGACTGTAATGGCAAGAGTTCTAGGAATTGGAGTAGCTGTCATAAAGAGAACATTCGGATTTTCTCCTTTTTCTCTTAGTACCTTACGCTGGGCTACACCAAATCGGTGCTGTTCATCTGTTATGACAAGACCTAATTGATGGAAATTCACTTCGTCTTGTATTAACGCGTGAGTACCAACTAGTATATCAATTCTTCCAATAGATAACTGATCTAATAACACCTTTCTCTTTTTCCCTTTAATCGAAGATGTTAACAACGCAACTGTTACATCTGTATGTTCAAACATTTTCGCTAACGACTCTGCATGTTGCTCAGCTAAGATTTCTGTTGGCACCATCAGAGCACCTTGGAATCCAGCGGTAATGGATGCATATAAGGAGATTGCAGCAACGACCGTCTTCCCAGAGCCCACATCACCTTGAAGTAGACGATTCATCCTAGCTGGTGATTGGCAATCTGTTAAGATTTCGTGAACGACTCGTTTTTGCGCTACTGTCAAAGGGAAAGGTAGGGACGTAATAAATTCATTCACTTTCCCCTCGTCATAGAGGATAGATATCCCAGTTGAATGATCACGTTGAAATTTACGTAACGATTGCATTTTTAGTTGGAAAAGCAAAAATTCTTCGTACACATACCTTCTTCTTCCTTGCTTCATATCCTCTTCAGAGCCAGGAAAATGTAAGATTTGGAAGGTTTCTTTTTTGGACAACAACCTGTATTTTTGCAGGATCTCAGGTGGTAATGGATCAACCACTTTATCTCCATATTCCTTTAAAGCAAGGGCTACAAATTTACGAAAGGTATGATTTTTCAAAGAACCCCTCAGGGAATAGATCGGTTCATAATCCTTTTTCTCTTGGTTATCATTCGTTGAAAAATGATTCACCGTAATCTCTTGTCTGTTTTTATCCCATTTACCTGTAATAATCACCGATTCACCTAAGATTAATTTACTTTTGGCATACGGTTGATTAAAGAATACAGCTTTCACTAGTATATTACCAATGAGTAAACGAACGGTTAATCGGCTTCTTTTTTTCCCTATAATACATTAATGCAGGTTCACTATGTATGACTCCTTGTACTGTAATCCGCTCATCATGAGTCGCTTCCATAATATCCTTTATCCGGTAGTCTTCATAACGATATGGTAAATAATCAAGGAGATCCATAATGGTATGGATCCCCATTTCATTTAAACTAATAGCCGTCTCTTTACCCACGCCTTTTAATGTATCAACAGGCTCAAGTATTATATTACTCACTTTTTATTCAAGGATACTCCAAAAATTTTAGCTTCTAACTCTCTTCCCGTTGGAGTAGCCGCTAACCCCCCTTGCGCTGTTTCTCTCAAAGCAACCGGCATTGTTTGGCCGATTTTATACATTGCATCTATTACTTCATCACAAGGAATTCTACTAGTAATGCCAGCTAGAGCCATATCTGCTGCCACCATAGCATTTGCGGCACCCATTGCATTTCTTTTAACACATGGAACCTCTACAAGGCCTGCAACAGGGTCACACACTAAACCTAGCATATTTTTAAGCGTAATGGCAAAGGCCTCAGCGCTTTGTTCGGGAGTTCCTCCCGCCATTTCTACGATAGCAGCAGCGGCCATGCCGGCAGCAGAACCAACCTCTGCTTGACAGCCACCAGCCGCACCAGAGATACTGGCATTATTCGCCACAACAAACCCAAATGCACCCGAAGTAAAGAGGAATTCTATCATTTGTTCTCTACTAGGATGTAATTTATTTTTAACAGCAAATAGTGTTCCAGGAACAACTCCAGCAGAACCAGCCGTTGGCGTTGCGCAAATTGTCCCCATTGCCGCATTGACTTCATTCGTAGCAACGGCTTTACTTACAGCATCGAGTAATAAATCTCCTGATAGACTTTTCCCCGTTTGGATATATTTTTGTAGAAGGACTGCATCTCCTCCAGTTAAACCAGAAACACTTCGAACACCCTGTAGCCCTCGTTCAACCGCTTGTTCCATAACATCTAAATTGTTCGACATTTGATTTATAACTTCTTCTCTTGATTTTCCAGTAAATTCAACCTCTTGTTCGATCATAATGTGAGAGATTTTCTTTCCGGAACTAACCGCTAATTCAACAAGCTCTGCTACATTTCTAAACATGCGATCCCCCCTTTTTGATTAATCGGAAATCTTTGTGACTTTCACGATATTATCTAGGCTTTCTAACTCTACCAGCACTTCTCGATCAATGGTTTGATCTGTTTCAATTATCATTAATGCGAGTTGGCCCATTTCTTTTCTCGAAACTTCCATGTGGCCTATATTTATACAATGAGCAGCTAATATTGCCGATACTGCAGCAACAGCTCCATATCGGTCATTATGGACAACAAGGATTGCAGGATGAGCGCCACTTAGCTTTAATTCAAACCCGTTTAACTCTGTGATCTCAATTTTCCCACCACCAATTGATATACCTACTAGCTCCATCTCATCCCTATCATCAATTAATCGAATTCTACACGTGTTGGGATGCTCTGTTATAGCATCTTCCTCTATAAATGTAATGGATAAACCTTTTTCTTCTGCAAGTTGAATGCTTGTTTTAATCCGTTCATCAAACGTATCAAAATCAAGTATACCACCAATTACTGCTACATCTGTCCCATGACCTTTATACGTTTTAGCAAATGACCCATAAAAAGAAATAATCGCTTCTTTAGGTTCACGACCAAATAGTTCTCTAGCGACCCTGCCAATTCTAGCGGCACCAGCTGTATGTGAACTGGAAGGACCAATCATCACTGGCCCAATGATATCAAATACTGATCGGTATTTCATGGACTTCTCCACCCCTTGTCTAAACAAATAAAAATTCTACCACCACTATCTCTCATTGTACTGGTAAATTGAAAAAATAGAAGGGAAATCCCTTCTATTTTATAAAAATTATTCAACTGAGAAGATATAGGAATATAGCGGCTGTTTACCATTATGCACTTCTACTTCCACATCTTCATAAGTAGATTCAACAAATTCTACAATGGCTTCTACTTCAGATTCCAGAACATCTTCACCAAACAAAATGGTTAAGATCTCAGCATCTTCATCTAACATAGTTTCAAGTAATCGTTTCGCAGCATCGAATTTGTCCTTGTCTGTTAGAACGATCTTACCGTCTTCAATTCCCATAAAATCGTCTTTAGCAATTTCAACTCCGTCAATATTCGTATCGCGCACCGCAAACGTAATTTGACCAGTTTTCACGAAAGAAAGAGCTGTGGTCATTCCATCTTTGTTTTGGTCCAATGTAGCTGAAGGATTAAAGCTTAATAGCGCTGCCATCCCTTGAGGAACAGTCTTTGAAGGAACAACTACTACGTCAGCTTCTGACACTTCAGCTGCTTGCTCAGCGGCCATAATAATATTCTTGTTGTTAGGAAGTAAGATAACTTTATTCGCATGTACTTCTTCAATTGCTTTTACAATATCTTCTGTGCTAGGGTTCATCGTTTGGCCGCCTTCAATTACATAGCTAGCGCCGATACTTCTAAACAAGTCAGCAATTCCCTCGCCCATAGATACTGTAACGATTCCAAATTCGCGCTTTTCCTTTGGCTTAGTTTCAACAGGTGTTGGACTTTCCGTTGAATCTAATAAAAGACTAGAGTGCTGCTGACGCATATTTTCGATTTTCATATTAATTAAGCTTCCATATTTTTGTCCGTAGGTTAATACGTCCCCAGGTTGCTCGGAATGAATATGAACTTTCACAATATCATCGTCAGAAATCACTAATAAAGAATCCCCATATTGGCTTAAGTCTTTTCTGAATTCAGCTTCTGTAAAAGGGCTACTTGCCAATTTTTCATCTTCAAATCGCACCATAAATTCAGTACAATATCCAAATTCAATATCCGCAGTGTTCATAAACCCTTGAACTTTATGATGCTCCGCACTAACTAAGTCACCCATTTTTGGTCTTTCAGGTTGAGCCTCTAATTTCTCACCTTTTAATTCAGCAAGAAAACCTTTGTAGACAAACAATAAACCTTGTCCACCGCTATCAACCACTCCTACTTCCTTAAGAACCGGAAGTAAATCTGGCGTTCGATTTAATGAAGCCTGCCCTTCTTCTACAACAGCCTCCATTAATCGGATAATATCTGTTTCGTTCGGTGCTACCTCTACAGCCTTTTTAGCTGCATCCTTAGCAACGGTTAAGATTGTACCTTCAACTGGCTTCATAACCGCTTTATAAGCTGTCTGAACGCCCAATTCTAAAGCTTCCGCGAAATCAACACTAGTTAATGTAGATTTCCCCTCTACTGATTTAGAGAATCCTCTAAATAATTGAGAAAGAATAACACCAGAGTTCCCTCTAGCCCCCATTAAAAGACCTCTTGCTAATGATGCAGCTACTTTACCTACTTGTTCATGTACATTTTGTTTTACTTCTTTCGCTCCAGAAGTCATGGACAAGTTCATGTTTGTTCCTGTATCACCATCAGGAACAGGAAATACGTTTAACGCATCAACATAATCAGCATTCGCTGAAAGATGTCCCGCTCCTTGAATGACCATTTCTGCGAAACGTTTTCCATCTAATGCAGTAATCGACACAAATCTTCCTCCTCACTACGGGTTCGTAACTCGAACTCCTTGAACAAAAATATTAACGGAATCAACCGCCAAGCCTACGGTTTTATCCAGAGTATATTTGACCTTTGATTGTACATTATGAGCTACTTCTGAAATTTTAGTTCCATAGCTTACAATAATATACATATCAATATGTACTTCGTCTTGTTCTTGGCGAACAATTACTCCGCGTGTGAAATTTTCTTTTCTTAGGATATCCGTCAAGCCATCCTTCATTTGATTTTTTGAAGCCATCCCCACAATGCCGTAACAATCTACTGCAGCTCCACCAGCAACCATCGCGATGACATCTGTAGATATATCGATATGTCCTAACTTATTCGTTAATTCTATGGACATGGTTCTTCCCCCTTAAGTGTAGTTTGAATCTCCTTATTTATACTACCAGAAGATAATACTAGACAAAAATTCATGCTTGGCTAAAGTCATTTTACTATAAGTATAGTTTTTTTAAAAGTCAAACTAAAAATGTATCGAATAATTTTCCAAATTTCCTGTAACGTTCCTGCCTTTCAAGTAAAATTACTTGAAAACTATTGCATAACTTCTTCCTATATGATAAATTATTAAAGTATCTTTTAAGATAAGAAAGTTATTCAAATTGAAATAACCTTCAGCTACACGGTGAGGAGGGGAAATAAATGCCAAAGCAATGTGTTGTAACTGGTCGTAAAGCTCGTACTGGTAACGCTCGCTCCCACGCGATGAATGCTACGAAACGTACTTGGGGTGCAAACCTTCAAAAAGTTCGTATTCTAGTGGACGGGAAGCCTAAAAAAGTTTGGGTTTCTGCTAGAGCTTTAAAATCCGGTAAAGTAGAACGCGTATAATGAATGAAAAAAAGGATGCCCCTGTGGCGTCCTTTTTTATTTTAGCCGAACAGAGTATTGCCAGAATCTAAAATTCACAAAAAAACACCCGCTACGGGTGCCTCTTTGTTACTCTTTCTTAAACGTAGTTAACATTGCTCTCACTAGTCCACCAAGAAATTTAGGTAATTTAATTGTATAAAACCTCATTCAAATTCCCTCCCCATTGTCTTGAAAGAAGATTCGAAGCTCCCCCTGTTTATCCTATTCACCGCTAAGAAATCGGATACTATTCGTCATGTTGAATCAATCAGCACTTCTTATCATCATTAATATGCCTTCAGTGAATGAAAAAGACCCATGACTTTCGATTAGTTCATTACTGATACAAAGTGAGGATCCAAGCCGAAGAAAATGATTCTCTAACGGATACTTAAACCCTTGAAGTGTTAAATCTTTTACCGATTCTGTCATAAGAAAAAAAAGAAATATACGGTTTGTTCTCCAACATCGAAACTTGATGTGTGCCAGCCTTTACACATTGATGAATATTCCTATGATCAATTAAGAACACTGGGATCGTAGTCTCTACTGTTCGTATCAACAGCTGGATATTGGCTAAATAATGATCCAACCGCCCTCCTGTTCCCCCGTATATCGAAATGCTGGTTGGTTTCTGTTCGATAGCCCAGTTTAAGGCCATTCCCATGTCAGTTTCATCTTTTTCTGGAGGAAAGACATGCATTTGTTCCACTAATGATTTAATCCTAGATAACTCCTTATGAGACACAGAATCAAAGTCACCGAACGCACAATGGGGAACAATATTATGATCTAACAAATAGTGTACGCCTCTGTCTACACCGACCCATATACGTTCTGAATCATTGAAGTACATTTCCTCCGGGTGACTACTCTCGGGTCCTCCCCCTACTATATGTATATTCATTTTACCCTCCTCTTACTTACAACAAAGGCCAGAACTCTATACAATAGAACCTGACCGATCAACTTATTTTACTGCTTGTTTAAGTCGTGTAATAGCAGCTTTTCTATCTTGATGATTATAGACTGCAGATCCCGCCACAAAGACGTCTGCTCCGGCATGTAAGCAAGATTGAATGGTATCTTCGTTAATACCGCCATCTACCTCAATCTCTATATCTAATCCTCTTGCGTTAATGGTGTTTCGTAACTCTCTAATCTTTTCAATCATGCCCTCAATAAACTGTTGACCCCCAAAGCCAGGGTTAACGGTCATGATAAGAACCATATCGATGTCCTCTAAAATATGTTGAATACTACTTAGAGGTGTGCCGGGATTCAGAACGACCCCTGCCTTAATACCATGACCTTTAATTTGTTGAATTGTCCTATGGATATGCGGACATGCTTCGATATGAACCGTAATGATATCTGCACCTGCTGAAACAAATTCATCAATATATAGCTCAGGTTTTTCAATCATTAAATGAACATCCAAAGGTAGCGATGTGTGAGGTCGAACTGCTTTTACAATAAGAGGACCGATTGTTATATTCGGAACAAAGTGACCATCCATAACATCTATATGGATGTAATCAGCTCCACCATTTTCAACTTCTTGAATTTCTTTTTTTAACTGACTAAAATCTGCTGAAAGAATCGATGGTGCAATTTTCATTATGAATACCTCGGCTTTCTATCTTTAATTTCGTCTGCAAATTGAAGATAATCTTCATAACGGTATTTTGGGATTTCAGCATGTTCGACCGCATGCTTTACTGCACATTTTGGTTCATTAATGTGCAGACAGCCTCTAAATTTACAGTTATGAGAAAGCTTGACCATTTCTGGAAAGCAAAACGGTAAATCTTCTAATTCGATTTCTGTGAACTCGAGTGAACTAAAGCCTGGTGTATCAGCTACATGTCCATGAACTGATACAGGAATTAATTCAACATGTCTTGTTGTATGTTTCCCCCTACCTAACGAAGCAGAGATTGTACTTGTCTTTAATTCTAATTCTGGGCGAATGGCATTTAACAAAGACGACTTCCCTACTCCTGATTGTCCTGCAAATACAGACACTTTGTTATCCAGATACGGAAGTATTTGTTCAACGCCTTCTTTTGTCTTAGAAGATGTACAGACCACTGTATATCCAACTGATCGATAATCTTCACTAAATTGATGGATTTTTTCTGCTCCATTAGGGGTTAATAAATCCATTTTGGTAATACATATAAGAGGCTGGATTCCCTTTGATTCAACAAGAACTAGAAAGCGATTTAAAAGACTTGGACTAAATTCAGGTTCTATGCTGGAAAATACAAGAATAGCTTGGTCTACATTGGCGATCGGAGGACGAATGAGTTCATTTTTTCGCTCTTCAATCTCTACAACCGTTCCTTCTCGTTCAAAATCGCTTTCATACGTAACATAATCGCCTACTAAAGGAGTAATTTTCTTTTTCCGAAATACCCCACGCCCCCGGCATTCAATTACTCTGTCTCCATCTTGTACATAATAGAACCCACTTAACGCCTTAATAATCCTTCCTGTTGCCATTCCATTCCTCCTATTCTACCTCACTATATTGAATTGTCTTTGAAAGAGAGTCCATTTTTTCACCGTCAATGTACACTTCGTATACCCCGGTACCACCTGGCTCTATGACAAGTTTGATACTAAAAGGTTTATCTTGTGTAATCGTAAATTGATTAGCCGTTGTTTGTAAATCATTGTAATAATCATCCAGTCTTACTTCTACTGATTGAGGGATTCCTGGCTCAACCGATTCGTAAGGGATAACAATTTCCTCTGTATACGTTTTGTTTTGAAGGATTACTGGACCTTCAGATATCACAAGGGTAATTTTGTCACCTTTTTGAACAGTGCTTCCTACTTCAGGTGACTGTCTAATGACTCGCCCCTTTTCTATATCAGGACTATTTTCCGTTTTTGTTTCAATCATCAAATTTAACGTTTGTGCTTCTTGAGTATATTCATTTAAATTCATTCCAGTAAAGTCCGGAAGGGTATACTCTTGTACTCCCTTACTTACAACAAGCGTAATGGTCTCGTCGCTTGCCACCACTTCTTGATCACTCTCTATACTTTGACTTAATACAGTTCCTGGAATTTCATCACTATATTCTGACTCAATGACTATATTTTCATCCAAGAAACCTGCATTTAGTAATAGTCTTTTAGCATTTTGTTCACTTAATCCAATTAGTTCTGTCATTGTATATTTTTCTTTACCTGAACTAATATAAAGGTCAATGATTTCCCCCTCTTTAACGACCGATCCGCTTTTTGGATTGGTTCGTACAATGGAGCCCTCTTCAATTTCCTCATCAGTAACCTCAATTTCTTCACCTACTTCGAAATTTAAGGCAACTAACTTTTGATATGCTTCATTTAAGCTTTCTCCTTCTAAATCAGGGACAGTTACTTCTTTAGGTCCTAATAAATCAGGCAATACTGTGACAGCTAAAACAGAAGCAATTCCAAATAAAATAAAAATGGAGAAAAGAATCCATGGCCATTTTTTTCGTCTTTTTCTTTCCTTGCTGAGCAGGTTGTACTGGCTCTTTAACAATGGTATGATCTACATTTTCTAAAGGATAACGATCCTTTAGAACAGGGATGGCTTTTGTTGCATCATGGTCAATTGGGAGCACATATTTTTCTTCATGTATCCTTCCATCACTTAAAGCTGTTCGAATATCTAGAGACATCTCTTCTACATCTTCGTAACGATGGAAGGGATCTTTTGCAGTAGATTTAATGATGATATTTTCTACACTTTGCGGGACAGATGAGTTCCATCTTCTAACGGACGGAGTTTCACTCTGCAAGTGCTTAAGTGCGATTGAGACCGCTGATTCACCTGAAAACGGAAGCCTGCCTGCTAATAATTCAAACATCACAATACCGAGTGAATATATGTCTGATTTATTCGTGGCCATTCCACCTCTAGCTTGTTCTGGTGATAAATAGTGTACGGAACCCAGGACAGAATTTGTTTGAGTTATGCTCGTACTTGATAAAGCCATCGCAATCCCAAAATCAGTAATTTTCACCGTGCCATTTTGATCAATTAATATATTATGCGGTTTAATATCTCGGTGTATGATTTGATGATGATGGGCATGACTAATAGCTGAAGTTAATTGATTCATTATGTCCATCGATTTTTCAATAGAAACTGGATAATAATTATGTATGTATTGCTTTAACGTCATTCCATCTACATATTCCATGACGATATAATAAATGCCATCTTCTTCACCAACATCAAATATATTCACAATGTTAGGATGAACTAAGCTAGTGGCAGACTGTGCTTCTCTTTGAAATCGTTTAATAAACTCTTCTTCATGAGAGAAATCTAGTCGTAATATCTTAACGGCTACTTCACGGTCAAGGATCATATCCTGTGCTAAATATACATTTGCCATGCCGCCCCCGCCAATATTTCTAATTATCTTATATCGACCACTGATTCTTTTCCGATTAACATCCTTTCACCTACCTTTCTTTCAACTTAATAGTTCACTAAGACAACTGAAATATTGTCCTCTCCTCCTGCCGCATTAGCAAGTCTAATAAATTGTTCACTTTTTGACTCTAATGACTCTTCACTGTTTAATATAGCACTCATATCATCATTGGATAGCTTATTGCTTAATCCATCTGAACAGAGTAATAAAATATCGTATTCTTCTACTACTATGGTTCTACAGTCAATCTCAACCGACACATCTGTTCCAAGTGCACGTAAAAGTACATTTTTACGTGGGTGATGTTCCGCTTCTTCTTCTGAGATCTCTCCAGAACGAACAAGCTCTGACACAAGTGAGTGATCATTTGTTAATTGATTCAAACCCATATCATTTTGCAAATATGCTCTACTGTCACCAACATGAGCAAGGCTAATAAATTGTTCTGTACAGATTGCAGCCACAATGGTTGTACCCATACCTTCGCATTCGCTATTTTGTAAAGAATGCTCATATACTCTGTGATTTGCACCTTTAATTGTTTCTAGCAGCCAATTTTTCAGCATCCGTAGGGGTTTCAAAATGAATCGTTTCCTGCCACTCCTTGGCTAAAAATTCCACGGTCATTTCACTGGCAACATCACCAGCGCGATGTCCCCCCATACCATCGGCAACGATGGCAAGGTGGACACCTTTCTGGTTTTGGAATACTCCTACGTGATCTTCATTATGGGAACGCACCTGTCCTACATGTGTTTGGTAGACCGTTCTCATAAACCATCACCTCGTCTCTTCTTTTCTCTCCTTCGCACGAAGTTGACCACATGCAGCATCAATATCATGACCTTGTTCGCGACGAATCGTAACATTTACTCCACGTTTCTTTAATGCTTTTTCAAATTCAAAGATTTTTTCTTTTGGTGTTCTAACATAGTCGCGTTCTGGTACATAGTTAACTGGAATTAAATTGATGTGACATTTAACGTCTTTTACGAGATCTGCTAATTCTTCAGCATGTTCTACTGAATCATTTACTCCCCCAAATAAACCATATTCAAAGCTTACTCTTCGGCCTGTTTTATCAATATAATATTTTACAGCATCCATTAAGTCCGGTAGTTTATACGCTCTGTTAATAGGCATTAATCGGCTTCTTAATTCAGTATTTGCAGCATGAAGTGAAATGGCAAAATTAATTTGCGTTTTTTCATCAGCAAACTTATAAATTTTCGGAATAATCCCACTTGTAGAAACTGTAATATGTCTCGCTCCAATATTCAAGCCTTTTTCGTTATTAATTGTACGCAAAAAGCTCATCATACTTTCGTAGTTATCAAAAGGCTCGCCGATTCCCATAATAACAACAGAACTTACACGTTCTTCTGTTTCATCTAGCGCTTGCTGAACCTTTAATACCTGAGCAACTATTTCTCCTGCTTCTAAATTTCTTTTTAAACCACCTAGCGTGGATGCACAGAACGTACATCCAATTCGACATCCTACTTGAGTGGTTACGCAAACTGAATTCCCATACTCATGACGCATTAGCACGGTTTCAATACTGTACCCATCATGAAGTTCAAATAAAAACTTAATTGTACCATCTGATGATTGTTGCTGAATTAAGGTTTTTAACGTAGTCATTTCAAATGATTCCGTTAATTTATCTCTTAAAGGCTTTGAAAGGTTTGTCATATCTTCAAATGAAGTAACTCTTTTTATATACAACCATTCAAAAACTTGTGCAGCTCTAAATGGTTTTTCTCCATTTTCACTCATCCAATTTTTGATTTCATCTAGCTCTAAAGAGAAGATGGATGGTTTTTTGTTTAGTTGTTCCTCTGACTTTTTTCTTGCTGTTTTTTCCATTGTTAACCCTTCTTTCTAAAAGAAGAAATAAAGAATCCATCTCCACCAAAATCTTGCGGGAAAATTTGAAGCTTATAATCTTCTTGTTTAAATGCTTGTAATGCCTCTGGCGTGTTCAAATGAGCAGGTTCAAAATCATGATGTTCCTTTAAAAATTGCTGGACAGTTCCGTCATTTTCAATTTGGTCAACTGTACACGTACTATATACTAAAATTCCGCCTTTTTTAAGTAAAGGAGCAACACGATTCAATATTTCTAATTGGATACGTTGCAGTGAATTTAAATCCTTTTCATTTTTAGCATATTTAATATCTGGCTTCCTTCTTACAACGCCTAATCCTGAACAAGGTGCATCTACTAAAATTCGGTCAAAGCACTCTTCCTTAAATAGCTCATTTGCTTTTCTAGAATCCAAAGTATGAGTAGTTACGTTTGTCAACTGTAATCGATCTGCATTTTGCTTAATTAATGCTACTTTATGCTTATGCAGGTCGAGCGCTTCTACAACTCCGGTATTATTTAACCTTTCAGCAATATGTGTTGTTTTCCCCCCGGGGGCAGCACATGCATCGAGTATCATTTGTTTCTTTTTGAAGGTCTATGGCATACGCTACTGCCATAGAGCTTTCGTCTTGTACGGTAATATAGCCTTCTTTGTATGCTTTTGATTTGGCTAGGTTTCCTTTTAACGAAACAATTCCTTCTGGAATCATCTCACTAGCTCTTACATCTAATCCCTCGTCTTGAAGCATATTTAGTACTTCATCTCGAGTTGCTTTTGTTAGATTTGTTCTCGCTGATTGAAGTGGAGCTTGTACATTGGTTTCACACATGCTACGGGTTTTTTCCCTACCAAATTGTTTACTCCATCTATTTACTAACCACAGGGGGTGACTTGTTTCAATTGAAATTCGCTCTTCTTCATTAGAAATTTCATCTAAAGAAGGCACTCCTTCTCGTTGTATGGAACGTAATATTCCATTTACCAGTCCTGCAATCCCTTTGTGTCCTCTTTTTTTAGCGATTTCAACCGCTTCATGAATGGCTGCTCTTTCAGGAACACGATCTAAATAAAGCATTTGATATAAGGAAAGATGAAGAAGTAATCGAACCCAGTTTTCCACCTTTTTTCTTATAAAAGGCTTTAAATAATAGTCCAATGTCATTTTACGTTGGATGGATCCATACGTGAGTTCAGTTAACAATCCAACATCTGGACCCTTTATTTCGTACTTCTCGATCGTATGATTTAATAATAAATTACTGTACGATTGATTTTTTTCTACTTGTTCTAGTACTTCAAGCGCAGCCTCACGTACATTTTTACTCATGCTGTCCACCTAATCTTAGCCCAACTTTGAATCCGTGATTTGACCCTCTTAATAAATCCTCAGCGGTCATACGATTTTTCCCAGCCGGTTGTATTTCTGTTAATTTGATGGCTGTATCATCCCCAGTTGCTACGATAATTCCATCTGAGTCTATCGAGATAATTTCTCCAACTGAGCCAGACTTCCCGTGGACCTTCTCACCCCACCATACTTTGATCGCAGCATCATCTAATGTGGTAAACGCAACTGGCCAAGGGTGTAGACCGCGTATATGGTTATAGATGGCTTCACCCGTTTTTGACCAATCAATCATTTCTTGCTCACGTTTAATATTTCTAGCGAAGGTCGCGTCTTCATCATTTTGTGGTATAGGCGTAATTTCTTTCTTTAACAATTTAGGAATCGTCTCAGAAAGTAAAGAAGCTCCAGCCTTGCTCAACTTATCATGTAGAGAGCCTACGTGATCTCTTTCTTCAATAACAACTTCTACTTGACTAATCATATCACCTGCGTCTAAGGCTTCGACCATGTACATTATGGTAATTCCTGTTTTGTCTTTCCCTTGAATGATACTATAATGTATTGGAGCACCGCCCCGTAGCTCAGGTAAAAGAGAAGCATGAACATTAATACATCCGAATGGAGGGGCATCTAGCAACTCTTTCGGTAGAATCTGACCAAAAGCAGCCGTTACAATTAAGTCTGGTTGCAAAGCCAATACTTTTTCCACTTCTTCTTTTAAGCGTATTCTCTCAGGCTGTAATACAGTGATGTCGTGCTTTAACGCTTCAACTTTAACAGGTGGAGGAGTTAACACTCGTTTTCTCCCCACAGGCCGATCTGGTTGAGTTACAACACCTACTACATTGTATCCATCTTCAATTAACGTATTTAAGACAGGTACTGAAAAATCAGGTGTTCCCATAAATACAATCCTTGTCATTCCACTTCATACCTTTCTAACTCTTCTGCTTCTATATATCGTTCAACCTTGCTTGTAAATAACACACCGTGCAAATGGTCAATTTCATGTTGAATCGCTCTCGCTAAAAATCCTTCTGCCTCGATAGTATAGGCCTTCCCTTTTCTATCTTGAGCTTTAACCTTAACATAGGCTGGGCGTGTTAAGGTTCCATAAAGATTTGGGAAACTTAAACATCCTTCAATATCTGTCTCTATACCATTAGTTTCTAGAATTTCTGGGTTAACTAATTCAATGATCCCTGAATCATCGCCAATATCAACAATAGCAACAGAAATATCTTGACCTATCTGAGGAGCAGCTAACCCTACTCCATCCGCCTCTATCATGGTGTCATACATGTTATCCAATAATTTTCGAAGTTTCTTATCGAATATGGTTACTCGTTTACATTCTTTTTCCAATACTTCATTTGGGTGAAATACGATTGGTAATACTGGCAATAAACAAACCCCTTTCATTACATCATCATATATGGATTACGATCAATGGATATGATTAAACCTGTTCGATTCATTTCTTCTTTATAATATTCTAATAAAGCGTGTAAATGATTGACGAGCTCTGGTTCCCGTTTGTATTTTATCAAACATTGATAACGATATCTATTCTTGATTCTTGGTACAGGTGATGCCGTTGGCCCTAAAATGACGCTGCTTCCTGTGAGCTTACTTGATAAAAACTTCGTTACCCTTTCCGTTACACCAACTACTTCATTAAGTCTTCATGACTAACCGTTACTAACACCATATAGTAAAAAGGAGGGTACCCGCCCATTTTTCTGATCATCATTTCCTTTTGGTAAAAATCATCATAATTCTGTTCACCTGCCAATTCGACAGAATAATGCTCAGGTGTATAGGTTTGAATGACTACTTCACCGGGCAACCGGTGCCTACCAGCTCTCCCACTTACTTGCGTTAATAGTTGAAAGGTTTTCTCAGAAGCTCTAAAATCAGGAAGATGAAGCATTGTATCTGCACTTAACACTCCAACCAATGTAATATTAGGAAAATCTAATCCTTTTGCAATCATTTGTGTTCCAAGCAGAATATCTGCATCGCCTTTTTCAAATTGACCTAGCAACCGTTCATGTGAGCCTTTTTTACTCGTAGTATCTACGTCCATTCGAATTATCTTAACACCAGGCAGTAACTTTATTAATTCTTCTTCTACTTTTTGAGTACCTGTCCCAAAATATCGGATGTGTTCGTTATGACATTCAGGACATGTAGTAGGTACTGATTCCTCGTAGCTGCAGTAATGACATTTCATGGAATTAGAATGTCTATGGTATGTAAGGCTAATATCACAGTGGGGACATTGCAGTACAAATCCACAATCTCTACACATTACAAAGGAAGAGTAGCCTCGTTTGTTTAAGAATAGGACCGATTGCTCTTTCTTTTCCATTCGTAATTGTAATTTCTCAAAAAGCTCAACCGAGAACATGGAACGATTTCCTTCACGTAATTCCTCTCTCATATCAACTATAGAAACCGAAGGCAGTGCCCCCCCGTTCATACGTAAAGGTAACGTGAGAAGTGTATATACATTCTTTTTTGCCCTTGCAAATGTTTCAAGTGAAGGTGTTGCACTACCTAAAACAACTGGACACTGATGAAAGTCCCCTCTTTTCATTGCAACATCTCTAGCATGATAGCGGGGATTTTCTTCTTGCTTGTAGCTTGTCTCATGCTCTTCATCTATTATAATGATTCCTAAATTTTCAAATGGAGCAAAAATTGCTGACCTAGCCCCGACAACGACACTAACTTCTTTACGTTGTATTTTTCTCCATTCATCATACTTCTCACCAGCGGATAAACCTGAATGAAGGACCGCCACTCTATTACCAAAACGACTTTTAAACCTAGTAACCATTTGTGGCGTGAGTGAAATTTCAGGGACAAGCATAATCGCTTCCTTTCCTTCTTCTAGCACTCGGCTTATACTTTGGAGATATACCTCTGTTTTCCCACTGCCTGTGACACCGTAAAGTAAAAATGCTTCATGCCTATTGTCTTTTATGGACTGTAAAATAGGATGAATCGCTTTAGCTTGCTCATTGGTGAGCGGAAAAGGTTTTGAGGGGACAAAGTCTCGATGGGCGAACGGATCACGATACACTTCTCTTTTTTCTTCTTTTAAGATTCCTTTTTCTATTAGAGATTTAAGGGAAGAAGAGCTTACATTTGCTTTTTCCATTAACTCTTTCCATGGTAATTCCTTCAAATTCTCTTGAATAAACACATCTACTATTTGTTGTTGCTTATAGGCCTTAGTTGGTAGCTGATCTTTTATTTCTGTTGGGTCATCTGTATTTAATAAAATGTATTTCTCCATTTTCTTTTGTATTTTTTGTTTAACCATATAATGGAGCTCAACATGCCCATACTTTACTTCCCTTTGTAGCAAGGGTAGTAGCTGTTCCTCTTCAGCTTCCTTCCACTTTACTCTTTTTCTTCCTAAGAAAAAGGTTTGCAAAGGAAGAGGCAATTTGGTTTCTTCTATGTGCAATTCGAATTCTTTTTCGTAGGACGCTTTTAAGGCTGCAGGGAGCATCACTTGGTAAGATTGGATTTTAAAGCAAACAGATTCTTCCGTAAGCCAGCTCCCTAAGGATAATAATTCTTCATTTAAAACAGGAGTTAAATCTAATACAGTATGAATGTTTTTTGGATGTTCAACAGAGGAAGAGTTTTTAACACTCTCTACAAACCCTTGTATATTTCTAGGGCCAAACGGAACAATCACTCTCATTCCTGGTTGAATACTACCAATCCATTGATCTGGGATTTTATAATCAAAGGGTCGATCAGTCTGACGAGCTTTTACATCAACAATGACCGATGCATATTCATTCATCATATCCATCCTTTAATCTCTCACTTATTTCTAGCAGAATATTTTTAGCAACAGAATCTTTTGATTGTAGTGGCAGTGGCTTACTTTCACCTGATTTCATATACATAACAACTTCATTCGTATCTGTACCGAAACCAGCCCCTTCTACAAGTACGTTATTCGCAACAATCATGTCTGCGTTTTTGCGTCTAAGTTTTTCCCGTGCATATTGTTCTACGTTGTCTGTTTCCGCGGCAAAGCCTACTAGAAACTGATGGGTCTTCTTATGACCCAAGGTAGCTAAAATATCTTTCGTTCGCTCTAAATTAATTGTTAATTCTCCTTCAGATTTTTTCATCTTATTATTTGAGATGTCAACTGGTCGATAATCTGCTACAGCGGCTGTTTTAATGACAACATCCTGTTCTTCAAAGCTATTAAGCGTGACTTCGTACATTTCTTCTGCTGTTGTGACATTAATCATAGTAAGACCAGTAGGCGGTTCTAGATGAACCGGTCCCGATACTAATGTAACAGTTGCACCAAGCTTCACTGCTTCTTTCGCTAAGCTATAACCCATTTTTCCTGTTGAACGATTCGTAAAAAATCTTACTGGATCTACGGATTCTCTAGTTGGCCCTGCTGTAATCAAAATGCGTTTTCCTTTTAATGGCTTTTCTTCTAAGAAAAAGTGTTGAACAAGCTCCACTATTTTTTCGGGTTCTTCTAATCTTCCTTTCCCAACATAACCACATGCTAAATACCCTTCACTCGGTTCAATGAATTCATACCTAAAGCTCGCTAATGTTTGGATATTACGCTTAACAGCTGGATGGTCATACATATGTACATTCATGGCAGGTGCAACCCACACAGGAGCAGTTGCTGCAAGTAGAGTGGTGGAGATCATATCATCCGCAATGCCATTTGCAAGTTTTCCTATTGTATTAGCCGTAGCAGGAGCCACAATAATTAAATCCGCCCAATCTGCTACATCAATATGAGCGATACTTTCAGGTTCTTTTTCATCAAATGTATCCGTATATACTGGATTTCTAGAAATAGCTTGAAATGTTAGAGGTGTAACGAACTTTTGAGCTGATTTTGTCATAATCACTTTTACATTTGCTCCGCTTTGCGTGAGTTTACTCGTCAGACTAACGGCTTTATATACAGCAATACCTCCCGTTACACAAAGAAGTATATTTTTATTCATCATACGTTCCCCCGTTCATTCTTCACAATAAATTGATTCTTACATCAAATTATACCAAAAAAGAAATAACAACCTAGTAGACTAGGTTGTTATTTTTGTTCTTCTACATCTTCTTTGTTTCCAATAGTTAAGGTGTCAGCGTTTATCTCTTCTAACGCTTTTCCAACGTACTTATGTGATACGAAACGATCTAGCGTTCCTTTATCATTAGTTTCTTGCATACTTCTTGCTCTTTTCGCAGCCACACTTACCAAAGAGTACTTACTATCAATTTTATTTAATAAAGCGTCAATAGATGGATATAACATTTACTCAGCCTCCAGCATTTTTTTGTAACGACCTTGAATTCTTTCACGCTTACAGTGTTCAGCAACTACGATGGATTTAATTTTTTGAACGGCTGATTCTACATGATCGTTTTCCACTACATAATCATATAAGTCCATCATAATTAATTCTTTACGAGCTTCTTTCATTCGATTCTCAATAAGTTCTTTTGTCTCTGTACCCCTGCCAATTATTCTATTTTCTAATTCAGACAAACTAGGCGGAGCTAGGAAAATAAAAAGAGCCTCAGGAAATTTTTCGCGAACCTGCCTCGCTCCCTCTACTTCTATTTCCAAGAAAACGTCTTTCCCCTCATCCATCGTTTGTCTCACATAATCAACGGGTGTGCCGTAATAATTCCCAACATATTCTGCATATTCAAGAAGCTTCCCTTCTTCAATAAGCTGCTCAAATTCTTCTCGAGAATGAAAGAAATAATCCATTCCATGCACTTCACCTTCGCGGGGCTTACGTGTTGTCATTGAAATAGAGTATTCAAATTTTGTATCATCTTGAGAAAAAATCTCTTTTCTCACCGTACCTTTTCCTACTCCAGATGGACCAGAAAGTACAATGAGTAATCCTTTTTCGTGGTGCATTATTTACCCTGCCCTTCTTCTATCTCTTCTTTATCAGTTAAACGATGGGCTACCGTTTCAGGTTGAACAGCAGATAAAATTACATGATCACTATCTGTTATGATTACAGCCCTCGTTCTTCTACCATATGTAGCATCTATTAATTGTCCTCGGTCACGAGCATCTTGAATTAACCTTTTAATTGGCGCAGACTCAGGACTAACTATGGATACAATTCGGCTTGCCGAAACAATGTTACCAAATCCTATATTTAAAAGCTTTATGGACATAGCGGCTCCCCCATTCAACAAATCTAGTTTGACCTTATAAAACTAAGCTTAAACGACCATCATTGTACATTTTGAGCTTGTTCACGCATTTTCTCTAGTATAGTCTTTAATTCTACCACATTCGATGAAATTCTAGTATCTGTAGATTTTGAACCGATTGTATTGACTTCACGGTTCATCTCTTGTAAAAGAAAGTCTAACTTTCTTCCAACAGGCCCATTTTCATTTAGTGAGCTTCTAAACTGTTCTATGTGACTAGATAAACGAGAAACTTCTTCAGAAATATCAGACTTATCCGCAATAATTCCAATCTCAGTCATCACTCTAAGTTCATCAAGCGTTCCATTTGTGTGCTCTAAAATTTTCGCTTTAATCGGTCTGTATAGGTTTGGAGTACTTCTGGGACGACCGCAGCAATTGATGGAAGAATCTGTTCAATATCCGTTAAATATCGCTCAAATTCTGTTCGAAGTCCGAATCCTTCATTTTCTCTCATCACAAGTAGAGCTTTTAATGCTTCAGTTGTTGTTCCTACGATCGCCTCTTCTATTATTTCTGTATTTTCTTCCATTTCGCTTATCATAATAATATCTTCTTTTATAAGAAAGTGAGACAAATCAATCGTATGTTGTAACCCCAATTCGCTGCTCAACTTCTGATAAGCATTTCTGTATTCTTTAGCTAACTCTAGATTGACTTCAACCTTTTGTTTAACAAGTGGGGAGCCTTCAATTGTTACAAACAAATCGACCTTCCCACGTTTTATGTATGATTGAACTAAACGTTTCAATTTATCTTCAAGCTTCACTAACTGTCTAGGCATGCGAACGTAACACTCGTGAAAACGATGGTTCACGGACTTTACTTCTACTGTGATGGAAAACTCTCCAAAAACTTTATGACTCCTACCAAATCCTGTCATACTAAGAAGCATGGCTATCACATCCTATCCAATATACAATACTATACTTTATCATATTTTACAGTAAAAATAAAAAGGTAATAGAGAATCCTCTATTACCTTACGAATTATACCATAGTTTCTTTCTTTTTACCTGCAAAAAACGAACCGGCTAATAAAAATGTCGGCAAAGAACTTAAACCAATAATCATCAACCAATCCATCAGCTTAATTGGAACCGTATGGAATATAGGTTGTAAGAATGGCGTGTAGATGACAACAAACATTAAAACAAAGGAAGAAACGACAGCCCATACCAAATACTTATTCTCAAATGGGTTTCTAGAAAGCACCGAAACTTCGCTTCTACAATCAAAAACATGAATGAGCTGTGCCGTAACTAGTGTTGCGAATGCAACGGTCTGAGCATATATAAGCTGATCTGGATATTTTGAATAAGCCAACATAAATGCAGCTAGAGTTACCACTCCAATTAAAAATCCTCTTGATATAACCTTCCAGCCTAACCCCTGGCAAAGACCCCTTCTCTTGGGTGTCTAGGTTTTTGCTTCATTACATTTCCTTCCGGCTGGTCTAGCCCAAGCGCCATAGCAGGTAATCCATCTGTAACTAAATTGACCCAAAGAATTTGAATTGGGACGAGAGGTAAAGGAAGGGCTAAAAGCATAGCAAACAGCATCACAAGTATTTCTCCTACATTGGAAGCAAGTAAATATCGTATGAATTTGCGAATGTTTTCATAAATGTTTCGCCCTTCCATAATCGCTGTTTTAATCGTCGCAAAATGATCGTCCATCAACACAAGGGACGATGCTTCTTTCGCGACATCCGTTCCTGTTATCCCCATTGCAATACCTATATCTGCCGATTTAATGGCTGGTGCATCATTGACTCCATCGCCTGTCATCGCCACGATATGACCCTTACGTTGTAACGATTTTACAATAGTCAGCTTATGCTCGGGTGTAACCCTTGCAAAAACCGTAATGTCTTCAATCATTTCATCAAGCTCATTTTTGTCTAATAAAGAAAGTGACTTTCCGTCCATTACACGATCCCCGTCATGAAGGATACCTAAGTTCCGGGCAATCGCTTTAGCTGTAATCATATGATCACCTGTAATCATGACTGTTTTAATACCAGCTTCCTTACATTCTTTAATCGCACCTTCTACCTCTTGCCTTGGTGGGTCCATCATTCCTTGTAAACCTATAAAGGTGAAGTCTTTTTCTACTTCGTCCTCTGTATATCCTTTAGCACTTTCATGAATTTCTCTATACGCTACAGCAATCGTACGAAGCGCTTGACTCCCTAATCGTTCAATCATTAGGTTGACTTCTACTTCATCACTTTTAGATAAAAATTTCTTTTTACCATCCCATAAAATACTATCAGACTTTTGTATCAACACATCCGGGGCACCTTTTGTAACCAGCAATCGTTTCCCCCTATGCTCAACAATCATGCTCATCATTTTTCTTGATGAATCAAAAGGAAACTCTTTTAGAATTTTGTATTCTTTCAGTACATTTGGTTTTCTGAAACCTGCTTTCATGGCTGCAACCATCATGGCTCCTTCAGTAGGGTCCCCCTCTAGTACATAATGATCGTCCTGATAATGGATACTTGCATGATTACAAATCATCCCATATTGTAGTAAACGTTGAATATTTATATGATCAGAAGGAGCAAATTTCTCTTCCCCTCATAAAAATTCCCTTCAGGCTCATACCCATTCCCAGAGACTGTGTAGGATTTACCACTTGTCCAAATAGTTGTCACAGTCATTTTATTTTGAGTTAACGTACCGGTTTTATCAGAGCAAATAACAGATGCACACCCAAGTGTTTCAACTGCCGGAAGCTTTCTGACAATCGCTTTTTGTTTAATCATTCGCTGAACGCCTAGTGATAGTGCAACCGTCACAATGGCTGGAAGCCCTTCTGGAATAGCTGCTACCGCTAATGAAACTCCAGCTAAAAACATAGTATACAAGTCCTGACCTTGAAGCACACCTAGTAAAACGACGAGTAGCGTTAATAATAAGGCCCCAACAATGAGGATTTTTCCAAGTTGATCGAGTCTTCTTTGTAGAGGTGTCTCCATCGTTTCAGCCGTTTGAAGTAAGTTGGCGATTTGTCCCATCGCTGTCTTCATCCCGATCTGAGTAACAACTCCAACACCATTCCCTCTTGTTACAAGCGTCCCCATAAACGCCATATTATGCATATCGCCTAGATTAATATTGCCTTCTTTAATAGGAGTTGTGTTCTTTTGAACCGGCATACTTTCCCCTGTTAAAGCAGATTCTTCGATTTCAAGATTAGAGGTATGGATGAGTCTAACATCAGCACCAATTCGGTCACCGGCTTCGAACTTTAATACATCTCCTGGAACTACTTCTCTAGAAGGGATTCTTGTCCATTTTCCATTTCTTAGTGCCATGACCTGGGGTGCAGATAGCTGTTTTAAAGCTTGTAGCGACCTTTCTGCTTTACGCTCTTGATAAAATCCTAATATGCCGTTTACAAGTACAATGGCGATAATCGCAATCGCATCAATGTATTCCCCTAAAAGGCCAGAAATTAAGGTGGCTGCAAGTAAAATCAGAACCATAAAGTCCTTAAATTGGCTGAAAAACAGGAGGATGGCTGACTGCTTTTCTTCTTCTTCTAATTCGTTGTATCCTACCTTCTTTTGTCGCTGTTCAATGAGTCCACTTGAGAGACCCCCTTGAAGGTCTGTATCTAATCCCGCTTCAATCTCTCTTTCTTCCATGGAATGAAAGTTCATCTCATACCCTCCTACTAACCGTAAGTATTCATCTATCTTCATCCTATTCAGCCTTGTCCAAAAAAATGATAGCTTCTGACTTTTCATTTGATATTAAGCGAGACTAGAGTACAATGGTAATTAAACTGAAACTTATAGATAAAGGAAGAATAACAATGTCATTTGATGGATTATTTACAAAAAGCATGGTGAATGAATTGCAACCACTTATCGGCGGTAGAATTAATAAAGTTCACCAACCTTTTAAATTAGAAATACTACTCAACATTCGAGCAAACGGAAAAAATCAAAAGCTACTTCTTTCCTCACACCCTAGCTATGCACGCGTTCAACTTACGGAACAAAGTTACGATAACCCAACTACACCCCCAATGTTTTGTATGCTCCTTAGAAAACATCTTGAGGGATACATTATTGAAAATATTTATCAAAAAGACCTAGAACGTATGATTATTATGGAAGTGAAAGGTCGAAATGAAATTGGAGACATTTCTTATAAGCAGTTAATCATTGAAATTATGGGGCGTCATAGCAATATCATATTAGTAGATAAAGAACGGGGAATGATCTTAGATAGTATTAAACATGTTTCTTTTGCCTTAAATAGCTATCGTAGTATAGTACCAGGACAAACATATAAGTACCCACCAGCTCAGGAAAAGAACAATCCACTTGTTGCAACAAAAGATGATGTATTACGTACGTTAGACTTTACTAGCGGTAAATTAGACAAACAAATTGTTAATGCGTATAGTGGTGTGTCACCGCTATTAGCGAAGGAGATTATTTTTTGGGCGGGACTTGCCAATCGTGACAGTGTTCCTACCTCATTTGTTCAAGTACTTCATCACTTTAACGAAAATATACTAAGTCCTAGTTTAATGGTAAACGAGAAGGAATATTTCTATGCATTCCCAATCAATCATACTGCTTCAGACGTAGTAACGTTTCCTTCATTAAGTTCATTACTTGATCGATTTTATGACCAAAAAGCTGAACGTGATCGTGTTAAGCAACAAGGTCATGATTTAGAACGATTACTAAAAAATGAACGAGAAAAGAATGTGACGAAAATTACTAAACTTGAAGATACACAAAG
This sequence comes from Bacillus coahuilensis m4-4, assembly GCF_000171615.1. Classification (GTDB taxonomy): domain Bacteria; phylum Bacillota; class Bacilli; order Bacillales; family Bacillaceae_K; genus Bacillus_T; species Bacillus_T coahuilensis. Next base: position 172,840 of record NZ_ABFU01000028.3, on the reverse strand, counting down.
AGAAGCTGCCAATGCTGACACATTTCAATTATATGGTGAATTATTAACAGCCAACATGTATCAAATCAAACAAGGGATGAAAGAAATTAGCGTTGTAAATTATTATGAGGAAGATGGGAGCACCATTACCATAACCTTGGACCCTCGAAAATCTCCTTCTGATAATGCCCAGAAGTATTTCACTAAGTATCAGAAAAGTAAAACAGCCTTGAAAATGGTCGCTGTACAAATTGAGAAAGCATTGGAAGAAATTGAGTATTTAGATACGCTTATCCAACAACTAGAAAGCGCATCAACTCAAGACTTAGAGGAAATTCGAGAAGAACTTAGAGAAGAAGGGTATTTAAAAAAGGTATTCACTAAGAAAAAGAAAAGTACGCAAAAACCAAACTTAGATGAATACAGAGCATCTGATGGAACAACCATTTTAGTAGGAAAAAACAACAAACAAAATGATTACCTAACCAATAAACTAGCTCACCGAGAAGACATTTGGTTACATACAAAAGATATTCCAGGATCACACGTTGTTATCCGGAGCAATGACCCTAGTGAAGAAACCATCCTAGAAGCAGCCATTCTATCCGCTTATTTTAGTAAAGCAAAGGAATCAAGTTCAGTACCTGTTGATTTCACAAAAATTAAACATGTAAAAAAACCAAAATGGGTCAAAGCCTGGATTTGTCACCTATGATCATCAGCAGACCGTATTCGTAACCCCAAGCATTGACCAAGTTCGAGCATTAAAAGCATAAAAAATGCCCCTTTTGGCAGTAAACCCAATCAGTTAGAGTAAAATATCTATCTATTGGGGTTTACTACCGATATGGGGCATTTTTTACTCTGACATCCACTGAAATTCATCTAGGTTAATCACACCTTGTTGAACGGTAATTCCTTCTGCTTCTAACCGTGTGATTTGCTCCATTTTTGCATCATCAGACCGGAGAGCAATCTCCCCCTTTTTATTGACCACTCGATGCCATGGTAAGTGATACTTTTCACTCATACTATGTAATATTCTCACCACTTGTCTAGCCGCTTTTGGGCTTCCAGCCATATAAGCAACCTGACCATATGTCATGACTTTTCCCTTAGGAATCTCACTTATAATCATTAACGTTCGTTCTGTAAATTCTGTCATTGGAAACACCTTTTTCTACCCTAGCAATCTACATTATTTTACTTTTTTAATTGTTTGGTCAACAGCTTCTTGAATAAGAACTGTAATCTGCAATCGTTTAGCTTCTTTAATAAATCTATCAAGGACTTTATCTTCAGTTATAACAACAATATCACTAGCTAGTGAAAGCCTTTTAACAATCTTTATTCTGTACCCGTTATTTATTTCTTGACTTAACCCATATAAAGGATGCCATTTAATTATTTTTTCTTATTTCAATAAAAGAAATCTTTTCTTTATTATACAGTTTGTTTTTTACAATGAGACCATGCTCGACAATATAAAGATTTCGTACTCGTAGATTAAACCCTGTAAAAACTGTTGTTATGATATACAAGAATAATGGTAAAGTACTAAGATTCACTGGACCATACTTTAACAAAATGAGATAAATCACGATTGTCACAACAATCGCAATAAGATTTCCTCTAATGACCCATTTGTAAGAGGATGAATTTTCGTTCACAGGCTCCATTTGCTCCCATTCATTAGGAAAGAGAATGGACTTCATCTCAGGCTCATTTGGGAAGTAACTTGATTTAGAAGCGACCATTGTCTTTTTTAAGTGAACAATGGAGTTGATAGCAAAATAGATTGTGAATAAAGAAACAACCGTAAGAATAACTTGTAACACACTATTCCCCCTTCTCTTACATTTACGACTAATGAGTGAGTAAGGTTTCAAAATTAGACACCTAGAGAATGGAAAAATCAAACTTCCAAAGATAAAAAGTAATCAAGCCAAAAGATATTACTAATGCACGTAAAGGATAAACATGATGCAGTCTCAAAAGTGGGAACATCGTACAATAAAAAAATAAGGTCCACCATATAGTCCATCCATTAAAGTATTCAATAGAATGAAGTTTCGCTGCAAGCGTTTCAATACTCATCGATACCGTAATATATTTAGCATAATGATAGAATTGTACTCGTCTGTTGTCTGAATAATTCCCTAAAAACATAACCACTATAGCAGGATAAACAAGAAAGGTATACAACACATCCGTTACAAACATGCTGACAAAGAGCTTTTTCAATTCCCACACTCGATCAATGGTAAAAGAAATATACTGATAAAACAAATTAAAAAACGAGAAATAATACATTGTGGGTAAATATTCTCTCCAGTTTCTCCAATTTCCTTTTCGCAAAGAAAATAAGATGATTGTTGTTATAATAAAAGCATGGTACAACTTCATCACCGCAATCCAAAATAGAATTTCTCCTATTTTATGTAAAATGATACAGTCTTATCCCCTAGACAAACCGGTGACGAATAAGATGAGATAAAAAAGCTGCCCTTTTTGGTAAGGACAGCTTTTGATTAGTTTGCTAAATCTAACAATCTTCTCACTTCATATTCACGCACTTTTCTAGGTAAGAAGCTACGAATTTCCTCGTCATTAAACCCTACCTGTAATCGTTTTTCATCCATAATGATCGGTCGTTTTAAAATACTTGGATTATCGCGAACAACACCATAAAGTTCAGTGATGCTTAAATCTTCTATATCAAGTCCAAGCTCTTGAAATGCTTTAGAACGTTCTGAAATAATTTCAGATGTACCGTCTTCTGTCATTCTAATAATCGCTTTGAACTCATCTAACGTTAGTTCTTCTTTAAAAATATTGATTTCTTTATACTCTAATCCTTGCTCTTCAAACCAAGCCTTCGCTTTACGACAAGAAGCACAACTAGGTGTAATATATAAATTAATCAATTCCTTTACCTCCTAAACATTGTACAAACAATAGTTGTACATGCATGTATTAAGTAAAATTTTTAACCAAGGTTACAAGCGACTCTTTTTAATACATCCTTACATAACGCCATCTCAGCTGGACTAATCCCAACGGTAGCACGGTCGATGGTTTGCTGCGCAATTTCACTCAGCTTCTCTTGAAGTTCTTTTCCATTTGCCGTTAAATATATTTCTTTTATGCGACGGTCCGCTGCACTTGGTTGACGAGTTAAATAATTGTGTTTTTCTAAGTTATCGATAAGTCTCGAAGTACAGGTTTGATCGCGGCTTGTCATCGATGCTATTTCATTTTGAGTTCTTCCATCTTGATTCCAGAGTTGCGTAAGAACTGTCCATTGCTCATACGTAATATCATATCCCGCTTGCTTAAAACTTGTAGCTATACTGTTTACCATGTTTTTACCCGCAAGGTTTATGACGAAACATATAGAATCATTGAGGTTATAGTTTTGCATATCACTTGACCTCCTTATTCAATATCTTAACATTAAACAATTGCATCTGCAAGTATTATTTTGAGTGTCATTTCTTTTATGATACCTATAGGTTAAGACTATACTTTTACTGGGTTATCTGTCCATCAGCATTGGAGTTCGACACGATTGGTTCTTTTATGTTGGATCTTCGGCAGGTTCGCGCGCTCTTTCTTGTTCACTGTGCTAATTATTCGTGTCATTGCGTTTAATTATACTCGGCTCACGCCCGGCTTTCTCTCTCAGGCGTTTTCTTCTCGGTTCTCTGGCAACTCCCCGCTTGTTTTCTTGTCCACTACGCTCTTTTCCAACAACCTTGCGCCTAATTTCACTCGCCTCGCGCCTTCCCTTCGCCCGGCCTACATCTGCCATTCACTTCTCTATTTAAAATACTTCAATACCTCGCAATTCATACAAAAAAGGCTATCCTACAACAGGATAACCTTACTGTTTAGTTTGGAAGTTTTCCCCATGCTTCTGGGGCTTTACTCCAGCTTTCAAGATTGGCAAATTCAGCTTCAGTTATTACATTTTCTTTAGCGGCAACTTCAAGAAGTGTTTGATAGTCCGTTAGGGTTTCCCATTTAATCCTTCTTGTTCAAGTAATGCCTCTGCTTGTTTGAACCCATATGTAAAGATTGCCACTACGCCAATTACTTCACATCCTGCTTCTTTAAGCGCTTTTACAGCTGTTAGAACACTTCCACCAGTTGAAATTAAATCTTCAATGACAACCACTTTCTGACCCTCATTCACTCTACCTTCGATTTGGCTACCTTTCCCATGTCCTTTCGCTTTTGAGCGAACGTAGCACATAGGAAGACGTAATCGGTCACTTACCCAAGCAGCATGTGGAATTCCTGCAGTTGCTGTTCCTGCAATCATTTCTGCTTCAGGAAAGATTTTTTCGATTTTATCCACTAGTCCTGTTGCAATAACTTCTCTTACCTTTGGATACGAAAGGGTTAAACGATTATCACAGTATATTGGCGACTTCATGCCAGAAGACCATGTGTATGGCTCAGTTGTTTGCAACGAGACGGCACGGATATCAAGTAAGTGCTTAGCAATACTTTTTCTCATGTTCTAGCCCCCATAATTTTGAAATTTCATTGTATGCTTGAACAGCATCGCTAGATTTTGTGATACTTCTTCCTACTACTATATGAGTTGAGCCTAGTTTTCTTGCATCACAAGGAGTTGTCACTCTTTTTTGATCATGATGATCCCCATGTGGTAAGCGAATTCCAGGGGTGACTCGTAAGAATTCATCTCCACAAAGCTTTCGAACCAAGTCAGCTTCATATGGAGAACAAACAACACCATCTAGTCCAGCTTCTTTAGCAAGTATACTATATCTTTTCACAGAGTCTACTAATGTACTTGAGATTCCTTGTTCCTGTCTCATTTGTGATTCTGTAGTAGATGTGAGTTGGGTCACCGCAATAAGCTTAGGTACTACACCCTTTGATCCACGCTCAAGGCCATCCATCGCTCTCATCATCATGTCCTTTCCACCCGCTGCATGGACATTGATCATGTCAACTTCAAGCTTGGCTAGCCCTTGCATTGCACGGCCTACAGTGTTTGGGATGTCATGGAGCTTTAAATCTAGGAAAATTCGATGACCCTTATCTTTTATTCGCTGAATCACTTCAGGACCGTTTTGAAGATACAGCTCCATGCCCACTTTTACAAACAAGGGTTGAGAGAAATGATGTAAAAATGAATCTACTTCTTCTGATGATTCAAAGTCAAGCGCTATAAGTGGCTCTTTTTCCATTTGGCAGGCTCCTTCCCTGTAACTCTAAAATATGCTGCACACCGAGTGCGTCAAGCTTTTCAGGTAAATCATGAATAATGGTAGGGCATACAAATGGATCAATGAAATTTGCTGTACCAACTGCGACTGCACTTGCACCTACTGAAATAAAATCAATAACATCTTGAGCTGATTGAATACCACCCATGCCAATAATCGGAAGATCTACATGCTGCGCTACTTCATAAATCATTCGAAGCGCTACAGGTTTAATCGCAGGACCAGAAAGTCCACCTGTTTTATTAGCGAGGATTGGTAAACCTGTTTTTTCATCAAGGGTCATACCAATAAGGGTATTGATCATCGTAATCCCGTCAGCACCACCCTGCTCCACTGCTTTTGCCATGGCTACGATATCAGATACATTTGGACTTAATTTGACGTATACCGGGACACTGGAGACTTCTTTTACTGCTTTCGTCAATTCCATAGCTACTTCTGGGATGGTTCCAAATGCAATACCGCCTGTTTTTACGTTCGGACACGAGATATTTAATTCTAGGGCATTTACATTTGATACCGTTGACATTTCTTTTGCCACTTGAACGTAATCTTCTGTTACACTACCTGCCACATTCGCAATGATTGGAACGTCAAATTGTTTTAACCTTTCTAGTTCACTCTCTATTACACCTTCAAGTCCAGGATTTTGGAGTCCTATGGCATTCAACATGCCACTTGAAGTCTCAGCGACTCTAGGTGTTGGATTTCCAAATCGTGGCAGAGGGGTAGTAGCTTTTATCATAATGGCTCCTAAGCAAGACAAATCATATAGCCTGCTATACTCCTGGCCAAACCCAAAGCATCCAGAGGCAGGCATAATTGGATTCTTTAGTTGCAAACCTGGTAAATGGATGGATAGTCTACTCACAGAACAACCTCCCCTGCTTTAAAAACTGGGCCGTCACTACAAACTTTACATAAGCGTTCCCTGTGGGATCTGATTGTCTATGACACACACACGCGAAGCATGCTCCAATCCCACACCCCATTCGTTCTTCTAAAGAAATATATCCATTAGCTGTTGTTAATGTTTCTTCTAATGCCTTTAACATCACTTTCGGTCCACAAGAATAATATTCATCATAATCGATATTCTTTTCTCTTAGGCAGTCTGTAACAAATCCCTTTGATCCTAGTGTGCCGTCTACTGTTGCAATATGGGTGGTACCTAATAGGCTAAATTCTTTTAAATAAAAGGCTACTGAGCTTGTTTGGAATCCAAGTACATGTGTAACCTCTACACCTTTCGATACAAGCTGTTTAGACAGTTCATAAAGGGGAGGTACTCCTATCCCTCCTCCAATTAAAAGAGCCTTTTGTCCTTTTTCTAAATGAACAGGAAACCCGTGACCTAATGGACCTAATACATCTAGGGTATCTCCTGGTTTTTTTGTAGAGAGAAGGGTCGTTCCTTTTCCTTCTTTTCTATAAATCATAGTAAACGCTTCATCGTGATGGTTAATGCTTGCAATACTTATTGGCCTTCTCAGTAAAGGCTCTCCTTCTCCAACTTTAATGTGAACAAATTGTCCTGGAGAATTCATATCCTGCACTAACGTACCCTCTACCTCCAGCTCATAAATATTGTGGGCAATTTCTTGATGATAGCGTATTGTCATCAATTCCTTTCTCATTGTGTCACCACGTTTCGTTTCACTGGAAGTGGTAATGCTTCACTTGAGAATGTCATACTTTCGATCACTTGAAGAATGGCCTCAGCTGTATCAAGGCTAGTTAAACATGGGATCCCATTTTCAACCGCCTCTCTTCTAATTCTAAATCCATCACGTGCTGGCTGTTTTCCTTTGGTTAATGTATTAATAATAAGCTGTGTCTGTCCATCTTGAATTACATTTAAAAGGGTAGGACCCTTTGATCCAATTTTATCCACTTCTTCTACAGCAATTTCCGCTTCTTGAAGTACTTCCGCTGTTCCTTTAGTCGCCATAATTCGGTACCCAATATTGACAAAACGCTTTGCAAGAAGGACTGCTTCCTCTTTGTCTTTATCTGCAACGGTTAGTAGTACAGATCCATGATCTTTAATATTCATGCCTGCAGCAACTAGCCCTTTGTAGAGTGCCTTTTCAAGAGTGGTATCTTTCCCCATGACTTCACCAGTCGATTTCATCTCTGGTCCAAGCGTGATATCAAGTCGTCTTAGCTTTGCAAAAGAGAACACAGGTACTTTTACGTAAACCCCTGGTTTTCCTCAAGTAACCCCGTTTTGTATCCTAGTTCCTTTAATGAGGCTCCTAATATAACCTTTGTTGCTACATTTGCCATTGGTACTTCCGTTATTTTACTTAAAAAAGGGATCGTTCTACTTGATCTTGGATTTACTTCAAGAACGAAAATTTCACCTTTTGATACGACATATTGAATATTTAACAGCCCTTTAATTTTCAATCCGCGCGCTAACTTTACAGTATATTGTTCAATCAAAGCTTTTTGCTCTAGTGTTAATTTTTGCGGAGGGTATACAGCAATACTATCTCCTGAATGCACCCCAGCACGCTCAATATGCTCCATAATACCTGGAATGACGACATCTTCTCCGTCAGAAATGGCATCCACTTCAATTTCGCGCCCTGTTAAATATCTGTCAATTAAAACGGGGTGGGCAGGATTAACTTTCACTGCATGGTGCATATAGTGAAGGAGCTCTTCTTCCTGGTACACGATTTCCATGGCTCTTCCGCCAAGTACGTAAGATGGTCTGACGAGAACGGGATAACCGATTTCAGCTGCGATTGATAAGGCTCCTTCTATTGAAGTGGCCGTTTTCCAAGTGGTTGAGGAATCTCTAATCTTGTAAGAGCTGCTTCAAACTTGTCTCGATTCTCTGCTCGGTCCATATCTTCAAGATCAGTACCAAGAATTGTAACGCCTCTTGCTACAAGCTGATCCGCTAAGTTAATCGCTGTTTGTCCTCCAAATTGTACAATGACTCCTTTTGGGTTCTCTAAATCGATTATGTTCATCACATCTTCAATAGTTAAAGGTTCAAAGTACAGTTTGTCGCTAATGCTAAAATCCGTTGATACAGTTTCTGGATTGTTATTGACAATAATCGCTTCATACCCTGCTTCTTTAATGGCCCATACAGAGTGTACCGTAGCATAATCAAATTCAACCCCCCTGCCCAATCCGGATAGGACCAGATCCGAGTACAATGACGCTCTCTTTATCAGTAGCGACACTTTCATTTTCTTCTTCATAGGTACCATAAAAGTAAGGAGTCTCGGAGTGAAACTCTGCTGCACAAGTATCGACCATTTTATAGACAGCAGAAATTCCAGCATCTTTTCGCCATTGATAAAACGTACTTTCCTTCGATTTCCAAAGCTCACTCACTTTATAATCAGAGAATCCTAGTCTCTTAGCCTTTAACGCCCACTCTTTCTCAAAAGGATGATCCATTAAGACTTTCTCAAACTGAAGAATTTTTCGTATTTTGTACAAAGAAAAATAAGTCAATTTGACTCCATTCATGTATGGTTTCGATTGTTACTCCTCTTCTTATTGCTTCAGCAATATAAAAGAGGCGCTCGTCTCCGGCTTTTCGAATACGTTTTTCAATGAGTTCATCACTAAAGGTGTGTCCATCTTCTAATTCAAGGTGAAACACATTACTTTCAAGGGAGCGTACGGCTTTCAATAGCGATTCTTCAAACGTTCGCCCAATTGCCATCACTTCTCCAGTCGCTTTCATCTGCGTGCCTAAATTACGCTTGGCTGATTCAAATTTATCAAAAGGCCATCTTGGAATCTTTGTGACCACATAGTCCAAAGCTGGCTCAAAGCTTGCATAAGTGTTACCTGTTACAGGATTCATCATTTCATCTAGTGTTAACCCAACGGCAATTTTTGCAGCTAATTTGGCGATGGGATATCCTGTTGCTTTACTTGCTAAGGCGGAGGATCGACTCACCCTTGGATTTACTTCAATAATATAATATTGGAAGCTATTTGGATCTAGTGCTAATTGGACATTACAGCCACCTTCTATCCCAAGGGCTCTTATTATTTTTAATGAGGTGTTTCGTAGCATTTGATATTCTCTGTCACTTAATGTTTGGCTTGGTGCTACTACAATCGAATCTCCTGTGTGAATTCCGACTGGATCAAAGTTCTCCATATTACATACAACGATGGCGTTATCATTGCCATCTCTCATAACCTCGTATTCTATTTCTTTAAAGCCTGCAATACTTTTCTCTACTAAACACTGTGTAACAGGGCTATATTTCAGTCCAGATGTTACAATTTCCTCGAGTTCCTCTTCATTATGACAAATCCCTCCACCAGTACCGCCTAGAGTGTAAGCAGGTCTAACAATGACAGGATAGCCAACTTCTTTTACAAATGTTTTCGCTTCAACTACGTTTCGAATGATTTCACTCTCTGGAACAGGCTCGGATAACTCATTCATAAGATTTCTAAATAAATCTCGGTCTTCTGCTTGCTCTATCGCAGAAAGTTTTGTACCTAGGATCTCCACTCTGCATTCCTCTAATACTCCTGAAGCCGCAAGTTCTACAGCTAGGTTTAATCCCGTTTGTCCTCCAAGTGTAGGTAGGATTGCATGAGGTCTCTCTTTACGGATAATCCGACTGACGAACTCTAAGCTTAGTGGTTCAATGTAGACCTTATCGGCCATTTCTGCGTCCGTCATAATCGTGGCTGGATTTGAATTTACAAGAATGACTCTGTATCCTTCTTCTTTTAACGCAAGACATGCTTGTGTACCTGCGTAATCAAATTCGGCTGCTTGACCAATAATGATTGGACCTGAACCAATGACTAAGATGGATGAAATATCCGTACGTTTAGGCATGAGTTTTCTCCTTTCTATTCTCTTCCATTAAATCTAGGAAGTCATTGAATAACGTATTTGCATCTTCAGGACCAGGTGAAGCTTCGGGATGATATTGGACAGTAAAGGCTGGATATTTCGTATGTGTTAAGCCTTCAATACTTTGATCGTTCAGAGCAATATGGGTAACTTCTAAACCCGTTCCTTCTAAAGAATCTTGATCAACTGAAAACCCGTGATTTTGAGAAGTCAATGCCACTTTACCTGTACGTAAATCCTTCACAGGTTGATTGGCGCCACGGTGGCCAAACTTCATTTTATACGTATCCGCACCACAAGCTAATGCGAACAGTTGATGACCTAGACAGATTCCAAACAACGGAATTTCACCAAGTAGTTCCTGAATCATGTTAATCCCTTCCTGAACATCTTTTGGGTCTCCTGGTCCGTTTGATAGCATGATTCCATCTGGATGTAATTGTCTAATTTCCTCGGCAGTTGTGTTATATGGCACAACAATCACATCACAGTTCCTACGATTCAACTCACGAAGTATTCCATGCTTCATACCAAAATCTACTAAAATAACTCTTTTTCCTCTACCAGGTGACGGATACGAAGTTTTGGTGGATACCGTTTTAACTTGATCTGTTGGTAGCTCGGTAGCAATTAGCGTTTGTAGGGCCTCGTGAATGTTTATGTCCACTGGACAAATAATCCCTTTCATCGTGCCGTACTCACGAATTTTTCTTGTTAACTTTCTCGTATCAATTCCTGATATCCCTGGAATGCCCCGCTGTTTTAGCAATGTATCTAATGGAAGTTCATTTCTCCAGTTACTTGGGAAATCGGCTACTTCTCTGACAATCATTCCTTTTATATAGGGAGTAATGCTTTCAAAATCATCTCGGTTTATGCCGTAGTTCCCTATGAGGGGATACGTAAAGGTAATAATTTGTCCACAATAGGAAGGATCTGAAAGAATTTCTTGGTATCCAGTCATACTCGTATTAAATACAACCTCACCGTACGTGTTCACATCTGCACCAAATGCCTCACCATTAAATACCGTTCCATCTTCTAAAAGGAGCATTCTTCTCATCATTGTTCATCCTTCCATACAATTTTTCCCTCTACCAAAGTAGCTACTGGCCAACCCTTCAAACGTTCTCCAGCAAATGGAGTATTTTTTCCTTTGGAGAGGAACGTTGAAGGCTCTACAGCTCGTTCCTCGTCAAGATTAACCAGTGTGATATCTGCTAGACTTCCAACTTCAAGCGTTCCGTACGATAAACGGAAAGATTTTGAAGGCTTTACGGTCATAAAATCAACCAGTTCTTTTAAGCTTAACTTTCCTTCTTGAACACATTTGGTATAGAGGAGAGGAAAGGCAATTCTAACCCACAATACCAAACGGGGCAGCAAGCATTCCTTCTGATTTCTCTGCTTCCGTATGAGGTGCATGATCTGTTGCGATAAAATCAATGGTTCCATCCAGTAACCCTTCCCATAGTGCTTCTTTGTCAGAAAGGCCACGAAGTGGTGGGTTCATTTTATAATTCGCATCATTTCCTGGAATATCTTCTTCACAGAGAAGCAAATGGTGAGGAGTAACTTCTGCCGTTACGTTTATACCCGCTCGCTTAGCATCTCTTACGACTCTTACACTTTCTTTTGTTGAAATATGACAAACGTGATAGTGACATCCTGTTGCTTCAGCAAGTAGCACATCTCTTGCAATGTGTACAGCTTCACTAGCCGATAATATGCCAGGTATTCCAGACGTTTCTGAAAATGCGCCTTTATGTACAGCGCCTCCGTATAGTAATGAATTATCTTCACAATGCGCTACAATAGATTTTCCGATGCGCGCAGCTTCCGTCATGGCTTCAAACATCATACCAGCCGTTTGAACCCCAACACCGTCATCGGTAAAAGCGAACGCTCCCGTTTCACTTAATTCATCAAAGTTCGTTAAGGTCTTGCCTAATTGTCTTACAGTAATCGAAGCATATGGTAACACTCTTACATGGGCAGTTTCTTGAATTCGATTCATTAGCCATTTCATTGTCTCTTGATTGTCCGGCACTGGTCTAGTATTCGGCATATTGGCAATGGTGGTGAATCCACCTTTTGCGGCAGCAAGAGTCCCCGTATAAATCGTTTCTTTTTTCTCTCCTCCTGGTTCACGAAGATGAACATGGAGATCTACAAACCCAGGTAAAATGACGTGTCCTTTTGCATCAATAACGGATTCATCCTGTACAGAAAGAGTTTCTGCCATATCCACAATTTTGCCATTCTTTATCCGAAGGTCTCTCTTAACAAGCTCTCCCTCTTGGTCTAGCACTCTACCATTTTGAATTAGCCAATCCATCCTTCTTCCCCCTTATGTAATGCTCTTTTTATGACACTCATTCGTATATAAACACCATTTTCCATTTGCTTGAAAATTCTCGATCGTGGCGCTTCTATCAATTCGGAGGCAATTTCTACATCACGATTTACTGGAGCAGGGTGCATCACAATGCTTCCTTGTTTCATTCGATTGTACCGTTCTATCGTTAAGCCATACTGTTGATGATATTCTTCTTGTGTCAGGTGGGCTGTTTCCTTGTGACGTTCATGCTGTATCCTTAGTAGCATTACCACATCACTTTCCATAACAGCTTCATCTACAGGTAAAAAAGGACCGTGTTGGTTATATTCTTCATCGAACCAATCCTCTGGTCCTGAGAAGATAACGTTTGCTCCAAGCTTTGTTAGCGCTTCTGCGTTACTTCTAGCAACCCGACTATGACGGAGATCTCCTATGATACTGACGGTCAGATTCTCAAATTGCTGAAACTCTTCTTTGATCGTAAACAAGTCTAATAAACATTGTGTAGGATGATTTCCACTCCCATCTCCCCCGTTTAAAATAGGAATATTTATACCATCTACTAGTTGAGAGAAGTAGGAATCTTCAGGATGGCGAATGACCACTAGCTTAACCCCAATACTTTCTAGGGTCTTCACTGTATCGTATAGCGTTTCTCCTTTTACAGTGGAGCTCGTTGTAGTTTCAAACGGAATCACTTGCAAACCAAGTCGTTTTTCGGCTATTTCAAAACTCATCTTAGTTCTTGTACTCGCTTCGAAGAACAAATTGGAAACAAATACTTGATCTGATGGCAACCAAGTTTCTCCGTTTTTAAAACGATCTGCTTGGGTAAGTATATGGTGAATTTCATCCGTACTTAAGTCTTTTATCGTAAATAAATGATTCATGCGCCTTTCCTCCCTTTTTATAAAAACACCCTTAACAGTGTCAAGGGTGTACGGAAAGAAGCATCGGAATACATCCCTGCCTCTTTAAAACCCTTGCTGGTCTCTCTGGACCAATTTAAAAGGTACTATGCAGTTTCAATACTATTTTTAACTTCTGATTCTTCAAACAGCTGACTTTCTTCTTTTTCTCCTCCTGGAAGAACAAGATTTAATATAACTCCCACAATAGCTGCTAATGCCATTCCGCTTAGTGACACATCTGCTGTTAATTTAATGAATGCCCCTCCAATTCCGATGACTAAGATCACGGAAGAGATAATTAAATTTCGGTTGTTCTCTAAGTTAACTCCATTATCTATTAGCATACGGAGCCCACTGGATGCAATAATTCCGAATAAGAGAATCGATACTCCTCCCATTACAGGTGTTGGGATGGAACTGATTAAAGCTGAAATCTTTCCGATAAATCCGAAGGCTACCGCTAAGACGGCTGCTCCTGCTACCACATATATACTGTATACTCTTGTTATAGCAAGAACTCCGATATTTTCTCCGTATGTGGTGTTTGGTGGCCCACCAATGAGTGATGCAATCACTGTTGCTACTCCGTCACCAAGAATCGATCGGTGTAAACCTGGCTTTTCAATAAAGTTCTTTCCTACTACTTTACTTAACACAAGCTGATCTCCTGTATGCTCTGCCAAGGTCACAATGGCAACGGGTACCATAATCGCTACAATACTCCAAGAAAAACTAGGGGTGTAGGATAAGAATGGAAGAAAGAAATCTGGTGCTTGAATCCATTTTGCTTCTATAACATTTGTAAAATCCACAAGGCCAGCAAATGCTGCAATTGTGTAACCAGAGACAATCCCAATTAGGATTGGTACTAGTTTAAAGAAACCTTTTAACACGACGGAGCAAAGAATGGTAATCCCAAGTGTTGCTAGTGCAACAAGAAAATTTGTTGTACTATACTCTCCGTTTGCATCATTCATACTCATGCTAATTGCGGTACCAGCAAGTCCAAGTCCGATGACAATAATAACCGGTCCCACAACCACAGGTGGTAAAATTCTTTTGATCCAACCAACCCCAAAGGTTGCAATACAGAGTGCAACAATTCCGTACACAATACCCGCTAAAAAACTTCCAACCATAGCTCCGCCCATCCCATATCCTTCTTTGGCAATAAGGATTGGTGAAATGAAGGCGAAGGAGGATCCTAAATACGCAGGAATTTGTCCTCTTGTAATAAGTAAGTAGGCTAACGTGCCCACTCCACTTGAAACAAGCGCTACAGCTGGGGGCAATCCTACAAGAAATGGAACTAAAATGGTTGCTCCAAACATCGCAAATAAATGCTGGATACTAAATAGCAGCCATTTCTCTGGTGATGGTTTTTCATGAACGTCTAAGACGATATCTTTTTTCTATTTTATATTCCTCCTCATTTTTCCCATAAAAAAACCTCTTTGCTTGTATACAAAGAGGGTACAGAGAAACGAGAACCCTATCATAGATTCATCTGTTTCCTATTCCCCTTTGTCAGCCTCTCTGGACTGCCATTAAAAGGGTGCTATTCTTTTTCATAAATACTCACTTGATCATTCTCATCTACTTCCGTCAGCTGAACAACAATTTGCTCTTCGCTTGATGTAGGAATATTCTTTCCAACAAAATCAGCTCGAATTGGTAGTTCTCTGTGACCACGGTCGACTAAAACAGCTAATTGAATTTGACTTGGTCTTCCAATATCCATCAACGCGTCTAGGGCAGCTCTTACAGTCCGGCCTGTATAAAGAACATCATCTACAAGTACAACCTTTTACCACTAATTTCTGTTGGGACATCAGAGCCTTTCACTTCAGGTTCCTCATGCTTAATGGTTAAATCATCTCGATATAAAGTAATATCAAGTTCACCTACGTTGACTGTTTCGCCTTCGATTTGTTCAATCTTTTCAGCAAGACGGTTGGCTAAGTATATCCCTCTTGTTTTGATACCAACTAGCACCAAATCTTTAATCCCTTTATTTCGTTCAATAATTTCATGGGCGATACGTGTTAATGCTCTTCTAATAGCTGGAGAGTCTAATACGACGGCTTTCTCTGTCATATATTTTCCTCCTTCCTTAGCGTATTTATTCCAAAACAAAAGCCCTCTCGATAGTTCCGAGAGGGCATAAGGATGCCAAGCATCATAATAGTAATTAAACATGATGTTAGGTCCTTTTAAAGCCTCTCTGGACTTAATTAAAGGTAATGTATTAAGCTATTGCTACTATAAGCCTTTTCCTACACTCTGTCAATTCATTTTTGCAAATTTTGTAGAAGCTCATTAAACTCACTTGGAATCGGTGCAGTGAATTCCAGGTATTCTTCAGTCCGAGGATGAATAAAACCTAAAACCGCTGCGTGTAACGCTTGTCCACCAATGTCCATCGTTTTCTTTGGTCCATATTTTGGGTCCCCTACTAACGGAAATCCAATATACTTCATATGAACACGAATTTGATGGGTTCTTCCCGTCTCAAGCTGGCACTCCACTAACGTATATTGTTCAAATCGATCTTTCACCTCAAAGTGAGTAACAGCATGCTTCCCTTGATCTACAATGGTCATGCTCTGTCGATCTTTACTATCTCGTCCAATTGGCGCATCAATTGTACCGTAATCATGTTGAATGACACCATGAACAAGAGCCATATATTTTCGTGTGACTGATTTCTCAACTAATTGGTTAACCAGATGTTCATGGGCTACATCATTTTTTGCAACCATTAGAAGTCCAGACGTATCCTTGTCAATACGGTGGACGATTCCAGGACGCATTACTCCATTAATTCCCGATAAATCCTTACAATGATGCATCAAGCCGTTTACTAAAGTTCCTGAATAATGACCTGGTGCAGGGTGGACAACCATCCCTTTTGGTTTATTCACGACAATGACATCTTGATCCTCATAATAAACATCTAGGTTTAAATCTTCCGCTTCAACATCTAAAACTTCAGCCTCAGGCACTTCAATGGTAATCACATCTGAAGCCTGACTTTTATAATTCGTTCGCTTTTGTTCCATATTTACTAAAACATGACCGTCTTTAATCCACTGTTGTACTTGAGATCTTGACCAATCACTATTAATGGTAGAGACTACTTTATCGATTCTCTCCCCAACCTGCTCTTGTGTTACCGTATGTTCAAAACGTTCCATTCTATAGCTCCTTCTTTTTCCGCTCGTCTAAAATGATGCTAATCATAACAAAGATGACACCAATTGTTAAACTTGAATCTGCAATATTAAAGATTGGGAAATCGTATGATCCGATATATGTATCAATAAAATCAACCACTTCTTTTCTAAAGATCCGATCGATAAAATTCCCAATAGCACCGCCTAATAATAGAGCTAAACTTACTGAAAACAGTTTATTTCCTTTCGCTTCTGTATGAAGGTAAAAAAGGATTCCAATGATGACTATCGTTGTAACAATATAGAAAACCACATTTGGCCAGCCAAAATGCCCCATGCTGCACCTGTATTTCTATGAGACGTTAAATACAAAACATTTGGAATAATTTCTATACTTTCACCAAGTGTGAAATTTTTTACGATTAATGCTTTTGTCCACTGATCTAACAGTATGACAATTGCTGCAATAAGGTAATAAAATACCATAGGATAGCCTCCATCTACTAAAAGTATTACCTTTGCATTTTAGCATAAACCTTTACGATTTGGGAAAATTTTTATAAGAGTTCTTTTCATAGTGAATAGGAGCCTTTAAATAAGACTTCCAGCATTCCATATCTTGAGGAAAATACGTTAGCTCTTCGCTTGCTTCCATATTGTAGCCTACCTCTAATATTCGAGCGATATCACGACGTTCTCTTTTTACCATTTCTTTCACTTGAGGGTGTTTAGGATTGGCTTGATGTAATTCTTCTAGCATCATTTCCAGTTCAGTTAATAATAGTTCGTTCATGACTGCCCCTCCTTTTTCCTTAGTATGGTGTGTGAGAGCCGTTTTGATTGAATGTAAGATAAGGAAAAATAGGAAAGTGGGAGATATGAGTTCGTGTGTTCTGGTTGTGTTTGCGTTTTGAGACCTTTATTATTACTTTTGGTGTTTCTAATTGCTCTTCTGGCGTTTTTTTAATGATCACTAGCGCGTAGTTTCCCACTTCTAGTTCCTACATCTGCCCACCTATTCGCTCGCTTGCGCCAGTTACAGCCCAAAATAGTAAAAAAAAACCGAGAATAAACTCGGTTCCTTCAACTTATTTATAGTAGGTTTCCACAACATCCGCACAACGTACACATAATGTTGGGTGAGCTTCAGCCTCTCCTACATCAGTAGAAACAGTCCAGCAACGTTCACATTTCTCACCTTCTGCTTGTGATACAACGATGGCTACATTTTCAAATGTGGTTGCAGAAGCAGGTGAATCCTCTAGTGTTCCAGCTACTTCAAAGGCAGAAACGATAAATAGTTGTTTTAGACTTTCTTCAATTGACTCGATAAGCTCTCCTGTTTCTTTTGAAACATAAAGAGTTAACTTGGCTTCAAGTGATTTTCCAATGACTTTTTCATTACGCGCTTCTTCTAATGCTTTTAACACTTGGTCGCGTAAGGATAAGAATTTTTCCCATTTTACAACGATTTGTTCTGCATTATTGAATGTCTCAGATTCAGGCATTGAGGTAAGCTGGACGCTTTCTCCTTCGACTCCTGGAATGAACACCCATACCTCGTCCGCTGTGTGAGGAAGAATTGGGCTTAGTAATTTTGTTAAAGCAAAAAGTGTATCGTACATAACGGTCTGCATTGCACGTCGTTCTGGATGGTCTTCTCCTTCGATGTACAGAATATCTTTACCGAAGTCCATGTAAAATGAGCTAAGCTCAACAGTACAGAAATTATTGATCAAGTGATAAATTGTTGCAAATTCATACTGTTCATAAGCTTTTTTCACATCGGCAATCAATTTGTTTAATTTAATCATCATAAATTGATCAACTTCACGTAAACGATTGTATTCTACTCTGTTAGTTTCAGGTGCAAAATCATGTAGATTACCTAGTAAGAATCGAAGGGTGTTACGGATTTTACGGTACACTTCTGCTACTTGTTTTAAGATCGCATCAGATACGCGAACATCACTTTGATAATCAACAGATGAAACCCATAAACGAAGAATATCCGCTCCGAGCTGTTGAATTACTTTGTTCGGAACCATAACATTACCCAAGCTTTTACTCATTTTACGTCCTTGACCGTCGAGCGCGAATCCATGGCTTAATACTGCTTTATATGGGGCTTTTCCTGTAACCGCAACACCAGTTGTTAAACTTGAGTTGAACCACCCACGATATTGGTCTGAACCTTCAAGATATAAATCAGCAGGTCGCTGCAATTCTTCACGAGCTTCTAGTACTGCTTGATGTGAGGACCCAGAATCAAACCAAACATCCATGATATCTTGTTCTTTTGTAAATACTCCGTTAGGGCTTCCTTCATGTGTAAAGCCTTCTGGTAGTAAATCATTCGCGTCACGCTGGAACCAAACATTAGATCCATGTTCTTTAAATAATTGGATTACATGGTTGATAGTTTCATCGGTGATAATTTCTTCTCCATTTTCAGCATAGAATACTGGAATTGGAACTCCCCATGCACGTTGTCTGGAGATACACCAATCTCCACGATCACGTACCATATTAAATAAACGGGTTTCTCCCCATGCTGGGATCCAGTTTGTTTCTTTTACAGCTGTTAATAATTCTTCACGGAATTTATCAATCGATGCAAACCATTGTGCAGTTGCTCTAAAAATAATTGGTTTTTTTGTTCTCCAGTCGTGAGGATAAGAGTGAGTAAAGAATGATAATTTTAATAATGCTCCAGCTTCTTCTAATTTGTCTGTGATGGGTTTATTGGCTTGATCGTAAAATAAGCCTTCAAAACCTGGAGCTTCTTCTGTCATCACACCTTTATCATCTACAGGACATAATACGTCCAAACCATATTGCTTTCCGACTAAGAAATCATCTTCACCGTGTCCAGGTGCTGTATGAACACAGCCAGTTCCGGTCTCGGTTGTAACATGATCACCTAAGATAACTAACGACTCACGGTCATATAATGGGTGTTTTGCCTTTACGTATTCAAGCTCAGCGCCCCTAACAGTTTGAACTACGCTGTACTCTTCCCAACCCACTTCTTTTGCAACGGATTCAAGTAAGTCTTTCGCAACAACATATTTTTTATCTTCTGTTTGAACAATAACGTAATCTAAGCTAGCATGTACGGCAATGGCTAGGTTAGCAGGAATTGTCCAAGGTGTTGTCGTCCAAATGACAATTTGAGTCCCTTCTTCGAGAAGACCTTTTCCATCAACTACACTAAACCCTACATAAATACTAGGTGATTTCTTGTCGTGATATTCAATCTCTGCTTCTGCTAGAGCTGATTCTGAGGTTGGAGACCAATATACTGGCTTCTTCCCTTTATAGATGTAGCCTTTTTTCGCCATTTCTCCGAACACTCGAATTTGTTCTGCTTCGTACTCAGGCTTTAACGTAATATAAGGATTCTCCCAATCACCGCGAACCCCTACACGTTTGAATTGTTCTTTTTTGACTTTCTACTTGACCAAGTGCATATTCTTCACAAAGCTCTCTAAATTCAGCAACGCTCATTTCTTTACGTTTCACGCCTTTTTTAGTTAACGCTTGTTCAATCGGTAACCCATGCGTATCCCAACCTGGCACATACGGAGCTTGGAATCCTGACATTGATTTATAACGGACAATAAAATCTTTCAACACTTTATTAAGAGCGTGGCCCATATGGATATCTCCATTTGCGTATGGAGGTCCGTCATGCAGGACAAATAAAGGACGACCCTTTGTATGTTCTTGAACCTTTTGATAGATATTTAGTTCTTCCCATTTTGCTTGAATCTGAGGTTCACGATTCGGAAGATTTCCTCGCATCGGAAATTCTGTTTTTGGCATTCGCAATGTATCTTTGTATTCCATCTTCATTCCTCCTCTTAAACGCCGTTTATGCTTTCAGTTTTAACGGAGACATGTACTTTTACACTGTCTCAGATAAAAATAAAAAACCTCCTCGTCCCGAAAAGGGACGAGAAGGTTTTCCCGCGGTACCACCCTAGTAAATAGCATACGCGCTATTCTCCTTGGAATTCGTAACGTGAATAACTCGCTTTAAGCTACTAAGTGGCCCGTTCACTGAAAGTGCTCCTGGGTGATTTTCCTATTATCCTTAAAACTAGGCTCACACCATCCCTAGCTCGCTACATTTAGTCTTAATAGTACTCTTCCCATTCAACGCAGACGTTCATTAATTTATCATTGTTAAGTTATTATATGAAACAAGAAAGGTGTTCGTCAAGATAATGTGTCTTCTTCTTCTAAAGATTTTAGTTCGGAGGCATCCATTTTAAATTCTAATAATGTATCCCAATCATCGTTTTTCAGCATATCAAGCTGAGCTTCGATGAGCATTTTGAAGCGCGTACGGAAAACCTTCGCTTGTTTTTTTAACTCTTCTACTTCAAGTGCAATTTTTCTAGCCTTCGCTAACGATTCATTTACAATTCGGTCCGCATTTTTTTCTGCTTCACGAACAATGAGTTTAGCCTCTTTTTGGGCATTGCTTTTTACTTCTTCTGCTGCTTCCTGTGCGACAATAATTGATTTATTTAGCGTTTGTTCAATGTTTGAGAAATGACTAAGCTTTTCATCCGTTGAAAGTAATCTTTCTTCAAGCTCTTTCTTTTCACGAATAAGTAATTCATAATCCTTAATAATTTGGTCAAGAAATTCATTTACTTCATCTTCATCGTACCCTCTAAATCCTCTGCTAAATTCCTTATTATGTATATCTAATGGTGTTAAAGGCATGACGCCACCTCCACAGTCAAAGTAGTCTTACTGCTATTATACTGTTTTTCGACAGATTATGGGGAAATTCCTTTAAATTTTTTCGTTATTTTAACAATCCAGCCGTAACTTTCCACTTTTCTCTCTTTGTTTGACCATCAAGAGAAAAAATTTTAAGCCTTCCTTTTCCTCTGACAGAGATCATATCACCTGGTTCACATATAAAAGATACTCTGTCTTCTTCTCGCCAATTTACTTTTACTTTATTTGTCGTGATATAAGCTTGAGCTTTATTTCTACTGATTTTTAACAGAGTGGATAACATAACATCTAAACGTAGAGACGAGACGGTCGTTTGATATTCTGACCACTCTTCATTCGGTTGGATAATTTCTTTTCGATTTTTTTCAATCAGTTCAATTTGACTTTTTCCTACTTCAGTAAATTGGAGCGTAATATATGATTTTAATTCATTAGCCGCGATAAGTTGAATTCGATCGTCAGATAATAAAATATCTCCGTATTTTTCCCTTCGAATACCTAATGACATTAAGGCACCTAATATTTGTCTATGCTCTAATGTTATAAACTTTCTGGGATACTCTACTTCTAATAGGGCCAAGTCAAAGTCTTCTATTTTAGGTTGAAAATAGTCTGGATAGATCAAACAACGTTTCCTCTCTGCGTCAGGAAGTAATCCTTCGAAAGACACCAATACTTCACTCTGGGACCCAATGATTGCTTCGACAATTTGTCTTTCCCTAGGGTGAAGGAAATCCGTTAGCTTAGGAGCGTACTGATTGGCCACTTCTTCTTTCCATCTTATAACCGTATCAATAAATTCTTTTTCTTCAGGTCTAAAATGTTGATATATGTGCATATTGTCCCCTTCTGCTAGTTCAATTTTGCATACAAAAAAGAGCCTATTTCTAGACTCCTTTAAAACCAGGTTCCGATTGCCGCTAGCCCGTAATTTGCGAAATTAAGTACGATTATGGCAACAATCGGTGAAATATCAAACATACCTAATGGCGGAATAAAGCGACGGAATGGCTCTAAATAAGGTTCACTCAATCTAGATAAAACTTGTCCAAATGAAGTTTCTCGTGCATTTGGAAACCAGGACATTAAGATGTAAATAATCAGAACATACGTGTACATTGTTAATACAGTTTGAAGTGTACCAATAATAATTGACAATTTCATTACCACCTTGAATTATGAGAATCTTCTATTTCCTCAAGTGCAGATATTGCACCTTGAACTTCCACAGTATCTGGCGTACATAAGAAGATATCTACGCCGACTTTTTGAATATCTCCACCTAAAGCATAAACTGTTCCACTTAGAAAATCAATAATTCGTTTTGCTTGATCGTGTGATACTCGTTGTAGGTTAACTAATACAGACCGTTTCCCTTTCAAATGGTCTGCAATTTCTTGTGCCTCTGAATACATTCGTGGCTCAACTATCATCATTTTTGATTGCTTTTGAACACTCTGAAGGCTTACTACGTTTTGCTTTTGCTTCTGCTTAGAACGTAGCATGGGCTGCTCTTCTTCAAAGCTCTGAGACTTTTCTTCTACATAATCATATTCATCTTCATCTTCATAAAAGAACAACTTTTTAAAAGATGTACCAATTCCCATCCTATTCTTCCTCCTTATTGCCTACAAGGCTAGTTCCAATTCGAATATACGTGGCACCTTCCTCAATCGCTAGTTCGAAGTCGTTTGACATTCCCATGGAGAGTTCTTGACAAGGGGCATAGTCTAAATTCAAATTTTTTATCTCGTCACGAAGCACACGTAGCTTTTGAAAAATAGTACGTAGAAGTACCTCATCTGAACTGTACGGGGCCATGGTCATTAAGCCCACTACTTTTATGTTTGAGAAATGTGCTAGTTCTTTAATAAATTCCATAATATGTTCAGGAGCTATTCCCTGTTTAGATTCTTCTCCTGAAACATTGACTTGAACGAAGCATAGGACAGGAGCATTTGCTCTTTTTTCAATTTCTTTCGCTAAACTCAGGCGGTCTAGTGAATGTAAGTAGTCTACTTTGTTAATGACAGATTTTACTTTGCGTGTTTGAAGATTTCCAATATAGTGCCATGTTACATTTGAGCCAATTTCTTCAAACTTAGCTAGAAAACCTTCATCTCTGTTCTCTCCAAGGTGTTGAACACCTGCATCAATTGCCTCTTTTGCTCTTTGTATTGACACATATTTGGTAACACCAATAATAGAAACATCTTCTGGTGCTCGTCCAGATTTTAGACAAGCTTTTTCTTATTTTTTTGATTCAATAGGTTTAAATTGTCTTTAACAAGCAATGATTTCATCCCTTCCAACCAATAAATCCTAGCATCCTACCTGTCTTTCCCTCATCTCTCCTATGAGAAAAAATAATTTTGATCACATGCTGAACAATAATTAGTGGTAAGTATATTTTCTTTAATAATACCTGCCTCAATAAGAATTTCTCTATTTAATCCTCTTAAGTCTAATTGGTATTGCCCAGATGACACTTCCGTATAGAAAGAAGTGGGATTCGCTATAGTTTCATTTAATCTAGTAATAATAGGATCATCCACTACATAACAGGTAGTACAAATCGAAGGTCCTATCGCCACATGGATTTCATTTATTGGAACCCCTTCGTCTTGGACCCAAGTTTGAACCATTTCATTACCAATACCAAGAACCGTTCCTTTCCAACCTGCATGGGCAATACCTATTAATTTGGAATGAGGGTGAAGGAAGAATAAAGGAACACAGTCTGCATATGCAAGAGTTAAAAGTATTTCAGGATGATTCGTATAGAAACCATCGCAGTCTTTCACTGCATCTTCATAGCAAGTAGCCCCGCGCCCCCGAATAAGTGGAGTAATTTTTTCGATTCGTTTCCCATGTGTTTGTTCTGCTGAAACCCAATTATGTAAAGGTTGTTCTATTTGATCTGCCACGAAAACTCGGTTTACATTAACGCTACGTCTATCTTCACCGACATGATGCCCTAGATTGCATTCCCTATATTGGTTTTTACTTACCCCACCTAGCTTAGTTGTAAAACCGATTGTGAGATTAGGAAATTGTGTTACCCACTTTTCAATAATCAGAGTGCTTGTCGAAGCATGTACAAAAGGCTCCATTTGTTTCTACCTTCTTTCAACATATAGTGATAGTTTACCACAAAAAAAGAAGTCACGTCATGACTCCTTTTCATTGGCTCTTTGGTTGTTCAAGTTTTTCCTGTACATAATGGACATCCGTTAACCTGACTAAAATGACATCTTCTCCTATTTTCACAATCGATCGGAACGGAATGACGATTTCTTCTTCTTTTCCAAAAAATCCTAACACCTTACCCGTCCCTCCAACCACAACAGCTTCAATCTTACCTGTATCCAAATTTATTTCTATATCCCCAATGTTTCCTAGTCTTCTTCCATCTGATACGTTCACAACATCCTTTACTTGAAAATCAGAAATTCTTACCATCTTTCTCCCTCATTTCTACATCCCTATTACTAAATATATATGCAAATAAGAAAAAAAAGACAGACTAAATGTCTGCTTTTTACTGAATGTTTTTATTCATGTGTTTGATTGCTGCCTTTTCAAGTCGCGATACTTGTGCTTGAGATATGCCAATTTCATCTGCTACTTCCATTTGAGTTTTTCCTTGGAAGAAGCGCTTCCTGATGATCATTTTTTCTCGATCGTTTAAGCGTCTTAATCCTTCTTTTAATGCAATTTCTTCTATCCAGTTGACATCTCGATTTCTTTCATCACTTAGCTGATCCATCACAAAGATAGGATCCCCCCCATCATTGTAAATGGGTTCGAACAATGATACTGGATCTTGGATCGCGTCAAGTGCAAATACGATATCTTCATGAGGTACATCTAACACTTTCGCGATTTCTTCTGCGGTTGGTTCCTTTGATGTTTCTCCCATCAACTTTTCTCTTGCTTGAAGTGCTTTATAAGCAATATCACGAAGCGACCTTGAAACTCTAATTGGATTATTGTCTCTTAAGTATCTTCTAATTTCTCCAATTATCATAGGCACTGCATATGTAGAGAACCGTACGTTCTGACTTAAGTCGAAGTTATCAATTGACTTCATTAGACCGATACAGCCTACTTGAAATAAGTCGTCTACATATTCACCACGATTATTAAATCGTTGAATGACACTTAATACTAATCGCAGGTTACCATTCACAAGCTTCTCCCTGGAATACGTGTCTCCTGCCTGCATCTTTCTAAAAAGCTCTCTCATTTCTTCGTTTTTTAATACAGGAAGTTTTGAAGTATCTACTCCACATATTTCTACCTTGTTGCGTGACATTTCTTTTCCCTCCTAACAGGAGATGATGTTCAAAAAACAGTATCTCCCCTGCAGGAAAAAATATGCACACTCTCAAATTGTTGATTCTTCTGAAAAATATAAAGTCTTATATAGCAAGGCATAGAGAATTAAAGTTTTAAAATACAGAATAGTTATAAAAAATACCTAAGGATGTCAGGCACCCTTAGGTATTTTGTTACACCATTTTATTAAATTCTTTTCTTAGCCTCTTGATAATTCTTTTCTCTAAACGAGAAATATACGATTGTGAAATTCCTAACATATCAGCGACATCTTTTTGTTGTTTTTTCTTCTTCACCATTCAGCCCAAATCGCAGCTCCATTATTTGCTTTTCTCGATCATTTAATTGATGTAGGGCAGAAAACAATAATTTCTTGTCCACGGTTGCTTCGATATCCTTTGTAATAATATCATCATCTGTTCCTAATACATCAGATAAAAGCAATTCATTGCCGTCCCAATCAATATTCAAAGGTTCATCAAAGGAAACCTCCGAGCGTATTTTGTTATTTCTACGCAAATACATCAGTATTTCATTTTCAATACACCTAGAGGCATATGTAGCTAACTTTATCTTTTTTTCTTGGGTTGAATGTGTTGACTGCTTTAATTAAACCAATTGTTCCAATAGAAATTAAATCTTCAATATTAATACCAGTATTTTCAAACTTTCTTGCTATGTACACAACAAGTCTAAGATTACGCTCAATCAATAATGATCGCGCAGTTTGATCACCACCAGGTAACTTCTGAAGAAGCACTTCTTCTTCTTCTTTAGATAAGGGCGGAGGTAGGGCCTCACTTCCTCCTATATAGTAGATTTCATCTGATTTTAACCCTAGCTTCAACCGTAATTTGTGCCACCAGTACATCAATTTAAATCGTAAACGCTTCACCTAATCTCCCCTTTGTGCATTTATGAAACCTTTCCTTTTGCGTTATCAGACACCATCTTAGGCTGAACAATACAATCAAACACATCATCAGCAGAAAGAGCTCTAGTAGTAAACGAGACCAACCCTTTTTTAACAACATAAGATTGATCGTTCGTCATAATTTCTATAAGGTCTGGTTTAAAGGCTTTCAACATCTGATGTTCTTTCCCAATGGATTTTGCAGGTATTAACCGAACTCTTTCTAACCATTGATCCTCTAGTTGTTCAGGAAGATTGAATTGTTCTTCATCCTTGCACCATTCTACAAATAATGGATGAAACTGTTCCTGAATATTTTGAATGGAGACGATCATAACTGGAGACTTGGAAAGAGGATCAACCAATTGATTACCTGAATCAACCAACCCTTTTACCGTAATAGAAATATCAATGATCTTTATTTTTACGGTAACTAACTGATCGTACTGAATATTGATGATTTGAATTTGTTCTCTCTGCGATTGACTAAAATACCAAATAACAGGAAATCCTAAAAGAACAAAGACCCATGAAATGGGGTCCCCAAAGCCTTGGACACTCCCTTTTGAAACTGCGTGTAATAAGCTTTTATCCCACTGAATAAAATAATGAGAGCCAATAATCATGCCTCCCGCTAAAAAAGAAAGAAAATAAAACATTCCAAGCGATTGAACAAAATACTTCCATCTTTTATACCCAAACGTTGCTAAGACCATAAAGATGGATACGACAATTTTTCCTACTGGATGTAACAAAAATGAGAGCCCCTCCATAAAATAAGAGATGAGAATGATGGACCCGATAAATCCTCCGATAAAAAATCTCCACAATTTCACACTTCTCTTAAGGAAAAGAGCGGTTAATGCAAGGAGCATACTGTCTACAAGGAAATTTAATAACCAGATTATATCAAGATAGACGACCAAATTTCAGAAGACCTCCTACTCCTTGTCTATGGTTTACGGTTAGTATACAGTGGATTATTTTTGAAGTGTGTCAGTTTGTGGGTAAAATATAAAGAAAATACAAAAGATTTTGTCGTTTTAGAGTAGGTTAAATACCATGCAAAGTAGAGGAGAGTTTATTTGATACTAGGAATCAACATGGGTGTGTCTAAGAACTTTTTGCTTTTAGAATTTGCCGAATCCAAAATCATACAGGAATCGTTTACATATAAAAAAACTAGACTGCATTTATTAATCTGATGGTAGCAGATTAATTAGACAGTCTAGTTTTTAAAAATTTTCATTAGCGACGTCGGTTACGATTACGTAAGAAAGTAGGAATATCTAAAGTGTCTTCTACTTGTTGAGTTGTCGTTTGACGTTGCTCATTTACAGGCTGCTGTTCTTGCTTCATTTCCCTTTTTGGTGTATGAGGCTGTTTTGTTTGAACAGTAGGTCTAACTGGCTTATTTTGTTGAATAACTTCTTCGTTAAAGCCCGTAGCAATTACTGTAACTACAATTTCTTCTTTTAAGTTCTCATTGATTACGGAACCAAAGATCATATTTACTTCTTGGTCAGAAGCTGAAGCAACAATATCAGCTGCCTCTTGAACTTCATATAAACTTAAGTTCATTCCACCAGTGATATTCATTAGAACACCCTGAGCTCCATCAATAGACTTTTCTAGTAAAGGAGAAGATATTGCTTTTTTGGCTGCTTCCGCTGCACGATTTTCTCCAGTAGCCACACCAATTCCCATTAATGCAGAACCTTGGTTAGACATGATCGTTTTAACATCGGCAAAGTCTAGGTTAATTAAACCTGGTGTAGCGATCAAATCTGAAATACCTTGTACACCTTGTCGCAATACATTATCCGCTTCTCTAAATGCCTCAAGCATTGGAGTACTTTTGTCAACAATTTCTAGTAGACGGTCATTAGGGATCACAATAAGTGTATCAACCGCTTCTTTCATTGCTGAAATACCACCAGTAGCTTGAGTAGAACGTTTTCTTCCTTCAAAGGTAAACGGTCTAGTAACAACACCTACTGTTAATGCACCTAAATCCCTTGCGATTTGAGCGATTACTGGTGCAGCTCCAGTACCTGTACCTCCGCCCATTCCAGCTGTAACAAATACCATATCCGCTCCTTTTAGAGCTTCTTCTAGTTGTTCTTTACTTTCTTCAGCTGCTTTTTTTCCTACTTCAGGGTTTGCACCTGCTCCCAAACCTCTCGTCAGCTTTCCACCAATTTGCATTTTTATTTCTGCTTTGGATAAATTCAACGCTTGTGCATCGGTATTCACTGCTATAAATTCTACACCTTGAACACCATGTTCAATCATACGGTTGACAGCGTTATTTCCTCCACCGCCAACTCCGATAACTTTAATTGTAGCAAGTTGATCTATATTCGTATCAAACTCCAACATGATAAATCCTCCTATTTTATGGAAATTACATCTCGATGTCTACTCAAAAAAGAGGCCAAATATTTTTTTCATCTTAGATGAGACCTTATCCTCTTCTCTTTTAGTTGGTTTGGTATTTACTTTAGCTTCCTGCTTAAATGATTGACGACTCTCGTTTGATTCTTGTGGAGTAAGCGTCGTATTTATATTTCTTCCTTGTAATCTAGCATGTTTAAAAGCATATTTAATTAGACCAACAGATGTAATAAATTGTGGCTCTCTAACCCCAATGTAATCAGGAATTGCAATGCGGACTCGGTTGTTAAACGTATATTGAGCAAGTTCTAATATACCAGGTAAATTAGATGTACCTCCGGTTAAAACAATGCCTCCTGGAAGGTCTTCCATTCCACGTTTTCTTAATTCGTGTAAGACTAACTCAAATAGTTCTTCTAATCTTGCCTCAATAATATCAGAAAGCTCAAGCTGGTTAAATTGTTCATGCTGATCACTTCCGATAATTGGTACACTGAAAATTTCATCTGGTGATGCATCGTCATAGAAAGCATGTCCATATTGTTTCTTAATATCTTCAGCAGATTCAGTGGAAGTACGAAGACCTACTGACAAATCTTTTGTTATATGCACTCCTCCAACTGGTAGAACAAAAGACTCTTTTAAATAACCGTGTTCAAAGATTGCAACAGAAGTAGAGCCGCCACCTATATCAATAAGCGCGGTACCCATTTGCTTTTCATCCTTAGATAATGCAATAGTCCCTGCTGCTAAAGGCTGTAAGAAAATATCTGAAATCTCAAGACCTGCTCTCTCCACACAGCGAAGAGTATTATGTAAAATTGTCTTACTTCCTGTTATGATCGTACCTTCTATTTCTAATCTAACGCCAATCATACCCCGTGGGTCTGTAATTTCATCTAATCCATCCACGATAAACTGTTTTGGTATGACATTAATGATTTCTCTATCTGGTGGAATAGATACTACTTGTGCAGCATCAAGCACTCTACCAACGTCCTCATTTGTTATCTCACGATTGTCACTAGAGACAGCTACAATGCCATGACAAGGTTGAAGTGCCACATGATTGCCAGAGATGCCGACAATCACCTGTTTAATGTTCATTCCTATCATTCTCTCAGCTTGTATTATGGCACGTTTAATGGACTGAACCGTTTCGTCTATATCCACAATGGAACCTTTTCTGATCCCTTCGGATTCTACATTCCCTACTCCAATAATGTTTAAAGAATCATTTGTCATTTCGCCAATAATCACTTTTGTAGTGGATGTACCGATGTCTAAACTTACATAAATTTCATTGCTGTTCAATCTTTGGCACCTCCTTAAATACTCTATTCATTTAAGAACAACAACTTACTCTAAATTCATGAACATACCATATGTAAATATTCGTCATGATCAGGTTGTTATCCTTTAAAATAATTAACTTTTTTCTTGTTTTTTGTTGATGTAGATGACCATTTTGAAAGTAAAATTCTTCTGATAACCGCAATATTTTGGAATAATCTAACTCCAAAAGCAAAAACTGCAGCTAAATACAAGTCTACACCAAGATGAACTCCTAGAAAAGCTAAACTTGCAGCTAATAGTATATTAAAAAGAATCCTGAAATAAAAACCTTTTCATCGTAAATTTCTTGTAAATACGCTCTAATTCCACCAAATAAAGTGTCAAGAGCTGCAAGTACAGCAATCGATAAGTAATTTGAGTATTCTTCAGGTATTTTAATATCTGTAAGTAGCCCTAGAGCAACTCCAATTAAGAGTCCCATTATTGGCAACCACACTATGAGTTACCCCCTTCTTCAACTTGCTCCATTAAGCGAATCCTTATTGTGTCATTATATGCTGGGACTACAACATTCTCCTCAGGAGAAGAAATTGAAATTCTCAGATTATCAATAAAAAATCCTTCTACTATTTCTGATACTTGCAATTGATTAAACAGATTTTGAGCAGAATCAATGTCCTTCGTTATGATTTCAATTGTAAAAGGAATATTTTTAATAGGCAAACCATTTACGGTTGTTTTACCATTAATATCACGTATTACACTCGTGTTTACGAGTCTTTGACCGTCAATGGAAATGGCCAGTGCACCAAAGCGATTCAATTCATTGACGAGTCTTTGTAGCATATCAGGTGAAACTTGTTGAATGGATGAACCTAGAAGAATCTCTTCTGTAACTGGTTCAACGGAAAGTGTTAGACCCGTTCCCACACGCTCTGTTAAACCCGCTTCATTTTTTAACATGTCAAGCGTATCTCTTAATGCTTGTTCTTTACTCGTCTCACGTTCAGACTCATATTTCTCTATTGTATCTTCTAACGCAGAAATTTGATCTAATAATATAGAGTACCTTTCTTTTTCCGTTAGTAGGTCATTACGCAATTCCCATATGTCTCTCGTATCACGAACAACTGGTTCCTTAACTGTTTGAAATTGTATTGCCAACATGAAACCAACTACTGCAGTGATGACAGTAAAACCAATCATTCCCTTTCGAAACACCATTTTCACCTTTCCTTACATATCTGTACTAAATTTCGTTGATAACAGACTCCATCACCATTTGATTTATTTTTTCAATTGAGAATATGATGTTATCGTTAACGATTTGATCCTTAACACCACCTGTTATGTTAATAGCTGATTCTAATACCTCAGAATCACCTATTGCAGAAATGACAAAGGGTGCAGGAAATTGTTCCCCATCAACCGTAATGACCGGTCCATTACAAACAATATAAGAGTCCGCTGAAATTCTCTTCCCATTTATGGATATCGCAGTCGCACCTGCAATATAGAGTTCATTAATCACCTTAAAAACATGATGCTCATGAACTAAATAATTATTAACATTGTCTTCTTTTGGGTCATAAGCACCGTCTTCTAATTTTACTGTTAGCCCTGGGCCTTTTACATCGACCTCTCCTAAAAACATTCGATACTTATTTACGTCCTCTACTAAATTAAAATAAACATCTTCCTTTTTTGATAATTCTGTTTCATAATCCTTTAATTCATTTTGGAGTGCATACAATTTTTCTTGTAGTTCCAAGTTTGATTCTTTTTGATCATTGATTTGATTACGTAAGCTATCTTCCTCTTTAAATTGTAGCGACGATGTAGGCTCTGATATCTTTTGTTGGTTGGTTAAATTATAGGAAAAAGATAGAATGAACCCTAGAACAAGAAAAACTAGAGATAAGAATATATAGCTCCCTCTTGCTCTTTTTTTTAATTTTCTTCATTAGTGGTTTCTTCACCTTCCTGCTTCGGTGTTTCATATGCTTTGAAGTATGTACCAACTTCTAAATCAATGACTCCCTTTTGATTAGGGTCTAGCTGGCTAATAATTGAAGGGTAAAAGGTTAATTTTTCAGCTAACGTTCTAATCGTTGCACTCACCTCAAACCCATCATTCATATAAAGAGTAATATGATAAGCATCTGTCTCTTTAGGAGTATAATAAATTTCAGAAATGCGTTGCACAATTTGTTCATCTAAGCTAGTTAGCTGAGTGAGTAAGGATTCTAAATACTTATCTTCAATAAATCCTCTTACAATGGGATATGATTGTAACGACCAATCTGTAGTTGGTTCGTTTACGATATAGCCGTTTTCTAATACAGGAAACCACTCTGTACCATTCACTAGTAATGCGGACTGTTTATATTCCGTTACTTGTATTAGGTACTTATTAGGGAAAAGCAGTTGGACTCTTACATCTTTAATCACAGGGTGCTCTTTAATCTTTTCTTCAACTGAGGATTTCCTAATAGACCAAATCGTCGTTCCAATCTCAATTTCTGTTTCGTTTACGATTGTTTCATTTGTTAATAATTCATTTCCCTCAATCACCAAATCCTGTACCTGACTAAGTGGAGATTGAATATAGACGACTAATAATATTAATATAAAAAACAACGACAAAAGCATGACAAGTCTTCTATTTGCCTTTTTCTTTCGCTGTTCTTTTAGCTTAGGTACTCGATCTTCTAAGGAAACGACTTTTTCCCTAACCATTCATTTTCCTCCACTCATACATTCTATCTCCCTTAAAAAGAGAACGACAACAACCCTCTGTTGTTGTCATTAAAGAACATCTATATAACGTTCACCGTAGTAACGAAATAACTCTTCGAATTGGAAAATTAAGACGTATGACATTCTATAAGATTATTTTAAACCATCTTTAAATGAGAGAAAAGAGTCAATCACTATTTTCTACCGATAATTTCAATTTCTGTTTCCATTCGAATTCCATATAGATCATAAATGGTTTGCTGTATGTATTGAATAAGTTTCCGTACATCTTCGGCACTTGCATTGCCATTATTCACAATAAAATTTCCATGGAGGTCTGATATTTTAGCTCCGCCAATCGTATACCCTTTTAAGCCGGCTGTCTCTATAAGCCTTCCAGCATATTCAGGCAATGGATTTCTGAAAATACTACCCGCACAAGGATTCGACCATGGCTGTGTTTCTTTTCGATAGTCCTTATTCACTTGCATTTCATTTTGTATAGAATGCTTATCCCCGGCTTCCAATTGAAAAATGGCTTCTAATACGATACCTGGACGTTTTTTTTGAAGGACAGAAGTTCGGTAGCTGTATTTCATTTCCTCTTTTGTTACCCAACTTATTGTACCGTCATCAAATAATACCTTTGCTTTCACTAATATAGTCGATAAATCCATCCCATGGGCACCTGCATTCATGTAGACGGCGCCACCTACACTCCCAGGAATTCCACCAGCAAATTCGAAGCCCTTTAGACCTTTTTTACTTAGTTGCGTTGCTAGTACAATAAGAGAATACCCTGCACCTACTGTGACTTGATTTTCATTGATATCAATATGGTCTAATCCTTTATTTAACTTCAAGACCACTCCTTCAATACCCTTATCAGAAACCAAAAGATTAGAACCTCGTCCAATCACCGTCCAAGGAATTTCACCCTTAATAATAACCTTCATAATCTTTTCGATTGCTTCAATAGAATAAGGTTCAATTAAAATATCGGCAGGTCCACCAATTTTTATAGTAGTATGATACTTTAATGGCTCATTATATTTTACGTTCCCAACATTTAACTCAACTAACTGTTCATAAATTCTTTCCATATATACAACTCCCTTCTATAAATTTTCGGGTTGAATGGAGCGTATTGGTTAATCAACGTGTGTTACGAATCGTAATAAAGAGTAGCCCAACTATTTCTTTCCCCTATATTACTACATTCTAAACGTGTATAAGGTTGTGTTTTTAAAAATTAATTGAAATGTAATCTTCTTTTAAACTAATACTCATAACGTAAAAATCGAGTAGAGGGAAAATAATATAATTATTTTCGCCCCTCTCACAACACCGTACGTACGGTTCTCGTATACGGCGTTTCAATTTATATTACAGTGTGTACTTTTAGGTAACGTTCCAAAGCAGAGGGAATTCCCCTCTGCTTTAGTCTTTCGTTTGAAAGTGCTCTTTGAACTACTTTCGATAATCCTATATATCGGTAGCCTTTTCGACAAAAGGTTAATCCTTTCGCTTCTTCCTTAGGAATTCCTAATTGAATTAGCGATTTGATTTGTTTTCTCGGTACCTTCCATTGTTTCCATATGATTACCCTAATTCTTGAGCGTAACTTCCCATCAATACGAGTCATTACCTTTTTCATGCTTGATATTCTAAAGTAATTCACCCATCCGAAAATGACTTGTTTCAATTTCATTATTCGGTAATCTAAAGGGATACTCCAGTTTCGCTTTGTCAATTGTCGAAGCTTCCTTTGAAATTTCTGTACAGAAGTTATGTGAGGTTTCACTTGATATCTACCATTTTTAAAATCGTAGTAGTAACCAAAGCCCAAAAACTTCAAATCTCCCGGGCGGGAGATTTTACTCTTTTCTGCATTGACTAACAAGCCTAATTTATCTTCTATAAATCTCACGATTGATTTCATCACTCTAATAGCTGCTTTTTCACTCTTCACAAAGATAAGAGCGTCATCAGCGTACCTCACGAATCGTAGTCCTCTATTTTCAAGTTCCTTATCTAGTTCGTTCAACATAATGTTACTTAAGAGAGGGCTGAGATTACCTCCTTGCGGAGTCCCAACTGGTGTTTCTTCATATCTACCATTCACCATAACCCCACTAACTAAGTATTTTCTTATTAGTGAGATAACATCTCCATCGTCTATTGTATTGGATATAATTCGCATAAGCTTATCATGGTGGACTGTATCGAAAAATCTTTCGAGGTCAATGTCCACTACCCAATCGTGTTCATCATTCAGAAATTCCAAGCTTTTTACAATTGCCATCTCACAACTTCTTTTTGGTCTAAAGCCATAGCTGAGTTCACTGAACTGCTTTTCAAATATCGGGCTGAGTACTTGATGAATAGCTTGCTGAACTACTCTATCCACTACTGTTGGTATTCCCAATTTGCGCATCTTTCCATTTTCTTTTGGGATTTCCACTCTTAAGGCAGCTTGTGGTTGGTATTTTCTTGTTCTGATGCGCCTGCGCAGTTCATCCTTGTTCTCTTTCAGATATTGTTTCAGTTCATCGACTGTTACTCCATCAACTCCACTCGCGCCTTTATTTTTATATACACGCAAGTAGGCTTCATTCATATTTTGATTACTCAAAATCTGTTCTAGAAGTTCCACACTCGTTTCTCCTTCCCTCTCACGTAATAAGTGATAACTCCCTTTTGGTTTTCCTCTGAGGTACGCTCATACTTTCCCCATTAACACATTCTGAGTAGGTCACTTACGCATTCGTGGCGTTGAAACACTATAAATTGTTTAGCCCTTCATGAATTACTTCATTACTATGGCTTCTGCTGACTTCTTGCGACAAACCTTTTTCGACTGTACCTACGTACATCCGCAAGACCTCCCAGGGTAAGACAACTATCCTTCCTCTTTTACTTGCCTGATTTACCCTACAAAGTTACGCACATCTTTTGGACTTTGACTTGTTATGGAGCCTTATCCCTTTGTAGAGCCTTAGTATCAGGTTTCTGTTCGTCAAGCCAAGATTTTATTCCACGCTTCCTCCAGCCCTTACCTCACGATAAGTACCTTGCGCTTCCTTAGTGGTTGGTCGATGTGTACCCCCACAGTGGACTTTCACCACCTAGATAGTTGCCATGCCTGGCACACATAAAAAAGAAGGCATACAGCCTTCTTTTTTCAATACATTATCCAGCATGTTGATCTTGATCTTTAAGCCCTTCAATTTCTTCAATTAAATCAGCGGTTAATTGACCAGATAACGTCACCATTGGAACTCCACCTCCAGGGTGTGTGGAGCCTCCTACAAAATACAAGTTATCATATTCTTTGCTTTGATTTGGAATTTTAAATCCACCATTTAGTTTACGATCTGTCACTACTCCATAAATGCTACCACCGTTTGAACCATACAATTCTTGGATATCGTTTGGAATGAATTGATGTTCAAATTCAATATGCTCTCTTATATCATCAAGTCCCATCCGTTCTAATTTAGAGAAAACATTTTCACGATATTGATCTCTATAAATAGACCAATCTTCTCCCTTCTTTAGTGGTGGAACATGTGTGAGGATAAAGAAATTTTCTTTCCCTTCAGGTGCTTGGGTATGATCAGATTTTGATGAAATACCGATGTAGACAGTCGGATCATCGGCTAGTTGTTTTTTGTTAAAAATTTGATCGAATTCTTTTTTGGGGTCATTTGAAAAAAAGAAATTGTGATGCGCAAGCTGTTCATACTTGCGATTTATTCCTAGTAACAAAACAAGACCGGATACAGTTGGTTGAAATTTCTGAAGATCTTCAAGGACCACTTCATTTTTTCGTTCTTTTGGAAGTAGTGTTTCATAACATGGAATTGCTTCTAAATTTGATACGATGATATCTGCATCTATTCTTTTTCCTTGATCGGTTATGATACCTGTCGTTCTTCTTCCAGAKGTCATGATTCTAGAAACTTTCGTCTCGAGAATCAAATTCACATTTTTCTCTTTTAACACTTTCTCCATTGCTCTTGCAATTTCATACATACCACCTTGCACATAATGAACTCCAATACCAAGCTGAACATGTGCAAGCTGTGAAAGGATAGCAGGAGCATGATAGGGAGATGATCCTATGTACATAATAAGAAAGTTAAATAATTGTTGAACATGCTTACTCTTAAAATATTTTTTTGTTGATTGATCCATTGTTTTCAAAGGATCCATTTGTAGTAATTCTCTAACATCATGAATCGCTCTTAAATCTTGAATGCCAGAAATAGATTTGTTGTAAAAGCTTTTCATACATAGATCATACATTTTACTCGTATACTGTAAATACTGTAAGAAATTCTTAGCATCTGACTCCGAAACTTTTCGTAATTCTTCTAGCATGGTTGGTAAATCAGCAGACATATCTAATGTTTTGCCATCTTCATAAAAAGCTCTCCATCCAGGCTCTACTCTACTAATCGTTAAATAATCTTCTAGGTTTCTTCCTGCACTAGCAAAAAGCTTTTCTAAAACCCAAGGCATAGTTAGAATGGAAGGTCCTGTGTCAAAGGAATATCCCTTTCCACTTCTTTTATTTAGTTTCCCGCCCAATCTTTCACCTTTTTCAACGATTGTTACATCATACTGATCTGCTAGGCGCATCGCTGTTGACATTCCCGCCAGCCCACCACCGATAACGATCACTTTTTTTATTTGATTTCATTTGTTAAGTTCCTCCTTAATGAGAGTTTATCAAGATACCATTATTTCCTTACTAAGAATTTCTATACCAGCACTTTTTAATAAAACTGATTGTATCCGCTGCATAAATTAGGGTAAGGCTGGAGATGCTGAGATTATTTTTAGGAGGTACAATATGATTATATTTTTATTGATACTAGTACATGTTTATTTATTTTGGAGAATCTCTTATCAGATTGACCCATCACCAAAGTCTACAAGCATTAGCATTATTATTCCTGCAAGGAATGAAGAAAATAATATAGAAACTCTTTTATCTTCTTTAGGAGAATCAAAGCTCACTGAAATTATTGTAGTAAATGATCAGTCAACAGACTGTACAAAGGAAATTTCTTTACAGTATGGAGTCGTGGTGATTGATACCCCTCCTCTTCCGACAGGTTGGTTAGGAAAGTCTTGGGCGTGTTGGAATGGGGCTAAGCATGCTAAAGGGGATGTTTTAGTGTTTGTTGATGCGGATACTTGGTTCCCTCGTGGGAGTAGTGCCCTCCAAACTCTGCCTTTTCATCCTAACCTTATATACTCGATACATCCCTATCATGTAACCAAAACATTCATTGAAAGCTTATCATCCTTTTTCCATCTTATTGTTGCTGCTTCCTCTGGTGCTACAAAGGCATGGGGAGAGGTTCTAGGAGGCTATGGTCAATGTATGGTTATATCAAAACAAACCTACTTTACTTTAGGTGGTCATCGATCAATAAAATCGGAAATCGTTGAGAATTTAAGCTTACTGCAATATGCCAAGAAAAAATGGATATACGTTAAAAGCCTTTGTAGGAAAAAATATTTTACACATGAGAATGTACTCATCCCTAAGTGAGATGACGAGGGGCTGGGCAAAAAGCTTTTCAAAAGGAGCGATAATGACTCCTTTGTCTTTGTTAATGGTAATTATTCTATGGATCTCTCTGCTATATACCTTTACGATTGAGTTAGCACAAAATCTCACCTTCTCCTACTTTTTAGGATATGTACTTGTAGCATTGATTTTAAATGGAACGTTAAAATATATCATTAATATAAAGTTCTATTCTGTGCTCCTATTCCCTTTTCACCTTCTGTTCTTTTTTCTGACCTTTCTGTATTCGTTATTCATTACGTTTATCAGGAAAAATGCTACATGGAAAGGTAGAAACATTGTCATAAGAAAAGATGGTGAAGATATAAAATGATTCTACTTTTTATTCTCTATTGGATTATCGTTCAAATAGGTATAGCTTGGTGGTCTTCAAAATGGAATATATCGTTCTTAATCCATTTTGATTGGCTGATAGCTAGCTCGCCCTTTGAATTACATCATAAGCACCTCTATGAAAAATATTTAAGCATTCATAAATGGAAGTCCAGGATTCCAGATGCTGGAGGTCTTTTTATAAAAGGTACAAAAAAGAAATCGCTTGTCAGCACTAAAAAAAGATAAATTAAACCAAACTAAAAATAGAAATAGACCGAGCAGAGTTATCGCATTGGTTTCAAATACTACCCTGTCTCCCTTTTTTCTTCTTTACTGATTTTACTATCGCTTTAATTATGTGCTTTTATGCGTTTGGAGCAAATATTCCATTTATACTAGTACAGCGTTATAACCGATTAAAACTTCTTCGGATCCTTGATAGTAAAACTCGAATGCAAAAAAAAGAAGGCTTGTCTACATAAACAAGCCTTCTAGAAAGAGAGGACATACTGCGGACCAAGAGAGAAAAGAACCGAACCATTCTTAACCCTCTAGTAAAAGTGTATTCAAAAGGTGGACAGGTTGTGATACTTCCCAAAAAAATATGCTTTCGTCACGTTTTATCCACTCCTCTACGGGTACTGAAAACATAAATCAAAGAAAAAGGAGAGAGCAACTATGAAAGAATATTCTGTAGTTCCAAACGAGAATGATAATGGGTGGATCGTGAAGTTAGAAGATGTTTCCCCAATTTATTCATCCATAACGAGAGAAGAGGCTATTGAAGAAGCGAAAAGAGTTGCAAGTGTAAATACACCTTCAAAAATTATCATTTTTACTCACAATCATGAGATGGACGACGAAATTAAATTCAATTCTTAAAGTAGAGAGCTCATTCTCTACTCTTTCTTTTTTTATTACCATCATAAATGTCTGATTTATCATCATACTACTCTTAGGAGGGATGAATGATGAAGGATCGAGTGTTACCTTTTACATCTATTGAAAATGGAGTCATCCATAAATTAAGTGATGATGTATTTTCCATTACAACAAAAATTGTAAATGTAATTGTTATTGTGAAAGATTCAACTTTTGTACTTGTTGATACTGGATTTCCTGATACATATGATTTATTGGTTTCTAAGATCAACGATATAACGAAAGGAAAAGAACTAGAAAGCATTATCCTCACACACGGCCATTTCGATCATGTTGGTAATATTGATAAATTTTTATCAACTAAACCTAGCAAGGTTTATGCACATAATGACGAGTTTCCTTATTTGGATGGTACTAAAGATTATCCTAAACCAGATGGAAGCGTTGAAGGAGGTTTAGTTGCTAAAATTTCTCCAACTTTTCCCAACGAAGGAATTAATATAAAAGAAAATTTATATTCTTTAGAAAAGATGGTACCGTACCCACTCTACCAGAGTGGAAATGGTTTGCTACTCCAGGTCATACTTCTGGACACATTTCGCTTTATCGAGAAAAGGATGGTCTATTGATTGCAGGTGATGCTTTTGTCACAGTTAGACAAGATTCACTTTACAAGGTATTTGTACAAGATACAGAAGTAAATGGACCTCCTAGATATTTTACAGAGGACTGGGCCAAGGCCGAACAATCTGTCATCCTCTTGGAATCCTTGAAACCTAAAAAAGTCATAACAGGTCACGGTAATCCTATGGAATCGGAAGCATTATCCAAAGAATTAGCTTACTTGGCCCATCATTTTAAGGAAATCGCTAAACCAGATTACGGAAAATTTGTTTAATTCCATTGAAAAAAAGCTGATTTCAGATCAGCCTTTTTTCATTTCTATTTTCTTTCTGAAAAATAAGTCCAACCATCCTCTTGATAAACTCGACCATTCTTCATCAATTGTCCAAGTGCTCTCTTAAACGCACCTTTACTCATTGAAAATTTATCTAAGATGATATCAGGTTGTGTTTTATCACCATAAGGCATAGCCCCTGCTCTAGTCTCCATATAAGCATAGATTTTTTCAGCGTCCACACTCATTTTATCTTGTTTACGAGGTAAGAAAGAGGCATTAACATTTCCGTCGTCTTTTACATCAATGACACGTGCTTTCATTAATGAGCCGAGTCTTGGTTCTTCTTCTCTTTCACTTTCATGGATAAAACAACGATATCCCTCTTCTGTAATGAGAAAGCTTCCAACACGAAGTACCCGATAGACTCGGCCTTCAATATCTTGATTTAGTAATTGTTTAGGTGCTGGTTTTCTTATTTCATCAATGACATTCTCTGTCGCTAATTTACCATACAGTAATCCGTTACTGTCTGTTTTTAACGTCATATAAAGCTGGTCTCCAACAGCTGGCCATAGTTCATCAAACTTTGGCAGATCGTCTGCTGATACGAGTATGTCTTTCTTTAACCCTATGGATACGAAAACACCAAGCTTTTCATTACTATCTACAACTTCACACCAATCATAAACATCCTGGCGAATCGTTGGGATTTTCATAGTGGCAGATAAGCGACCTTGCTTATCGTTGTACAGAAATACCTCAATTTCATCCCCTACTTGGATATCTTCTAGTATTTCGCCTTTATGTAATAATACATCTTCATAGTCATTAGTTAAGAAAAAACCAAAATCCACTTGTCTATCCACTGTTAGCGGCAATACTAAGCCTGCTTCTAATCTCAAATCAAACACGTCCTTTCGTTCACCCTTGTGAAACATTATTAAAGTTATCACTCTTTACACGTATTGTATACTCATTTTTTGTTATACACAAAAAATCATCCTCCTAATCAATAGGAAGGACAATAATTGGATGAAATATTTTTCTGCTAGCAGTTTGATATCATCTGCTATCTCTTTGTTATAACCCGCTATAAAGCAAGTTGATGGTCCGCTTGATTTAGTCAGATCCAGATCAGAATGTATAGAATTCTTATATAGTAAGATTTGTTCAATTTCAAAGGCAATTCCTTTAGACCCTACCGGAACTGTATATAAAACTTGAGAAAGTTCCGTAAACTTTTTGAACACTTGCATTGGAGCGATTTCATTTGCTTGATGTAATACTTCATCACCTACTAGAGGCTTTCCTATTATTGCTAATTCATGAAGCTCAGGATTAAACGTACTGTTTATCGTCTTGGTTTTTATACCTATAATAGTAATACCAATTCCTGATTGAAGAAGTGGCATATTCGTTTCCGTTGATCCTGTTATCGGTAGTTCTAACTCAAGCTCCTCCATTCCTTTTTAATACCCGTCACATATTCGTTCCAAGCTTTCGTTCCACTAAAATTTTGCAATATCACACACTGAGGGGCTCCACCAGCTGAAATACATTCCATTACGGCAACACGAAAAGTATAATAAGCTACCTGACTATTCTCTACTCTAACAACATCCTCATCTTTCTGTCCAATTCCTCCGCTATTATCACAGCTTATGATTAATTGATGAGATGGTAAGGTTATAATGTCTCTCACTGAAAGGTACCGGAAAACCTATGTGAATAAATCCACTGTATTTTTGGAAGAAGAATAATAACTAGGATGATATTTACAACGGTCGCAATCCCTAGAGAAGGAAGCAAGGAAAAAATAAAAATGATGGGCCCATGAAAAAAAAGAAAGGGCAATGGAGCTAAAAAGGTGTTAGCTCCAATAAAGAATAAAAACGCGACCCATTTATTAGTCTTGTAAAAAAGCGCATAAATGAAAAGTATACAAAACATTTCAATCATAATAATAAAGTGGAAGGGGCCTAGTGGAAAACCACCGCTTAATGAAGAAAGCAAGTGACCAATACTCCCTATAAAACCACCAATCATACCTCCGAACATGCTAGCTGCTATAAGAGGCGCGACAGAATCTAATGCGATTGAACTAATGGGAGATGGTATTTTAATGAAGCCTCCAATGACAGACAAAGCAATAAAAGCTGCGATTAGATTGACTCTACTTGTTTTCATCCTTTTTCACCTTAGCTGTAGTAAACACTTTTCTTCCTCGATTGTATTCGATATCTTTAACTCCCGAGCGATGATTAACAGCTCTTGCAGCAGCAAACAAGTAATCCGATAATCTATTAATATAGGCCAGAGAATGCTTTGGCACCATCTCATGTTCAGCAACTAAGCTTACGATTAAACGTTCTGCTCTTCTTGTAATCGTTCTCGCAATATGCAATAGAGCTGCTCCTCTAGTTCCTCCAGGTAGAATAAATCGTTCCAATGGTGGGCACTCATCTGTGTATTGATCAATTTTGCTTTCTAACTCTTTAATATTCTCTTCTGAAAGCTTTTCAGTAAGATTCTTTGATACATTGGATAAGTCTGCTCCTAAATCAAATAACTCATGTTGAATTCTTTCTAAATCTTCTCGAATATCCTCTACATGGTTATCATGAAGTTCTACGATTGCAGCTCCTATAAAGGAATTTAATTCATCAATTGTACCGTAGGCTTCCACTCTTATGTGATCTTTATGAACTCTTCCACCAATTAAACTCGTTTGTCCTTTGTCACCAGTTTTCGTATACAATTTCATTATGATTCCTCCTATTTAAGTTTAGTAGGTAGTCCATACCATATTTTATACACATCATCACAATACTTTACCGTATCCTGATAGAGCCATCCAACTAAATCTCGAAATTGTCTTATGGATGCATCCATTGGCACGATTCCCCTCGTTATATCATTTCCAATAATGAGAACATGTCGATTGTTACCATGTAGCTCCCAATTTTTTAAATCTAGCAGCATCTGAACCCATATGATTCTAATTTTAGAAGAATCTACTTGGTCCAACATACAATAGATTCGCTTCTCTAAATTTGTTATAACAATAGTGGAATTGTCCTCACCACCTAGTGGGAAAATAGATTCTTCCTCCTTTACCCATTTCACATTTTGAGTATAGACTAGATTATTCTTTGTCCAATCTATTTTTCCGTTAAATGCTCCACCTGTAATAAAGTACATCGATGGTCTCCTTCATTTCTTTCTAAATTCCACGTTAAGGTATATAAGACTGTATGGGAAATATCCCATT
This sequence comes from Bacillus coahuilensis m4-4, assembly GCF_000171615.1. Taxonomy (GTDB): domain Bacteria; phylum Bacillota; class Bacilli; order Bacillales; family Bacillaceae_K; genus Bacillus_T; species Bacillus_T coahuilensis. Next base: position 128,884 of record NZ_ABFU01000028.3, on the reverse strand, counting down.
CCCAAAAGCTTTTCTTACTAGCTGGAGCAAAGGAATCTAATAAAACTCTCATTACTCCACCATGTGATACAATCAGATGATGATGATTTGGTTTATTTCTTATTTCTTTAAGCAACAAAGAAAAACCTCTATTTACTCTACATCTGAATTCTGTAAAATGTTCCCCATTTGGAATGGGTATGTTGAACGGCTCTTGTATCCATTGCTGATAGTTGGGATTGTGCTGCAATTCGTGATGAGTCAAGCCATCCCAATCACCAAAATGAAGTTCACGAAATTCACTTATTTTTCAATCAGTTTGTTAGGCACGACTAATTGAGCAGTCTCTATTGCTCTTACTAAATCGCTACATGAAACGGAATCCATTCGTTTCATGTATGGAGCAAGACGACTTAATCTGGCCACTTCTGTTTTTAATAGTGAAGAACTCTGCCAGCCTATATACTTTTTTTCAACATTTGCAAGAGTCATACCATGTCGCAGTAGTGAAATAGAAAAAGTATTCCCCATAAGAATAACTCCATTCCCTCAAGATTTGCCCCTAATACATCTCCTGTAATTCCATTGAACCATTTTACAACCTTCTTTTTCACCCAAACGTAAAATACCACAGCAAAACCGACAAATAACATTACAATAAACCCTAAATAGATATCATAAACGAACCCAAATATACATACTATCAGTCCATACATCCAACATATGTAAAGGTGTTTTGGTTTTACATGCTGACGAAAGAAATTGGCCATCCCATCTTTCTTAGCCGCAGGAAATGTGACCAACTGTAGAGATAATGCTATATAGCTAATAAATGGAGGTATCACGATTAACCATCCTGAGGTTTCTGATGTCATTCGGATTATTTCATAAATGAATATAAACTTAGTGCTAAGTAACATAATTAACGAGATGACTCCAAACGCACCCACTCTTGGATCCTTCATAACTTCAAGTCTTTTCAGAGGGTCTTTATATGAAAAATAAGCATCACTAGTGTCCATCCAGCCGTCCAGATGAAGTCCACCTGTAATCACTATACTTACAAGCCAGAGGAAAAATGCTTGTGTTATGAATGATAAATCACTTATTCCCACGAAGTTCATGCATATGAAAAGAAGAACACCTTTTAATATCCCTATTATAGGAAACAATTGGACGGAACGTTTTATACTAGTTGGATGTAAATCGATGTCAATTTTTATAGGTATAATCGTCAGAAATTGTAGTGAAAATAGGAAGCCTTTCCATATGTGGCTCAATCCATTAGCCTCCCCTTGTGGTGAAAAAATTAATTTTCTTATGAATAATCGGAATTCCCATGTCCATTTCAATCGCTTTGCTGCAGGTAAGAACGATCCAAGTATGCAGCTCGCCTAAGGTTTCGCAATAGGAATAGGTTAACGAGTTTGGTTCAATCCATTCAAAACTTATTTCATTGCTCACAATGATCACGATGGCCGATTTTTTTAGTATACTTTTTATCGTTTGAATCATTTTATTCTTTGGATTTAGAACAGTAGATACACTAAACATTTCGTTACTTAACCACGTAGTCAAACAGTCTATAACGATCACATCTTGTGGTTTTAAAAGGTGAAAAATTTCATCTAAATCTCTTTCTTTCTCTATCGTCACCCAAGGTAATGCTGAATTGTTCCTATCTTTTTGATGACGGTTAATCCGTTCAAACATCTCTGAATCTGTTATAGATGAGGTAGCTAGGTAAATTAAATTGCCATTACACCCTTGATGAAATTCGTAAGCAAGGTGTTCACTATAGGAAGTTTTCCACTACGTACTCCACCTGTTACAAATAGTAAGTCTCCCAATGTCATTCACTCCGTTGATTGTATCGCTTTTCTGATTGTCTCGTAGACACCTTTTGCAATGAGTGAGCCTAAGTGACTTACAGGACCACCATATTCTAAAAAAACTCCATTCTGAGTACATCCGATTGCAATACTATCAGTAGGGGTTCCAGTAGCCAATGTACCGTGTGTCACATCTAGTATTCCTTCATCTATCATGGCTTTTGATTTCGCTTCAGTTGCTGTCATTACACCTTGAATCAAAGCTTCATCCGTAGCATGTCCATTGACGAAAATCCATGTATTAATGGTCCCAATTCCTAATGAAGGGTATTTTTCTGCTTTCGAGATGTCTAGTGCATGAAAAGTTCCTGCCGTAACTGTAATCACAATCGAAACATCTTGATCCTTAAATTCGGTTACCACACATCGTTCTAAAGGAACAGCTGTCATCATGCAAGTACTTTCATCAATGTTTCTACCTAAAGAGTTTAAAAAGGATTGAACATCTGATTTCGGATCTTTGCAATCATACCCTTCATCTACCCATACGTTATAAAAATTCTTTCTCCAGCTAATCCCTCCGCCGATAATATCAGATGAAATGGTCCTCAGTGGAACCGGTGAAACATACTCTATGTAATCATTTGTCTTTTTAATAGCTTCTTTCTTAATCGTTACACTATGTTCTGGATGATCTCCATATAGAGTCATAAGAGGCTTTGGGATTGAAGGGTGGTGAGTTTGGTGAACATCTGTCTCGTACACACTTCTAATATTCGTTTCGCTTATCGTCTCATAAGGGCTCCCCATCGTCACCATTCTCCCTTCTTTCAACAAGACAATACGATTACAATACATAGAAGCTAAATTAATATCATGAAATACTCCAATAATAGTTAAGCGTTTATCCACGGACCATAATTTTAATAAGTCTAAAAGTTCTTTTTGATACCCAATATCTAGATGGTTTGTAGGTTCATCTAATATAAGAATTTCAGGTTCCTGAACCAATGCTTGTGCAAGAAAAACTCTTTGTCGTTCTCCACCAGATAATTCGTCTAAAGATCGATGAAGTAAAGTATGAATTCTCGTTAAGTCAATGATTCTTTTTATGACGTCACGATCTTCCTTTGATAAATGAGGAAGCCATCCCTTCTTATGAGCATACCTTCCTAATTCGATTGTTTCAATCACTGTATAGGGGAGTGAAAAATGAACATGTTGAGGAAGAACAGCCATTTTTCTGGCTAATTCTTTTGTATCAAAATGGTTAATATTCTTTCCGTTAATTTTCACTTCCCCAGAAATGACAGGCAGTTCTCCCAATAACAATCGTAATAATGTAGATTTACCTGAACCATTTGGACCAAGAATGCCCAGAAATTCATTCGATTGAACCGAAAACGAAAGATCTCGAATAATCGGCTCATTATGATAACCACCTGTTAATCTTAAAACATCAATCACACAGATCCTCTTCTTTCTCTTTTACGTTGAACTAATAGTAAGCCAAATACTGGTGCACCAATTAAACTAGTAAGAACTCCTATAGGCAACTCAGATGGTTGGATAATGGTTCTTGCACATAAATCTGCCCATATTAAAAAGCTTGCTCCATAAATAAACGATAGAGGCAGAAGTCTACTATGAGTTGGGCCAAATAACAATCGAACAAAATGTGGGATCACGAGTCCGACAAACCCAATAGTACCTGAAACTGCGACTGCTGCACCCGTAACAATAGAGGAACCTACTAGTACCAACCATTTTTTTCTTTTCACATTCACTCCTAAATGTCTTGCTCTGTCTTCACCAAATGAGATAATATCTAACTCTCTTGAAGATAGAAGTAATATGATCAACCCTATGGATAAAAATGGTATAAGCACCCCAATATGACTCCATCCTCTCATGCCGACACTGCCCAGTAACCACCCAATGATTTGTCTTAATTCTTCCCCTGTTAGGGAAATGATTAATGAAATAATGGATCCTAAAAAGAGCTGATAATAATTCCTGTTAATATAAGAGATTCTACTTTCATCTGCCTATCAAGTAATTGGGTAAACTGAATCACTAGGAAAATTGTAAGAAATGAGCAAAGAATACTCATAATTGGTAACGTTAGAAACGAAATAAAAGGTAAAGATAGTTGTAAAATATAGTTAGAACCGCTCCTAATGAAGCCCCAGAGGATATCCCTAATGTATAAGGATCAGCTAAGGGATTTTGTAATAAACCTTGAAAGGCGGCCCCTGCAATTGCAAGAGACGCCCCAACTAATGCCGCTAATATAACACGAGGTAAACGTATATTGGTCACGATAGATATTGTAGAAGATGGTATTTCCGTTATAGACTGACCTGTTATAAAAGCAAATAAGATTTGAACAATTTCGCTGAACGGTATGGTAACTGAACCAAAAGAGATGCCACACAGTAGAGATAAGATTAATAGTAGTACAGCTATACTTAATTGTATGGTAAATCTATTTGGTGAAAACCTCAGGATAGATAGCTTTTGCAACTTCTTCTACTCCTTCAACTAATCTCGGGCCGGTTCGTGTAACTAGATCAGAATGTATGTCGATTACTCTTTCATTTTTAATCGCATCCACTGATTCCCAACCAGTACGAGACAATACTTGCTCTATTGGATTTTCAACATAATAACCGTATGTTGTAATGATCACTTCAGGGTTACGATCTATAATTTGCTCATCATTTAGCATCGCCCATCCTTCAATATCTGATGCGGCATTCTCTGCATTCAACATTACTACTATCTCATTTAAGAACGTATTACTTCCAGCAGTATAAATTTCTGGTGATGGAGATACTTCAAAAAATACTGAAGGTGTGAGATCAGATGTTTTCGTCTTTTCAACTATAGCTTCTAATTCATTTTTCATTGAACCTACCACTTCTAATGCTTCCTCTGAAAACCCTGTAGCTTGTCCAATAAACTCAATTGTGCTATAAACTTCATCAAAATTTGAAGCATCATCTACTACTAATACTGTTATACCAGCGTCTTTAATTTGTTGTAGACCAGATTCCATTGAAGATAGACCAGATTCGTGGGCAAAGACCATATCAGGTTCTAATGCTATAATTTTTTCTACATTGATTTCAAAACCACCAACTTTTTCTAAGTCCATGACCTCTTCCGGATAATTATCATTGTCGGTGACAGCAATAACGTCTTCCCCTGTTCCAATTTCAAATAAAATTTCTGTATTACTTGGAATTAAAGAAATAATCTTTTCAGGATCGTTCTTAATCAAAATTTCTTCTCCAGTAGCATCCGTGATGGTAACAGGAAATTCTTCATTTTCTCCTTCACTAGACTCCAATCCGGTTCCTTCTTCTACTGGTTGATCAGTGTTCCCACAGGCTACTAGGCTTGTAGAAAAAACCGAAATCAATAAAAACTTTTTCCAATTTTTCATTCTCTCTTTCCCCCTAAATAAAATATGCATCTTCTTATGAAAGAAGATGCGCGCGTGTAGAAAGACAGAAATTTGTCTTCATACACCATGCTTATCCTCGTAAGCCTCTTTTGGTGTTAGTTATAAGGCAGGTCTCCTGACTTCGAGTTCAACGTAGTTCTTTAACCTTCCCGCATATCGCAGTGGTATGACTAAGACTACTCCCTCTTACAGTGGCGGGACCGTGTTGGACTTGCACCAACTTCCCTTTTAAGACATTTCATATAAAAATGTCACCCTATACTACTCATATTTAATTACCGTTCCTTGCCATTATACAAAATATATTACCAAAGTTAAACAATATTCTACATTCTCTTTTCAAGGGATTTTGCTGTAGCACTTTTTTCGACTTCTTTCTCATCTTTCATTGTGCCAAAAAAGTAGTCCATCCAAGGATTAGATACCCCATACCAAAAATTCTCATTTTTATAGTGGTGCAGAATATGTGTTTTCTTTACCCATTTACCAAACCGAGTTTTAGGGTAATTGGTCTATGGGCAACGTAATGTTTCCATTCATACACGAGGAGTAAACTAAGCAGTCCTTCTCCAAACATTATAGTGTGACCCGCATTTTTAGTAAACGCATACATTATGGCTGTCAGAATTATTAGGCCAGGTAAACTATACCATACAGGTAAGAACAATAGCTTTAAATTATCCGGATCTGAATGGTGATCATAGTGTATTCTCTTTAAAAAAAGGATACCTAGTTTATTTTCAGGTGGTTTTAGATGAAAGATAAATCTGTGATTAACATATTCCAGCAATATAAATGAAACGGCACCTAAAGCTAAATACAATACACTTTGCCATTGGTTGACGAAATAAAAATTCCCAATCAATAATAATATTAAAATACTTACAACAATTAAAATGTCTCGATAAAAAAAGAAATCCTTGTATACCTTTTTCATATCAATCCCTCCTTTAGTAAAGTATACAAGAATATCTATAAAACTCTTCCTTATTTTTTAATCTTCAGAATTAATCTCTAAACCAGGAGTATGCCGTTTATTTAGAAGTTTAGAATTTTTACGATAATCTACAGATTTAAAGATAATATCAAAATCATAATCGTCTGGATATAATTCCTCTTTCGCAATAAATAGTTCAATTCGTTTTTCTTGAATGGTTCTTTTTTCACCCTTTACTTGAATGATGATCTCTCCTTTTTCATTCGGAGCTTTGTATACAATCCCAATCTCATCTGTTGCTTTTACCCTTACACTATCGCCCACACGCAAAATGACCTTGTTTTCTTTTTATATCCATTTCCTTTGTTTCTCTTTTTACATAACGATTCAGAGCTAGCTGGGAAGTATCTTCCTTGGCATTCGTTTGTTTAAAGCTTTTTTCTGTACCGTACGTATAAAAATGTGCTTTTTCAATTAATTTTTGGTGCAACCCAAGCTTTAAGGCAATCTCGAAAGCTTGGCTATTCCCTGTTTCTCCTAAAAGTAATTGATAAGTCGGCTGCAGTTTTTCAAGGTCAAATTCCATCGAGCCGTTCAAAAAACCTTTTCGATTAATGGCAAATTTTTTTCATTTCATTAAAGTGCGTGGTTGCTAAGATGGTTGCTCCTTTTTCATATAGTTCATCTAGAATACTAATGGCCAGCCCCATCCCTTCACTTGGATCGGTTCCTGAACCTAACTCATCTACTAATACGAGAGAACGGTCATTGGTTTTTCTTAATATATCAATCACATTGACTAATCTTGATGAAAAAGTACTTAAATTTTCTTCAATGCTCTGTCCATCCCCTATGTCTACATAAATCGATTGAAATATGCTGATTTCACTCCCTTCTTGTACAGGTATATGAAACCCACATTGAGTCATTAGCGTTAATATCCCCACCGTTTTAATGGTCACGGTTTTTCCACCAGTATTAGGTCCTGTAATTACGAGTGCGTGCACACCATTTCCAAGCGTTAAATTTAACGGAACTGGATCTGTGAGAAGAGGATGTTTTGCCTCAATCAAATTGATATGATGAGATTCATTCACCTTAACTTTAGTACCATTAATTTGTTCACTATATTTTGCTTTGGCGAATAGACAATCATAAACTAACATCGTTTCCACGCTAATATTTATTGTGGATTGTTCATTTTCAATCAACCCAGTTAAATACATTAATACTTGTTCTTCCTCTAGCTCTTCTGTCCACTTGATTCCTTCAATTTTCCTTGAATAACTTGTATTTCTTCAGGTTCAATATACAGAGTAGATCCTGATGCAGACTGATCAACCACTGTACCTGCCACCTTCTTATGATATTCTTTTTTAATTGGAATCGTATAACGACCATTCCGAAGTGTAACAACCGCATCCTGCAAGTAAGATTGGTATTTTTTGAACCCACAATATGCTGAAGCTTATCTTTCAGTCGCTCTTCTTCAATTTTTAATTCCTTTCTAACTTTTAATAATGCTTTACTAGCATAATCGTCTACCTGTCCATGTCGAATACAGCGCTGTATTTCTTCTAGCAGGTGAGGTAAAGCCTCAATACTTTCAACATATGAAGATACAATAGGAGCTACAAACCGTTTATCTTCCATAAACCGTTTTATCTTATTGCAGTGATCTAAAAAACTAACAATTTGATTAAATTGACTTGGGCGAATGGTTCTTCCTTTATTTAAATTAACAAGAATATTTTCCATCCCTTCTAATCCATGTATTGGTACGCTGCGACTAATTTTAAGTATCTCCTTTGCTTCTGAAATTTCTGCTAACCATGATTCGATTTTGTTTACTATTTGATACCGGTTTAATATTTTGTATTCTTTTTTCCCCTCGTTCGTAATCGCTAACATGGCCACCTGGTCTTTTACCTTTTGTAATTCTAGTACTTGAAACGATTTTTCGTTCAACGTTAATTCCTCCTAAAAATAAATAGAAAAAGCCGCAATGAACAAACGCTCATTGCGGCTAAATTAGTGTGATAAATAAACGTAGACCTATCCTACGTGTCTAATTTCACTCAATGCAAACGTTTTTAACTTTGTTTAAAGGTAAACCTAATAAGCCCATATAAATCCATATTTGAATTTAATGGGTAAATCCTTTAAACACCGTATAAAGTTAACGGATTAGTTAAAAACGACACCTAACATAAAATGATCTCCTTTGTTAATACAGGTTGGTTTTACTATACTACGAATTTATATTATTTTCAATGGACTGATACACTGTTACACAATTTCTTCCTGCACTTTTACTCTTATAAAGAGATTGATCGGCAAAATGAATTAAATGAATTGGATCTTGTACAGTAGGATAATGAGATATCCCAATTGAAATGGTGATATTGATTGATTGCTCAGTTGTTAATATAAATTGGTTTTGTTCTACCTCTATTCGAATCCTTTCAGCTAATTGTTTTGCTTTTTCTACTGGAGTATCAGGCATTACGATACTAAACTCTTCTCAACCATTTCTTGATACAAAGTCAAAAGATCTTGCTTGGTATTTTAAAATGGCACTGATTTGTTTTAAAATTTCATCGCCTTCTTTATGGCCATACGTGTCATTTACACGCTTAAAATAATCAATATCTAGCATCATAAAGGACAGCTCTTTCTTCTTTTCAATGGTTTGCTGAAGAACTTGGTTATACATTTCGTCAAATTGGCGTACATTTCCAAGCCCAGTTAAAAAGTCTGTGGTAGATGCTTCTTCATATTGCTTTAAAAGAGCATACGATTGTCGTAAGTAATTGAGCAAATATACCATTGCGAAAGCAGCAAAAAATGAACTTGTCCAAAATAAGACCACGATTCGCACCAAAACAAATAAGTCTTGGATTAAATAGATAAATACTATAGTAGAGGTAATACACGAATACAATGTGAACCAAAAGGTTTTGTTATATAGGCTCATTTGCTTCCTCTTAATTAATACGAAACCAATATACATAGTAGCAATAAGAATGGCCGCTGCAATGGAAGAAATGTTAAAGCCTAATTAAAAAACGAAAGACGACTATGAAAACCGTAGTAATGAGACCAGGTAACCATCCCCCATATAATACAGAAAGAATTAAAGGAATATTACGTAAGTCAATGATGGTTTCCTCTGTAACCTGAATTGAAAAATTCATTAGAATTACGCCTAGTATACCAGCAGATGCACCCATAACTATTTTCATTGGCAGTTGAATTTTTCCCAAAGGATGACGTTTATATAGCCGAGTATATAAAAATAGAAAAGAAGTTAATAATGAAATATTAATTAAAAATCTTTAAATGTTTGCAACTGATCACCCTCCTGTCTAAATATGTATTTAATTTAGTATACTTCTTCTCCCACGCTGTTACTAGATAATTTTACCTATATAATAATCTACCTAGTTTGAGTTAAGTTAGTCCTTTGTTTAGTTTTTAGGTTAAAGATGATATAATCAGATGGATATGAGTTTTGGAGGCTGAAAAAATGATTACAGTATCAAACGTAAGCTTACGATACGGAGATCGTAAGTTATTTGAAGACGTAAATATAAAATTTACACCAGGAAACTGCTATGGGCTAATTGGTGCTAACGGAGCAGGAAAATCTACATTTCTAAAAATATTATCTGGAGAAATTGAAGCGCAAACAGGTAACGTATCAATGGGCCCAGATGAACGTTTAGCAGTACTTAAGCAAGATCACTTCGAATATGAAGAACATGAAGTATTAAACACGGTCATTATGGGTCATAGTCGACTATATAAAGTCATGCAAGAAAAAGATGCGATTTACATGAAAGCTGACTTTACAGATGAAGATGGTATGCGTGCTGCCGAGCTAGAGGGTGAATTTGCTGAATTGAATGGTTGGGAAGCTGAATCTGAAGCAGCAATTTTGTTAAAAGGGCTAGGTATTACTGAAGAGCTACATACGAAAAAAATGGCTGATTTGACTGGCTCTGAAAAAGTAAAAGTTTTATTAGCTCAAGCATTATTCGGAAAACCTGATGTATTACTACTAGATGAGCCTACTAACCACCTTGACCTTGCTGCCATTCAGTGGTTAGAAGATTTCTTAATTAATTTTGAGAATACCGTGATTGTCGTATCGCATGATCGTCACTTCTTAAACAAAGTTTGTACACATATCGCGGATCTTGACTTTAGTAAGATTCAAATTTATGTGGGGAACTATGACTTTTGGTATGAATCTAGCCAGCTAGCCACTAAAATGGCACAAGATCAAAACCGTAAAAAGAAGAAAAGATTAAAGAATTACAAGCATTTATTCAACGATTCAGTGCAAATGCTTCAAAATCAAAGCAAGCAACTTCTCGTAAAAAGTTACTTGATAAAATTTCCCTTGATGATATTAAACCTTCATCGAGAAAATATCCTTATGTAGCGTTTTCTCCTGAGCGAGAGATTGGAAATGATTTACTACGTGTAGAGGGCATTTCGAAAACGATTGATGGTGTAAAAGTATTAGATCAAGTTAGTTTTACGATGAACAAAGATGACAAGATTGCTCTTGTGGGATTAAATGAAATGGCCAAGTCTGCATTATTTGATATATTGTCAGGTGAAATGGAACCTGATAGTGGTACATTTAAGTGGGGTATTACTACTTCACAAAGTTATTTCCCAAAAGACAACTCTGAATTCTTTAACGGAGAAGAAAGAACACTCGTGGATTGGTTACGTCAATTTTCACCAAATGATCAGAGTGAAAGCTTTTTAAGAGGCTTCTTAGGAAGAATGTTGTTTTCTGGAGAAGAAGTTAATAAGAAGCCCAGCGTTTTATCTGGTGGAGAAAAAGTTCGTTGCATGCTTTCTAAAATGATGTTAAGTGGTGCAAATGTGTTAATTCTAGATGAGCCAACAAACCATTTAGATCTCGAATCCATTACAGCGTTAAATAATGGCCTTATCAATTTTAAAGGATCCTTACTTTTCTCTTCTCATGACCATCAATTTGTTGAAACCATTGCGAACAGAATTATAGACATTCAAGATGATGGAAGTATCATTGATAAGTTAATGACATATGATGAGTATTTAGAATTTAAGAAATCAATGTAGTAGAAAAAACCCCCTCACTAGAAATGAGGGGGTTATTTTATTCGATTACATTTCCTTCAGCAGGAATGGGATAATTCTTAAGTAACTTAGCGAAATGCATTAAATTGTACGTCATAATTTTACTATGATTCTGAGTAAATTCATTTTGATTCCCGCCAGCTTCAATGTAAGATTCACCTGGCCCTGCTTCTCCTACCCAATACGTATCAACATTTGGAGGAATAGTAAAGCCAATATGACTTAATCCATAAATAACGGATTTCGCTGCATCTTTTGCACCGTCTTCATTTCCAGTTATTGCAACCCCCGCTACCTTATTGTAATAGTGATATTGACCTTTATCATTCGTAATAGAACTACTTCCATACAGTCTTTCCATAAATAACGTACATAATGAAGATTTTTCACCAATCCATAGAGGAGTTCCTATTAACAGTATATCCGCTTCTTTAACTTTATCGAGAATTTCTGGCCACTGATCATGATCATCAACTTTTTTATGAGTAATACCATATACAATAGAATAGTCAGCTAACCGAACCGTTTCAACATGTATATCATTTTCAGAAAAAAGTTGTACGCTGTTCTCTAATAATGCTTGAGTATTTGATGTTTCACTGCTTTTCTTTAAAGATGTGTTAACAATTAATGCTCTCATTTATCTCACCTCTTTAATTATATACTCGTCTATTCCCACTCAACTATTATGTAAACAAAAAAAAGACCCATAGATTGGGCTTAGGCATGTTAGAACCATCTAAATTCTTTAGTTTCTTCCTCTTCAATTGCAGCAGCTTCAACCTCAACTTCTATTTTTCTTCCTAAGAAAAATTCATCCCAGAATTGCGCAGGTGATAGTGCCTCTTCCTGCGGTTCTTCATGAAGTTGTTCTTTCTTTTCTTCTTCATGTTTACGCTTTCCATATTCAATGCCCTCCCATACCGAAATTTATTGGTGTCGGTATAGTCTATGTTATGGGCTACGTTTTGATATGGGCGTTCGTAAGATTTTTCAAATGGAAAACAAAATTAAAAAAAACAAAAAGCCAAGGCTTTTGTTTAAAAAGATTTATGAGGATTTTCTACTACTTGTAGAACTTTAGTGTTTGATTCCATTAAGCCCCCACAAATAGGACAAGACGGTTCTTCTTCATTTTAAAGTTATCGCGAACCCATGCATTGCATGAATCAGAATTACACTCCCAAATCGTGGTTTCTGCTGTTTTAATTTCTTCTTCTTGTTTTCTTCCAAATGCCATATGATAACCCCTTTCAGTTATTTGTAGGCAAACAAGTAAGTCTAATTAATCTGTAGCCTATGTAAAAAACATTCACATTGGATCGTTTTGAGCGTTTCCTCATGTGAATGTAATTTCAAATTTATAGATATACACTCTATTTTACGCTATTTCCAGCAAAAGTCAATACTGTTATTCAATCATTTCTTTTTGAAATTTGAAGATGTACCCTTGTCAGTACCTTGTCCTTTTGTGAAACTTGAACCTAGTTGCGCTCTTGATGGATCATTTTTTGTTCTTTTTCATTATTTATCACCTCTAGCTTATCTTTCTATTCATCGCCCTAATTTATTCAGTTTAATTTCGTATAAATTTTTACCAATAATAAATACTAAAACAAATAAATCTTTCAAGATTGGAGTGGATGACATGTTTAAAAAAACAAAACGAAAAGCTACCGTTCACTCTCTTACTTTAAAAAGATTGAAAGAAGAACTTATAGAAGGGTTATCCAACAGTGATGACTTGACTATAAAAATCATGCATCTTCAGGGAAAAAAATTCTACTTGCTTTTTTTCAGAAAACATAAGCAGTGACAGGATGAGTGAAGAAGTATTAACTCCCTTAACAAATAGAGTTTTGGATCTGTCCTATAAATCATTATATTCAACACTACCCGTATCAAATATAAATGTGACAAATCTTATAGATGAAGTGTTAATGGGCATTATTAGAGGACATGTCTACTTATTTATTGAAGGCGACCCTTTTGGTTTATTACTAGATGTTGCAGATATTAAAAGTAGATCTATAGAAACGGCAGAATCAGAATCCTTAGTTTATGGTCCTAAAGTGAGCTTTAATGAAAAACTTGAAAACAATATGAGCTTACTTAGAAATCGAGTGAACGATCCAAGACTAAAAATGGAGAAACTAGAAGTTGGTAACCGGATTAAAACGATTGTATATATTACATATATTCAAGATATTGCAGACCCAACAAATGTTGAAACGTTTAGACAACGTCTTAATGATCTTGAAGTGGATAGTGTGATCGATAGTACACTTTTAGCTCAGCAGATAGAAGACAATTCTTGGACCCTTTTTCCGCAATATGTAGTAACCGAGCTGCCAGATCGAGTCTCTCTAGCTCTTTTGCACGGGAAAATTGGGTTACTTGTTGAAAGAAGTCCAGCAGCAGTTATTGGGCCATCAAGTTTTTTTAGTTTTTTTGAAACCACAGAAGACGTGTATTTACGTTGGAATTTAGGATCCTTTTTACGATTTATTCGTATGGTAGCGATATTCTTATCCATTCTATTAACACCAGCGTATGTAGCAGTACTAACATATCATTATGAAGTTATCCCCTCTTCCCTACTTATTTCTTTAGGGTCATCACGAGCAAACGTCCCCTTCCCACCTGTTATGGAAGCTTTACTACTTGAGTTTATTATAGAGCTACTTAGAGAGGCAGGAGCTAGGTTACCAACTAAGGTAGGACAAACGATGGGTATTGTAGGTGGTATTGTTATTGGTCAGGCTGCCGTTCAAGCTGGTTTTACAAGCAATATTCTGATCATTATTATAGCTTTAGGTGCACTTGGATCTTTTACTACTCCAAGTTATGTAATGGGTGCGGTTGTTCGTTTTATCCGATTTCCCATTATTATACTTGCTGGGATGTTTGGAGGAATTGGAATTATGTTTGCATTCTGTTTCTTAATCCTTCACTTACTCAGATTAACAACGCTTGGACGTCCATACCTCTCTCCAGTCTATCCATTTCATTTATCTGATTTGAAATACAGTCTTTTTCGAGTACCACCACAATTTTTAACAAATCGTGCGTCTTCAAACAAACCTATTGATAGCAATAGAATAGTAAAGAAACAAAAAAAACAATATGCTGATATTGATGAATAAGAGTTGATACGATGAAAACGAATGTACATGTGAGAAAAGAATTGTTATTTCGAGCATATCTACTTCTATTTGTGATACATACTACCCAAACTGGTGTCGGAATAATTGGTCTACCGAGAGTTGTATTTCTCGAAACAGAGCAAGACTCATGGATCGTTATCCTTTTGTCTGGAATAGTCGTATCACTTTCCGTCGCTGCAATCGTTATGACTATGAGACAATATTCATCTGCTGATTTATACGGAATTCATGTAGATATTTTTAAAAAATGGCTGGGGAATCTCTTAAACATAATCTATATCGTATATTTGATCTATATGTTGAATGTTATTGCTTTAAATTACACAGAGTTAGTACAAGCATGGATATTTCAAACATTACCTAATTTTATATTGGTTTCCATGTTAATGGCTCTTTCTGTATACGGAGTTTTGGGAGGAATTCGGGTAGTGGTAGGAGTGTGTTTCATAGGGTTTTTTATTAGCATTTTGGATTGTATTTATTATTTACACTCCCATGCAAAACTTATCTCCTTTGCACTTCTATCCTATGGTGGATCACAATGCGAAAGAATTCTTCAATGGTATTATTAAAGTTACGTTATCTATTTTAGGTTTTGAAGTGTTGTTTTTTATTTACCCTTTTATTAAAGATAAAGAAAAAGTATTAAAGCATAGTTTATTGTCCATATGGTTTACCACAATATTATTTGCATTGGTTACAGCGATTTCAATTGGATTTTTTGCTCCAGAAGCACTGAAAAGGATCATTTGGCCAGTATTATCCATGTTTAAAATTGTGAAATTACCTTTCTTAGAAAGGTTTGAATTTATCGCAGTTTCCTTTTGGATGTTAATTATTTTACCTAATCTTTGTGTATATTTATGGTGTGCCTCAAGAGGTATAAAGAGAGTATTTGGATTAAAGCAGACCAAAGCCACCATCATTATTGCTCTACTCTCAATAGCATCAAGTAATTTTATTCCGTCTAGGATAGATATGAACATGTTTACTGACTATGCTGCTCGTGTGGGAATTGTATTAGCCATACTGTATCCAATTCTCTTGTATGTCATTGTTAAAATCGTGAAATCTTTACGTAAAAGGAGAAACGCATCATGAAAAAATTCTTCGTTTTCCTGTCTTCTAGCCTTTTGATTTTAACTTCTTGTGTTCAAAGTAGAGAATTAGAAAACTTAGGACTAACAACTGCAGTCGGTTATGATTTAGCACAAGATGATTTAATCTCCAGTACAATTGTGTTAGAAAACTTCAATCCACAAATTGAAAACAGTTCACGAACAGTTACGGCCCAAAGTCATACAAGTAAAGGTATGAGACAAAAGCTAAATTTGGAAACAAGTAAGAATATTGTCTCCGGTCAATTACGAGTTACTCTTTATAATGAAGAGCTATCAAGAAAAGGAATATACAATTTAGTGGATACGTTATCTAGAGATCCGTCAATTGGAAATATGATCTACTTATGTGTTACTGATAACACCACAAAAGAAATATTAAAATAAAAAAGATCCCACCAATGCGAATAGCAACATCGGTACATATCTATATAACTTAATTGAACAAAATTATAAAGGTGATTTTATCCCTAGCCCTACTCTTCATAATTTCCTCACTAGACTATGGGAAGTTGGAAGGGATCCTCAACTGCCAGTCTTGTCATTAACTGATGACTTTGTTGGAATTACCAGTATGGGCCTTTTTGAAAATGACAAGCTCGTGTATTTATTGCCATTGGATAAAATATTTTACTTAAATGTTTTAAGTGAAGATATGAAATCTGGTAATACAGAAATTGGATTGCCAAAAGATGATTTAGAAAAGCATTTTGTCAAACCAGCTGA
The DNA here is from genome assembly GCF_000171615.1 of Bacillus coahuilensis m4-4. Taxonomy (GTDB): domain Bacteria; phylum Bacillota; class Bacilli; order Bacillales; family Bacillaceae_K; genus Bacillus_T; species Bacillus_T coahuilensis. Next base: position 112,508 of record NZ_ABFU01000028.3, on the reverse strand, counting down.
ATCAATGGAAAGAACGCAAGAAGGGAATATCATATTCATTACACTAAGTCATATACAGGCCAATAAAGATATAAAATTGAAAGAAAGTGAAGAACTAACATTTATGATTTCACTTAAACTAAAAGTAAGAATCGTAGAGTTATCAAAGAGCCTAGAGCTTGGGGATCCAAAAACGATTGAAGAATTAACTAAGGTCCTAAATAAAAAGTTTAAAGAAAATTTAGAAAATACGCTCTATGAAATCAAAGAAACAAAATCTGATCCAGTGGGATTTGGAGAAGTATATAGGGTCATGAAAGATTCTAAATTAACACAAGAGAAGTGGCGGGAACTATACCCATCAAGTAAGTTTGAAGTTAAAGTGGATACAACTATTGTTCAAACAGGCGTAATTGATTAACCTATATAATAGTATTAAAAAAGTCAAAAGCTGTGTAGATTGCTTTTGACTTTTTCTTCATTTATCTATGAATAGATTCTAGTGCCATGTGTAAACTTGAATAGGTTGGTATATCTCCAAATTCTATACCAAGCTGTACAACGGTTTGAGCAATTGATGGGGAAACTCCGCTAATTATCACATTTACTCCTAATAAAGAAAGAGCCTGTATAATTTGGAATATATTTTGTGCAGCGAAGGTATCCATGACAGGAACACCTGAGAGATCTACTACAAAATGATCCAGTTGATAAGTTGATGACTGTTCTAGGGATTTCTCCATTATCAGTGTAGCTCTAATTTCATCCACTGTACCAATTAGAGGTAATACACCTATCCCCTTATGTACTTGAATGACAGGAGCGGACATTTCTAAAAATTTTTTTTTGACTTTTCTCTAGTTCATTACTTTGGTAGTCAACAAACGGAACGCAAAAATAATAAACAACTTCATTCATTATTTCATCTAGCCTGGAAATAACTGAATGATATTCCTCTATGTTTATAGCCAACTCCTTAGCAAGATCTAATAACTCTTGACCAATATACAATCGGTATTCAGGTACTTCCTTTAGCATAGATTCTAATGTTGTCCCAAGTTCCACACATTTATTTGAGGTTTCAAATCCCCAATTTTGTAATAGAGGCATTCTTTCTTCACTCGTTAATCGTAAGCTTTTCCCGTATAAATCAACTAATTCCATTCGTAAAGGCAGTAACTCTTCTGTTACCATTTTAAGCAATTTTGGATAGTTACGATTTTGTGCATTGGTAATGAATTGGGCGATCTTTGCTTTGTTATCAATTACTCTGTCACTCATCTGAGAATAAAGCAGTTTCATAAACATCTTCCTTTTTTTAGGCTCTGCTAAACAACGCTGTTGATCAGCAAAAAGCAACATTACTCTTTAACAGAGCCTTTTTATAAATAGTTAAATAGAAGTTGGAATAATTTTTTCAAGACGTCGAATATCTTCAGGATTAGAAATTGGGAATAAACGATTATCTTTCATTATCATTATACCATGATACAAAAGTATATCATCCTCGCACGCTTCACAAAATTCTATATCATCAGAGTTCCAAAAGGCAATTGCATTCCATTGTTTAGTTTTTTTATGATCAAATTCTCCAGCCATTAATGATGCTAACTGAAAATAAAAAGCTAACGCCTCATCTTTAGAAAGAAACTGATGTTCCTTTTGGATTTGTGTTTGCCAATCTTCAAATAACCACCAAGGCTCATAATCGCCTTTTAATTCGTAAACCGTAAAACCTCCATTTATTTCACTCCTATACTAAATACTCTCCTAAAATAATTCCTATATATGCACTTATTAACCCAAATACTAGTGTCAGTAGTAAATAAAGAAAGGAAATGTCTTTCTTTTTATGACGAAGTAATGTGGCTGCTTCCACTTCCATAGTAGAAAAGGTTGTAAATCCACCTAAGAATCCTACGCCTAAGAAAAGCATGCCTTGTTCTTGCAACAGATTAAGGGAGATGCCTAAAAAGAAATGAACCTACACAATTGATAATCCACGTGTTAAGAGGAAAGTCATGGTTCCAATAATTATTTATCCATACGGATAGGGCATATCGAGAGATGGCTCCTAATCCTCCACCAAGTGAAACCAATAGATAGTTCATAACGATCTTTCTCCTTTTGTATTTAAGGCTATTGAAATCCCCAAATAGGCCATAAAGTAACCACCTATTATACTAACAAAGGAGTAAATGAATGAAGTAAAATACTCCCCCATTAAAATCATTTCTATATTCTCTACTGCAAACGTTGAATAAGTAGTAAACGAGCCTATTAAACCTGTGGTGAAGCCTATACGTACGGATCTTGGGATATTCTTTCTATGAAGTAGAACAGAGCTTCCTCCTAATAGAAAACTTCCTACAAGATTAACTAGTAGGATTCCATATGGAAAGTCAGAAATAAAACTATCTACTAAAACGTATCGAACTATACTTCCAATCATACCTCCAAAAAAAATAGCTAGTAAATTCATTCTCATTCCTCAATTTGTAAAAAGTATTAAAAATAGTTTATCATATGTGTTGGATTGTAGGAGAGTAAGTTGCTCTTTTCATTGAATACTCATGTAATTTCAGTTATACTCTACAAGAAACCTTACGGAAGGAAACAAAGAATGATCCAACTACTACTTGATCAAATTCCAGACGTTTATGTACTTTCTAACATTTATTTATCCATTTTCCTAATCATCATGCTCTCATTTTCTTATAGATATTTTGTAGAGCCTAGCTATTATCAAAAAAATCAACGAGTTTTAGTAGATACTTTACATAATAAGATTCCGTTCGACTTCAGGATTTCCAGATTACATTTCAGAACTGAATTTCTCCTGATCCGAATTCGCACGCGAAATCGGTTAGATGATGAAGACTCTATCTGTACTTTAAACGTACACTAATTTGAATCATCTGAAGGAGGAAACAATATGAAAAAATGGTCAACTATCTTATTATTGATAGGAACAACGGTATTATTATCAGGCTGTGGAGCGACAAATCAAGAAGGATTTTTCTATGATACATTTGTATTTCCATTTGCAAAATTACTAGAATGGCTTGGTAATACCCTTGGTGGAAACTTTGGGCTAGCTATCATTATCATCACGATTATCATAAGACTTGTCCTTATGCCTTTTATGCTGAAAACGTTTAAAAATCAGCAGGAAATGAAAGGAAAGATGGATAAGCTAAAACCTGAAATGCAAGAAATACAAAAGAAATTAAAAGAAACAAAAGATACTGAAGAGCAACGAAAACTTCAACAAGAAATGATGCAACTTTACCAAAAGCATGGGGTGAATCCTTTAAATATGGGATGCCTGCCTCTAATTATTCAAATGCCTATTTTACTTGGCTTATATTACGCGATTATTGGATCCCCTGATATTGCGACTCACACTTTCCTTTGGTTTAATTTAGGTGAAGCAAATATCATCATGGCTTTGATTGCGGGGGTTGTCTATTTTGGACAAGCAAAGGTTTCATTAATCGGGATAGCTGAAGAGCAATTGCAGCAAATGAAAATCATTTCTTACTTATCTCCTGTTATGATTTTGATCTTCTCTTTAAATGCTCCCGCCGCTCTCCCACTTTATTGGACAGTTGGAGGAGTATTTGTAATCGGACAAACATTATTTGCCAAGAAGTATTATCAAGCAGAACCTACTCTTAACGAAGAAAAAGCCTGATAAATAGCTTAGATGTCGTAAAAATTTCCTTAAGAGACACTCGATCCTATATATTTCTAATAAAAATGCTAGTATGTTTACAAAAAAAGAAGCCTAAAAATTTTTAGGCTTCTTTTTCTTTTTTCTAATTTTACTATTTTTCCATGCATGGGAATTTTGTTCTCTTTGATATTGCTTCACTTCTTCAAGCTTTGCATCAATTTCATGTAACATCCGAGTTCACCCTTTAAATAATAATAGACATATTATTACCATAATTAGGATGAAATATAATGAAGACTAAATACTTTTATACAATAGCTTTCGTAGTAACGGAAATAAGACATCTGGTAACTCGCTCACGTCCGTTACAAAAATACTAAATTGACCATACATATTTCTAATCATTTCTTTTTGAGATTCGGCAATCGTTCCATTGGATAAAAAATATATTCATTACCTCAATGCCTTGTTTTCTTGCTAGTAGTACTGCCTCATGAGTATCAACGATTCCATTTTGTTCATACCCTAAGGCTGCTGGCTCTCCGTCTGAAAAGACTAATAAAAATTTCTGCTTTTCTGAGCGAGTTAACATTCTTTCTGTCATTACACGAATAGCCAAGCCGTCCCGATTATCTTCTTGAGGCTCGAGTTGCATAATTTCTGCACCAGATTGCGGCAATAGTGATTCATGAAATTCTATGCTCGTTTGAAAATAATTTGGCTGCCTATTCTTTGTAGCAGAATTTGTATCCTCCCAAAATCCTACTACCTCATGAGGAACTTTTACTCCTGATAATGCTTCATGAAAAGCGCAATTCCTCTTTTGGTTTCATCCATTTTATCAAACATAGAGGCAGAACAATCAACTAATAATGAGAAAGCTGCATCTATTTCCGTTGATGGATTTTGTTTTTTATAGAATAATCTTGGATGCTCATCTGTATAATATCTCAATAATTTCTTATTTAGTCGACCGATTAATAAATCTGACCTCGGTTGTATTTTCTTTTGTTCCAATGTTTTTTCTATCATTTTTTGTTAGTTTTTTTCGGTAAGGCGCCACTTCTTTTTTCAATTCATCATATGCAATCCGTTGTTCATTGGTAATTGGACTCGCTTGAAGGAATAATGGGATGGCATGTCGATTTTCTGCACCGTAGGCACCATTACTAGAAGATTCCTCTTCTCTTGAATCTAGAACTTCGAGTTGCTGATAATCATTTCTTTTTGTTTGCTTTTTTGATCCTTGAACTGAACCCAGTGCTTGGTCTTGATCGTAGCCTTCTCTTGCGCTATTTCCTACTATATTGGTTTTTGAACCTTGTTCTATATCAAACTGAAGCAATGCTTCGGATGATTCACTAGTTTCCCTGTGCCACATTTCCATTTTTTCTTCGAAAACTTCTTCTTCTCCATCAGAATTAATTTCATCGTCATTTTTTAAAGCATCTTTACGCTTTAACTCGTCAAACTCACGTTGGAATTCAATTTTATAGGCTTCTTCTGGTAGATGAAAATATTCGTTTAACATATCTTTTGATAGGATTTCTTCAAGGACATCCATGACTATAAGACAAATTTCTACAATTTCCTTCGTCGTTTTTGCTTCAAAAAAACCTTGTAATTCACGTTGTAAAAAAGGAAGAGCTAATTGGATTTCCTCTTTCATATAGGGAAAGTGAAATAGATTTTCTGATTGAAGCATAAGAAAGAAGGAATTAAATAACGAATCCGTATGCACGCTTTTTGTTAAATTTACCTTTAACTGAGCTTCAAATATTTCACATAAATCTTTCGTCTTGTTTGAAAACTCTTAACCGTCCCTCTTCTTTTCTTTTTACATATCTCCTCAAGTCGAAGGTCTTCGCCTAACTTAAAAATTTGTTTGCCAAACGAGGAAAGTGTATGATTTTTTATAAAACGTAAATACCGATTAACCTCATTAAAATCAGTATGCCAATAGTTCCCAAGCGCCCTTAAATAAATATCACTTTTTAATCCATCCCTTTCATCGTCCTTTGAACGATGATCCCAGAAATGGCTTACAAATTAGTTTTTTTTCCTTTAAATTTAAATAGGAATGAGGAGCATATGCAACATCCATCTCAGGTTCTTTTGTTAATGTTTTTGCTAAGTCTAATAATTCCATAAATAAAAAGCTATCAATGGTTTCATCATTAAATTGAATAAATCGGTGCATAAATATCCCCTAACCGAAAATGGTTTCTGCAATGTTTCGGATTGCAGCCTTTTCCCGTTCATCTTCTAGCTTATCGATGATTCCTCGCTTGATTGCTCGCATCGGTGGTAAATACACAGACAAGTCACATACATCCAACAAAGCTCTAATCGATGCCGCTTCTTCGGAAACTTGACCATTTTGAACTTGTATCAGTAAATCTGCAGATAAATTCACATAATCATCTAGAAATTTTTCATCTTTCAATGCAGATTGAGATAGTAACACTTCCTTTAAGATCGTGCCCTGAATATAAGGCACCTCTATTACCACAAAACGATTTTTTAACGCCTCATTTAATGGAACTGTTCCGACATAGCCTTCATTAATTGCGGCAATGACACCAAAACCTTCTGTCGCCTTAACTACTTCATTTGTAAAAGGATTTGTAATCATTCTTCTATAATCCAATACACCATTTAAAATTGGGAGAGTTTCAGGTTTAGCCATATTAATTCATCGATATAGAGAAATCTTCCTTTTTTCATAGATTGAATAACTGGTCCTTCTACAAACTTTATTCCAGATTGACCATTTTCTTGTTCAATCGTTTTAAATCCTAATAGTGCCTCTGCATCCATATCAACAGAACAGTTCACACTATACATTGGCTGTTGAAAGATTGAAGACAGTGTTTCGGCTAGTTTTGTTTTTCCAGAACCCGTAGGTCCTTTCAGTAATACATTTTTACCTAGACTAAGTGCTATTACACAATCAACAAGAATAGACTCGTCATCAGGTGTATAGCCACCTTCACCAATTAAATAAGAGTCTTCTGTTGTGGAGGCATCTCTTCTATTCAACATTTGTTGAATTTCAGTCGGTAAGGAATCTCTAGTGAATGTCATTATTTTCTATCTCCTTATTTTTAGGTTCTGTTAATCAATAATGCATCTCAGTAAAATGACTTTCCTCTGTGGGCTTTGCCACCTTCTCTAAAAATACTGTACAACTCCCTCTTTTTGGTGATTCTCTAAGAAGGTTGTTTAAAATGTCCAGCAAGCTTTGAGGACCTTTGTCATTTTACTCAAATCAGCAGCTGGTAATTAGCAAGACTCACCAATATTTTACAAAGAATCTATTTATTAATTTGGTAAATTCAATGAAAAACACGCTAACTAGTAGCGTGTAGGAACTAAATTTAGGCAACTGTAAAATACTCCTTATAAAAACCCGCTATCTTACCGGAATTATCAATAATAAAGAAATATTCTTCCGTTTCATTTTTCACTTCATATTGCTTTCCTACGGTTAACACATGATCAACCTGATATTTTTTAGCGTTTGTATTAATACAAGTTACCATTTTAAGTGTACTTCGTTCAACCCAACTATTATGTATCATCTTGAAAACTCCTTTTTCTTATCTTCCTTCTAGTATAGATAGCCACTAGAAATGTTTCAACTAAAAAGAAGCCGAATGAGAAAATCTGTCCTAACAAAGACAAGTAGAATATGATAGAATAATGTTATCTTATGTAAAAAGGATGTTCTCGGTGAAAAAGATTCTCCCTTATATTCTAGTGATAGCCATTATCGCTCTATGCGCTTTGAATAAACCTACTGAAGAATCATTTTACGTTTGGTTAAAGGATCAACACGATCTAACTTGTGGTAGTTTTACTTGTCGTAGTGGAAATGAAACGGTATTTATTGAAACAGGTTCCCATGTAGAAAAAGGATACTTGTTTTTCATACCATTGATAAAACGTATGAAAATGAAAATGGAAAACGTTAACCATTAAAGTGCTTGGAATTTTACAAAATTATTATCCAATTGTTGAAGAAGTAAGCTAGAGCCTACTTCTTTTTATTATTCTTTTATATATGAAAGAGGTAAAGCTAAAACATCCCAAGAAAATAACAACTATGTATAGAAGAATACGTGATAGACCTTCTATTAAGAAGGGAAATTGAGTAGGAAATATTCTACCTACTTGAAAAAATAGTAGGGACCATAAGAGACTACCTATAAAAGAAAAGAAAAAATAGTCTCTACTATTTAATTTAAGTGTTCCACATACATAAAGGAAAAAATAAATCGAATACCGGGTATGAAAAAAGAAAATAAGATACCAATCCTACCGTATTTTTCAACCTTATTTATTATATCCATTATCTTCTCTCTACTTTGCGGTTGACGTTTAATTGGATACCTAGTAATCAATCCCCGTCCTATGGAATACCCTACGACGATATGAACAACTAATCCTGAATAAGCAATGACAAAAGCAAAGAATTGGTTGTACGAATATAATGCACTTATCATTCCAGGATAAGCAAAAGCCATTTCATTTGGGAGGGGGGAATCCAAAAAATAATCAACCAACTGACAAGCCAGATTCCAACATATCCCATAGATTCTTCTATAAACGGAAAAGGCATGTGTACCCCCCACTTTTTCTAAAGTTACACTATTATTATCCCTTCCTTTCACAACTTCAAACTTATAAAACCAATTAACTCCAACATTTACCAGTGATAAATATATAATAATTATTGCTAACCCCTTTTCATTTTCTCTTATTTGCGATAAAATAATTGAAAATATTGAATATTCAACTATTCAATAATTCCCCTAAGGAGGTTTTTCATTTGCGTATTATGAGTAATGAACAATTAGTCGCGGCTTATAGGGATGCTGAGAAGAATGGCCATGAAAAAGCTTGGGTTTCAATGTTAAGGAAGGAAATGAAATCAAGGGGATTGGGTGCATTTAATAAAAGGTAAAAAACAAAAAGCGCTTGGATTAAGTTCCAGGCGCTTTCTAGTTTTTGGTCGATGATTTTTTCTTTTGTCACCTCTAGATCTTCATGGCTTATAATTCCCATTGCATAAAACAAGTGACTGTATGCAACCATTTTTTTGGTTAACCGATTTTTCATATTTTTTCACCTCTGCTATATTTTATGCAGTTATGTAAAAAGTTTCCTTAAGGCAAAATAAAAAGAGGTGCCTCAAAAAAATCGTCTTTTAACGACCTTTTGAGTCAGCCTCTTCTCTCATTTTCTTATCCTTCTAACAGCAAATCTTCTGGATTTTCTAGAAGCTCTTTCACTTTAACTAAAAAGCCCACTGCTTCTTTTCCATCAATAATTCTGTGATCATACGATAATGCAACATACATCATCGGTCTATTTTCCATTCTTTCAGCATCTATAGCAACCGGTCTAGTTTGAATCGTATGCATTCCTAAAATCCCAACTTGATTGCCGTTCAAAATTGGCGTTGAAAGTAAGGAACCAAAAACTCCACCATTAGTAATTGTAAAAGTTCCACCTTGTAGGTCACTTAAAGATAGCTTATTATCTCTAGCTTTTTTCGCTAATTCTAAAATATTACCTTCAATTTCAGCGAAGTTTTTACGGTCACAATCTCTTACGACTGGTACTACTAGCCCTTCTTCAGTAGAAACAGCTACTCCAATATCATAAAACTTTTTAAGGATAACTTCATCTCCATCAATTTCACCGTTTACAGAAGGGTATTTTTTCAAAGCTGCGACAACGGCTTTTGTAAAGAATGACATAAACCCAAGACGTACATCGTGACTCTCAAAAAATTTATCTTTTTTACGTTTACGTAATGCCATCACCGCAGTCATATCAATTTCATTAAACGTTGTGAGCATGGCCGCATTTTGTTGTACTTCCACTAACCTTTTTGCAATGGTTTGACGACGTCTTGACATTTTTTGGCGCTCAACTGGCTTTGCATCTTCAACAGACAGAGCTTTTTGTTGAACAGGTGCAGATGGAGCAGCTTGAGACTTCGGTGCCTCATTAAAGTGTTCAACATCTTGCTTGCGTACTCTTCCCAATGGATCTGTAGTAGGTACCATCGATAAGTCTAAACCTTTTTCTCTCGCTAGCTTTCTTGCAGCTGGAGAAGCAATAGGTCTATTCAATTTGGAAGATGGTACTTCATTTTGAACCTCTTTCACTTCTTCCTTCACTTGTTGAGCTTCCGTTGTTTCATTAGATGAAGGGGTAGATTGAGAAGTGGACGGATTCCCAGCTTCTACTATTGCAATGACTTGACCAACTTCTACAGTATCTCCTTCTTCTGCTTTCAATTCTTTAAGAGTTCCTGATTCTTCAGAAATTACTTCAACATTCACCTTGTCTGTTTCAAGTTCAAGTATATATTCCCCTTTTTCTACATGATCTCCAGGCTTCTTTAACCATGATGCAATCGTTCCCTCAGTAATTGACTCCGCTAATTCTGGTACCTTAATTTCCACCATTTGTTCGTCCTCCTACTCCTCTTTTCAGCGCTTCTGTAATGATGCGTTCTTGTTCTTTTTTATGAACTGTTGGCTCTCCTTCTGATGGACTAGAACGTCTTCTTCTTCCGATATAAGTAATTTCAGCTTCTACATTCAATTCTAATAATAATGGCTGAACAAATGTCCATGCTCCCATATTTTTAGGCTCTTCTTGAACCCATACAATTTCATTTAAATTTGGGAATTTTGAGATCATTTCTAAGATTTTCTCTTTAGGGAATGGATAAATCTCCTCTACTCTAGCAATGTGAACATGAGAATGATCATCCATTTTACTTACTGCCTCTGATAAATCAATACTTACCTTCCCTGTACAAAGAATTAACTTTTCTACTTTCTCTGGTGAAATCCCCGTAATCTCCTCTTCAAGAACACTTAAAAATTCACCTTCCGTCAAGGTATCACTTGAAACAGATGAAAGCTGATGGCGAAGCAAGCTCTTTGGTGTCATGATGACTAATGGTCGGATTTCTTCTTTTTGCAATACTGCCGCTTGTCTTCTTAAAATATGGAAGTATTGAGCCGCTGTAGAAAGATTTGCAACGGTCCAGTTGTTCTCAGCTGCTGATTGCAGGAATCTTTCAATTCTTCCAGAGGAATGTTCAGGTCCCTGTCCTTCATAGCCGTGAGGCAATAGCATGACTAATCCAGATTTTTGTCCCCATTTTGCCCTACCAGATGATATGAACTGATCGAACATGACCTGTGCCATATTTGCAAAGTCACCAAACTGCGCTTCCCATAACACAAGTGTCTCTGGAGCAAACACATTATACCCATATTCGTACCCTACGACTGCCGCTTCAGTTAAAGGACTGTTGTGAACAGTAAAGCTCGCATTACCATCCTTTAAATGGTGAAGAGGAATATATTCCCCACCTGTAACTTCATCATGAAGTACAAGATGACGTTGAGCAAATGTTCCACGTTCTGAATCTTGACCAGTTAACCTAATTGGAGTGCCGTCATTCAATATACCAGCAAACGCTAAAGTTTCTGCATGGGCCCAGTCAATTTTCCCTTTCCCCTCGAAGACTTCACTTCTTCTTTTTAGGATCCTTCCAAGCTTTTTATTAATGGAGAGATCTTCTGGCCATGTTAACAGTTCCTCATTAATTGCTTTTAATTGGTCATGAGGTATTTTCGTTATGACTTTAGGTAAACCGTTTGCAACTGGTTCTGGTGGATTCATTTTGATATCAGGATTTTCATCTTTCTTAGGAACTACCTCATACGCTTCTTTTAAGAGAGATTGAATTTCTTCTTGATATTGATTGATTGTTTCTTCATTCACAATTCCTGAGTTTACTAGCTTACTTCCATATAAAGCTCTAGGAGTTGGATGATTTTGTATTTTTTTATAAAGGAGTGGATTCGTCACCATAGGTTCATCCATCTCATTATGGCCATATCTTCTGTAACCAATTAAATCAATGACAAAATCTTTTTTAAATACATGACGATATTCATAAGCTAAAAGTCCTGCAGTTATAACTGATTCAGGGTCGTCGGCGTTAACATGAACAATTGGCACTTCGAAACCTTTAGCCGGATCTGAAGCATATTTTGTTGATCGAGAATCATAGCTTTCTGTCGTAAAACCAATCAAGTTATTCGCGATAACATGAATACTTCCACCTGTTTGATATCCCTTGATACCACTATAATTAAACGTTTCAGCCACAATACCTTGACCAGGAAAGGCTGCATCCCCGTGAATTAAAATGGCATATGAGCTTTCAACGTTTTGTTCAGGATATTTAGGTTCATCTCTATTTTCTTGAGCAGCACGGGTATAGCCTGTCACGATTGGACTAATGACTTCAAGGTGACTTGGGTTATTCGCTAATGTAATTCTTGCGCCTTTTACATTAGAATCATTTACTTCTCTATTAGCACCTAAATGGTATTTCACATCTCCAGTCCAGCCGTATGTTATGCCTATTGAGCCTTCAGAAGGGATTAACTGTTTATTCGGTGCGTGTTGAAATTCTGCAAATATCATTTCATAAGGCTTACCAAGAATATGTGCCAACACATTCAAGCGCCCTCTATGAGCCATTCCTATATTTATGGTTTTGCGCCTTTTTTCATGGAGTCTTGTATAATTGCATCAAGAAGTAGAATCATACTATCAAGGCCTTCTATTGAAAATCGTTTTTGCCCTACAAAGTTCGGTGGACAAAAGTTTCAAAGCCTTCTACTTCGGATAATCGCTTTAATAAAGCTTTTTTTTCATCATTTGACAATTGAATAACAGATGTTCCTGACTCTAATTTCTGTTGAAGCCAGTCTCGCTCTTTTTCATCGTGAACTTGACTATATTCAAATGCTAACTTTTTTGTATAGACATCTTTTAAATGCAAAATAGCTTCATAGCCATCCTTCACATTAGAAGGGGCATGTTTACTAATTAAATTAACTGGAACGGAACGTAAATCTTGTTCAGTTAGGTTATAGGTTGCAAGTTCGATTCTTTTTGTGTCAAATTTCCTCATACCTAACGGATTAATGTCTGCAGCTAAATGACCATATGTACGTATATTATCTGCAAGCTGGATAGCTGCTACAATTTTTGCAGTGTCTACTCCTAAATTTCCAGTTGACGGAACAGATGGTGAATCCCCTTCAATAGTTGGCGATCCATATAACTCAAATAATTCTCTTAATTCCGGACTTACTTCTTCTGGATTTTGTAAAAATAGTTCATACATTTCCATGACATATCCAAGGTTTGGCCCTGAAAATGATTGCCATGGTCCCCCTTTGTTTCCTGATTGCCAATTCATTTGAAAAACCTCCAACAATTGTTCATTTGCTTTTGCCATGAACAACTTCTCAATCTTCCCTCTTAAGTTGCACAATATATTATTCTAAAAAAGAATAAAAACGCTTTCATGGCTATTTTATCACTGTGTTATCTTTTGGAAAAGTATTTAATTCAAATTTCTTAAAATTTTGTGACGTTTAGAATACTATCCTATTCTAATGTACATTCACTTGAATAACCATCCCCCATTTTAGCCAATACTCACCATACATATTACTACTTGCAAAAGAAAAAAACCAAAATATTAACTACATTATTCAGTTACCATGTGGGACGTCCATTTTTATTACAATTTTTTCGATTATTAAAAATTATTATCACTGTTCTGTCCACTGCAGATGAACATTTCTTGTGTCCATTTTTTCTGTTATCTACGCTTTTCAATTCTAAAAATTGACTACGGTTTCCATAGATAGATGGCATTGACTGCGGTATAAAGATTATATTTTTCCTCTTAACAGTAGGACTTAAAACAAATTAAAAAAGAAGCAATTCAAAGATTGCTTCTTTAGACTCCTCGTTTGTTCCCCCACACATATGTATGCAACTGAGGTAAACTCTGACATTTTTAAGTATAGAGGATTTCATGACTTCGTTAATAAGCCATGCGTATCTCTCTATTAGAATAGAAAGAAGTTTATTGTCATCTCCTTCGGTTATCTCAGGATTTCCAGTTTGAAGATATAAATCCACTTGCGGATAACGTTTATGCACGAGAGTTGCATAGCTTAAGTCTAACTCATCGAAAATGACTACTTTCAAACTAAATGCTTTATTGTTCACTAATAATTTTTGAATGATAGAATCGAGTATACTAAAATCTGTTGTCATACCAGAACTTGGAGGTTTAGGAGATAGGGTAAGATCGTCAATATCCAAGAACCAATCTTGCCACCTACTCCCTTGAGTTTCTAGAGCAGATTGAATCCCATGGTTATGAAACACGTCTAATAACTCATTTAAATGCTTCAATAAAGCTGGATTACCTCCAGAAATGGTAACGTGGTTAAAACATTCTCCTCCTACTTGAACGAGTTCACTCCAAATCTCGTCGGCAGAAAGTAAACGTATATCTTCTTTTGCAGAACCATCCCAGGTAAAGCTAGAATCGCACCAAGAACAAGAATAATCACATCCAGCCGTTCGAATGAACATTGTTTTTTGGCCGATTACCATACCTTCACCTTGAACGGTTGGTCCAAATATTTCTAAAACAGGAAACTTATTCAATCTCATTCATTTCCCTTCTAGGTCGATAAACCACATAGCTAGTAGGAGTTTCTCTTAAGAATACTTGAATACATGTTGGTTTATTCTTTAGGGAGTTTAAATGCTCTTGGATTACTAAATAAATCTCACGCGCTACAACCTCAGTCGTAGGAAATCTATCAGAAACTTCGTCATGAAATCTGTTATCATCATTTAAAATTGTATGATCAAAACGATCATGAATTAGTTTTTTCACATCTTTAAAATTGATTAAAAAGCCTGAATCGTCTAAAGAATCTCCTGCTATTGTAACATTACAGAAATAGGTGTGCCCGTGGATGCGTTGACAAACACCTGCATCCTCATGTGGAACATAATGAGCAGCTGAAAAATGAAAATCTTTATTCAACTCATAGGAATACTGATGGGGCGTAGTTGGATAAATTTGTTGCATCATATACCATGACCTCCCGCCTTTTCCTCTAAGTACGAGAAGAGCCCAGCAGACCGTAGCTTACAGCTTGGACACTCACCACAGCCGTCTCCAATCATTCCGTTATAACAAGTAAGAGTTTTTTCTCTTATATAATTTAATACACAGAGATCATCTGCCATCTCCCATGTCTCTTTTTTTATCTAGCCACATCAGGGGTGTGTGGATAACAAATTGTTCATCCATAGATAAGTTCAATGTTACGTTTAAAGATTTAATGAAAACGTCTCGACAATCTGGATAACCACTAAAGTCCGTCTCACAAACACCTGTAATAATATGCTTGGCACCAATTTGTTTAGCTAAAACAGCCGCAAAGGATAAAAATAATAAGTTTCTACCTGGGACAAAAGTAGAAGGCAATTCACCTTCTTCGTGAGTAATCGCTATATCACTTCTCGTTAATGCATTAGGCGCTAACTGGTTTAATAAACTCATATCTAATACATGATGAGGAACACCTAATTCTTCTGTAATATTTTTTGCTACTTCTAGCTCTAATGCATGCCGTTGTCCATAATCAAAGGTTACTGCTGTGACATGCTCAAATGTTTTTTTTGCCCAAACAAACAGGTCGTGCTATCCTGTCCTCCACTAAATACCACGATTGCTTTAGAATTTTTCTTCAATTTAATTCTCCTCTCTTTTCAGTAAGGAACCCTGAAGGAAGAAAGAAGTTCAATCTCACTCAACTTTTAACATTAAAGTAACAAATAGAAACAAGCCCTACTCATCACTTTCTTGTAGTTTTTTATAGAGGGAGTTCTCGAACCTCTCCTGTCTAAATGACAGAGTTCATTTAATACTTGACTAGGTTATCACGAATGACAACATTAATAAAGAACAGATTAGATAAACTAGATTAAAAAAAGGATGTGGAGAGTTTCCTCCACATCCTTTTTAATCGTTACTAGATAGGATCCCAAAAATTCGTAATATGCTAAGAAACAAGTTTAGTATGTCTAAGTAAAGATTAAGTGCCATTGTAGGGACTTCTTCTGGACTTACACCCATTTGTTTCATTCGATTAAAGTCATACAGAACAAACCCTGAGAAAACTAGCACACCAATAAATGAATAGGCTAACATTCCTCCTGAGCTGAGTGGAAAGAAGAAATTAAATAATCCTATACTAATTAAAGCTAATAAAGCCGCCATTAAAAATCCGCCTAAAAACGAAAAATCTCTTTTTGTAGTTGTGGCATAAATGGCTAAACCTGTAAAGACAATAAAAGTAGTTCCCACAGCAGCTAAAACTAAATTAGCTCCCATTGACACTAAATAATAGGAAATAACTGGGTATGTGGTTATTCCCGAGATAAAAGTAAACGTAAATAGGAATGTATAGGAAATACTTTTTCTTCTTCTTAAGAAGAAGGCAAACAATAACATTCCAATCTCTACCATAACTAATGGTAAGATCAACGCTGGAGGAACAAAAACACCTGCAATTAATCCAAATAATGCAAACGCCAAGCTAATAGCAAAAGCTCTTAAAACCGCCGGCAAAGCATTTTCCTGCTTATAGACTGTCTCAATCATTCTATTCACCTCTTTTTCTATACCTTTCATTATACACGAACATATAGTAAGTACCTTATTAATTTTCATACACGATTTTTTATTACATAATAGAACTATATTTATTAAACGGAGGGACATTTATGCCTGGACTTATTTGGTTATTATTCGTTTTCTATTCTATATTTCTAGCACCTGGAGCAAGCGGTTCAGATGATCAAATCTTTATTAATTTAATTTCCGGTCAATTCGAAACTGTACCTTCATTAGTAGTCGTGGTTTTTTCATTACTTGGGTTATATCCCCTTTTATTTGCAAAGCTACTGTTAGTGAATGACAACGGCAAAGTACCAGCATGGCCATTTATTATCGCATCCTTTGGACTTGGAGCATTTTCACTTTTGCTGTATTATCAACTTCATCAATTCTTTCCTTCCCATAAACGAATAGAACGAACACCAAAGAAATTAAAAAGGTTTTTGAACACTCGCCTATTTTTCGTCATTCTCTTTATATTGACAATCATTTGTTTCATACCAATCACAACAAATCCTTCGTTAACTGATTACTATGAAGCATTTAATCAATCACATTTAGTTAGTGTCATGACGGTAGACTTTTTTATACTATTAGTGCTCAGTTATGTTGAATGTAAAAGAAGAGGATTATCCTATTCTTTCCTAGCATTCCTTCCAGTAGTGGGTCCGCTTTTGTTATTATGGTTACATAAGTCGTGAAAGGAGCTATAGAATGATTCCAATCAAGTTACCTAAACAAGAAAGAGATGAAATACTTCACCGTATCATTACTCATCATTATGAACAAACAGGTGATGAAATGGGAGAGATTGCTGCTGAAAATTTGCTAGACTTTATGTTAATAGAAATTGGTCCCTATTTCTACAATCAAGCTGTTTCTGACAGCTTAGAAACTCTAGAGCAAAAATATTACACCATGGAAGAAGACTTACAAGCTTTAAAAAGACCCTTACTTACGAACAGAAGATAAAAAAACATACCAAAAAAAAAGAAACTGACCTCATCCTCTGTCAGTTCTATTTTTGAATATCTTTATTTGTTAATCTAAATAAATTCCTACCCAATTAGATAAATAAGTTCACATTGGCGTCTTCTGCTTTACCTAAATAAGCTGCTACACCACCAATGGTTACTCCATCTATTAACTCTTCTTTTCGAATACCCATAACATCCATACTCATAGAACATGCGACAATTTCCACACCCATATCCATCGCATTCTTCATTAATGTTTCTATGCTATCTACTATTTTTTCCTTCATTACTTTACGGATCATTTTGCTACCTAATCCACCCATATTCATATTGCTGATTGGTAAATGTTTCGTACCTTTAGGCATCATTCCTGAGAACATTTTTTCCATAAATGGCTTGTCTTTAACATTAATATCACTTTTACGTAAAATATTTAAACCCCAGAAAGTATGGAATAATGTTACTTTTTTCCCCATTGCAGCTGCACCTGTTGCAATGATATAAGAAGCAATTGCTTTGTCTAAATCTTGATTAAATACAACTAGAGTAGTACCATCTTTGCTTGAAGTTACTTCACTAACGGCTTTTTTAGATCCTTTTACGATCTGTACAGTTGTTTTTACTCCATCTGTTTCAGAGTGTAGTAAAGTGTTCCCAGTCTTTTCACACCATTCTTTAATATCTGTCATAAAACCAGGGTCCGTCACACTTACTTCTAATACTTCGCCATCTTGTAATGTATTCATATTTTTATATACTTCTGTTATAGGACCGGGGCATTGTAATCCAGAACAGTTAATACTGATTGTCACTTGATTTGGTTTTTTCCATTTTCACATCCACCTGCATTGTTTGGTTTTTTTTCTTAATTTGTGCTGTGATTCTTTTGATCTATCCTTTTTATCTTTATGAAACATCTTATACGTCTTGTATCCACCGCTTAGGTTATAAACTTCAAATCCTGCTTGAGTAAGGATTCTTGATGCAAGATACCCTCTAAGACCTACTTGACAGGTTACATATATAGGCTGGTCAGAAGGCAATTCCTTTGTACGATCTCTTAACTGGTCTAGTGGGATGTTGATGGATCCTTCAATATACCCCATATCCCTTTCCATAGGTTCTCTTACATCAATTAGCGTAAAGCCATCCCGAACAATTTGATCTATTTGAGTAGTTTGAACAACCTTCAAGTCTTCTTCCATTACATTAAGTGCAACGTAACCTAGCATATTGACTGGGTCTTTAGCAGATGAGAAAGGTGGTGCATAACTTAGTTCTAAATCCGGCAAATCTTGAACAGTAAGCCCGCCTTTGATTGCCGTAGCCAACACATCAATTCTTTTATCTACTCCTTTTATTCCTACACCTTGTGCACCAAATATCTTCCCTGATACTTTATCAAACGTTAGCTTAAGAGCAACTGGGCTACCACCAGGATAATAACCAGCATTTGAATTTGGATGAACATGAACAGCCTCATGTGTAATGTTCGAATCAGTTAGTCTTTTTACATTATTACCTGTAACAGCAACTGTTAGGTCGAACACTTTTGCAATAGCTGTTCCAAGAGTTCCCGTATAGGCTATTTCTTTACCATTAATATGATCTGCTACCAGTCTACCTTGACGATTTGCAGGCCATGCTAGTGGGACCATCGTATCTAGACCTGTTACGTAGTCTTTGACTGAGATTGCATCTCCAATTGCATAAATATCTGGATCACTAGTTAACAGCTGCTGATTAACTAAAATTCCTCCACGTTCACTAAGTTCCAGTCCAGCTAGTTTGGCTAATTCGTTTTCAGGTTTAACACCGATCGAAAGAATGGTGATATCACTTGGTAAGATTTTTCCGCTAGTTAATAAAACCTTTTTGCCTTTTTCCTTAAATTCTTCTACGCCATCTTCAAGTATTAAATTTACACCTTTTGCACGAAGGTGGTCATGCACAATGGCAGCCATTTCAATATCAAGAGGTGCCATTACTTGTTTTCCGAGTTCAACAACCGTTACATTTAATCCTCTATGAATCAAGTTTTCTGCCATTTCAAGACCAATAAATCCTCCACCAACTACGACCGCTTCCTTTGGAGACTTTTCATCAACCCATTCTTTTATACGGTCTGTGTCAGGTATATTTCTTAAAGTAAATACATTGTCTACTTCATTCAAACCTTTAAATGGAGGTACAATTGGCTTAGCTCCTGGTGATAACACTAACTTATCGTATGATTCCAGGTACTCCTCATTTGTTCGAAGGTTTTTTACGGTGATTGTCTTATTCTCACGATCAATAGTCGTTACTTCAGATAGGTTTCTTATATCAAGGTTGAATCTTTTGCTTAAACCTTCAATGGTTTGAACAAGTAAGCTTTCACGTTTAGGAATAACTTCGCCTATATAGTACGGAAGACCGCAATTCGCAAATGATACATATTCTCCTCTATCAAACATAATAATTTCAGCATGTTCATTTAATCTTCTTAACCGAGCAGCTGTACTTGCTCCCCCTGCTACTCCCCCGACAATGATAATTTTAGTCATTTGAACCTCTCCTTTATACCTATTAGGGTATTATATAAAATAAAAAAATAATTTACAGTTGTTCAATTGTGTTTTACTTCACAATAATAATATACCCTATTAGGTATACTCATTCAAGGAGAAAATCAAAATAATTGTTGATAAATTTTGAACAGATGTTCTTAATGACCCTCCTAACACAAAAAGTAAAACCACCAGACATGGTCTGGTGGTTCTTTTAAGTTATTCTGTAGTTTCTTCAGTTTCTTCCATTTGATCCATCTCTTCTGTTTCTTCCATTTCTTCCATTTCGCCTGTTTCTTCCATTTCTTCTTCTCCACCCTCTTCAGCACAGCCTGTAGCTAGTCCAAGTACAGACATCGCCATTAAGAAAGCTAAAAATGATTTCTTCATGTTTTCCATTCTAAATTCCCTCCTAATAGTGGCAAAGATATAGTACATGTTCATTCTTTCCATATTCATTCATTTTTAAACATATTTTAAAAATAGGTAGAAATTCCTAAGAATGATTATTTTCCGTTTAAACGTTCTCAGGAAAATTGACTCCCATTAATTCTTTAATTTCATTAATCTGTCCTTGATGAAAACAGTCAACAATCTTACTTCCTACAATTGCTCCATCACACAAATCTTGAAATCGTGTCACTTGCTGTCTCGTCGAAATCCCAAATCCAGCATATACAGGAACAGGAGAAATTTCATTTACTTCACTTAACAAAGATTCAACAGATTGTAGTATTTCCTTTCTAGCGCCTGTTATCCCTTTAACTGTAACAACATAGATAAAACCATCAGAAGATTGTATGATAGATTTTGCTCTATTGCTACTACTTGTTAAAGATAATAATTGAATCAGTCCAATCTCCTGTTGATTCAGAATTTGCTTAAACGGTCCACTTTCTTCAAACGATAAATCTGGAATGATTACGCCCTTAACATTTGCTTTCCTGGCCGTTTTCGCAAACTCTAGTATTCCCAATGAATAAATTGGGTTTAAATAGCTCATTAAAATGATGGGAACACTAATGCTAGGAGATATAGTTTCTAGTTCATGTAAGATGGATTGAATTGTTGTGCCTTCATTTCTTGATCTTTCCCCTGCTTCCTGTATGCTAGGACCATCAGCTACGGGATCAGAAAATGGTACACCTACTTCTATAGCGGTAGCTCCTAAAGATTCTAAAAGGTTTAATTTTTCTTTTAATGTATGAATTCCACCATCTCCAGCCATAATATACGGAACAAAACCTTTTCTACCAGATTCCTTCACTTTAATGAAATAGTTTGTTAGCTTATTCATTTTCTAGATCCCCCTTATGAGCCATGATTGTCTCTACATCTTTATCACCACGGCCCGACAAACAAATCACAATAACATGATCTTTTTCTCTTGATTTAGCTACTTTCACACCGTAACTAATTGCGTGAGCACTTTCAAGAGCAGGGAGGATTCCCTCTTTTACACACAATAACTCTAGTGCTTCTAGTGCTTCTTGATCTGTTATGGATGTATAGTTGACACGACCACTATCTTTTAAATAACTATGTTCAGGACCAACACCAGGATAATCAAGTCCTGCAGATATACTATGCGCTTCTTGAATTTGCCCATGCTCATCTTGTAAAACATACATACTAGACCCATGTAGAACTCCCATTTTCCCAGAAGTAAGAGAAGCGGAATGAAGTCCAGTATCTAAACCTGACCCAGCAGCTTCTACTCCCGTGAGACTGACTGTTTCGTCCTCAATAAATGGGTAGAACATTCCCATTGCGTTACTTCCCCCTCCAACACATGCAATCACCTCATCAGGAAGTCGTCCTTCCTTATCGATTATCTGCCTACGAGTCTCTATACCGATCACACTCTGAAAGTCTCTGACCATTTTTGGGAATGGATGGGGACCTAATACCGATCCAATGATATAATGAGTGTCATCCACATTTGTAACCCAATATCGAAGAGCCTCGTTGCAGGCATCCTTTAGAGTCGCACTTCCTTGATGCACGGCTATCACTTCTGCACCTAAAAGCTTCATTCTAAAGACATTTAATCTTTGCCTTCTAATATCCTCTGCTCCCATAAAAATGACACACTCTAAATTTAATCTTGCGCAGATTGTGGCTGTTGCCACCCCGTGTTGACCTGCACCTGTTTCAGCCACAATCTTCTTTTTACCCATTCGTTTTGCTAAGAGACCTTGCCCAACTGTATTATTTATTTTGTGCGCTCCCGTATGATTTAAGTCCTCACGCTTCAAAAAATCTTTGCTCCACCTAAATGGTTCGTAAGATTTTCTGCATAATATAGAGGATTTTCTCGACCAACGTATTCTCTCAGAAAATACTGGTACTCTTTCAAAAAGCTTTCATCATTTTTCGCTTCTTCATAAGCCAAATTTAATTCAATTACAGCCTCCATTAGGGTTTCAGGTATAAACCTTCCACCATACGGCCCAAAATGACCTGTATCAGTTGGTAATGTGTATAGTCTACTTTTCATCATGACACCCTCCCTTTGCTAATTGTAAAAATTGTCTGATTTTTTGACTATCTTTAATTCCATTTGTTTCTACACCGCTAGAAACATCTACCCAATATGGATCTACTTCCTTTTTTGCCTGTTCTATATTTTCAACTGATAATCCACCCGCTAAAATAAATCGTTGCCCTTTCAATGAATGAAGGATATTCCAGTCAAACACCGTTCCATGTCCTCCTCGATACTTACCCCCTTTTGCATCCAGTAAAATTGTATCAGCTGGATAATTAATAGCTGCTCTTACATCTTCAACAGAGGAAACAGAAAATGCTTTAATGGCAGGCCTTGAGAGAGAATGTAAAAATGCTGGAGACTCATCTCCATGTAACTGAATGATGTCTAACGATACATCACGCGCTATTTCTTCAATGATGTCTTTTGTTTCATTGACAAATACTCCTACTTTTAATACATTTTTCGGTACAAACCGAGAGAGTAGCATGGCTTCTTCTTTAAGGATTCTTCTTTTACTCGGGGCAAATACAAACCCTATAGCGTCTGCTCCATATTTGACTGCTGCTTTTACCGCTGATTCTGTTGTTAATCCGCAAATTTTCACCTTCATTCCAGTATTCCCCTTTGGAATTCTCTCAGAAGATCACGGTTCCTCATAAGTGATTCTCCGACTAGTATCCCTCTTGCTCCTGCTTTATGGACACGTTTCACATCATCAAGTGAAGCGATACCACTTTCACTTATAAACGGTATCCCTCTTTTATGAATAATTGGCCCAAGCTGTTCTGTTACTTCTAGATTTACACTAAAGGTTTCTAAATTCCGATTATTAATTCCAATCAAGTCAGGAGAAATTTCTAAGGCTCTTTCTAGTTCTTTTCTATTGTGAACCTCGATAAGAACATCTAAATTTAGACCCTTACTATATGTGAACAATTCGTTTAACTCTCTGTCTGACAAGGCTGCCACAATTAACAGAATCATATCAGCACCAGCGCTATAGGCTTGTTCAATCTGTTTTTTGTCAATGATAAAGTCTTTACAAAGAAGAGGTATAGCTGTGTTGTCTGCAACCATTTTAAGATCATCAAAACTTCCCTTAAAATAGCGAGAGTCCGTTAAGATTGACATCCCTGTTGCACCGTGTTCCAGATAATATCTTGCTTGATCGATAGGGTCTGCTTTTCATTAATCACGCCTTTTGAAGGTGAAGCTCTTTTAAATTCAGCTATAATTGAAAAATCATTTTCTAAAATGCGAGGTAGAAATTTGTTTATACCCCTCTGTCTGTTTTTACTATAGGAATAGCTTCTATTTCTTTCTTTTTGGTTTCGATAATTTGATGGAGTAAGTTCATAGTACGACACCTTTTTGCAATGGAATTTCAAATGATTGTACTTGTTTTAACTTTTCCAACGCTTTTCCGCTTTTTATAACCTCTCGGCCAATATGAACGCCTTCCGCAATCGATTTTACTCGCTGAGATGCAAATAAACTGCAGGCAACGTTGAGCAATACTGTATCAAGGTACGGTCCTTCTTTACCTTTTAATACCTCAAGAGTAATGTCTACATTTTTGTTTACTTCACCACCTCGTATATCTTCTGCCGTATACGTCGGCAAACCAATTTCATCTGGTGTAAAACATCCTGTTTTCACTTCTCCATCTCTAATCAACATATATTCATTTCGTCCAATCAAACTAGCTTCATCCATCCCTCCAGCTCCATGTAGAATCATGACATGGTTCGACCCAACCGTTTCACAACATTTGCAAAGACAGGGAGCAAGTCCTTATGATAAACACCAATAAGTTGACTGGAAAGATGAATAGGGTTTGCTAAAGGACCTATATGATTAAAGATTGTCGGAATAGACAGCTCTTTTCTTATTGACATAATATTTTTTAATTTTGGATGAACATGGGGGGCAAATAAAAAAGTAATCCCACATTCATCAAGCATATTCACATGTTCCGCTGGTGACATTTCCATGGGTACACCAAGTGCAAAAAGCAAATCTGAACTCCCCGTTTTACTAGATACACTTCGATTTCCGTGCTTGGCTATTTTAATTCCAGCTGCTGCTAGTACAAATGCACTTGTTGTACTAATGTTAAAGCTCTGACTCCCATCTCCTCCGGTACCACATATATCCATGGCATCTTGAATATGTGGGAAAGGTACTGCAGCATTTTTTAATGTCGATACCAGTGCAGCCATTTCTTCTGTAGTCTCACCTTTCACCTTTAGAGCTGTTAGCAATCCAGCTTTTAGTTCCGGTGCTACATCCTTCATTAGTAACCCTTCTGAAACCTCCTGCATTTCTTCAAATGTAAGGTTTTCTTTATTCACTACTTTCTGTAAAAATGATTTCATGACGTTATAGCCTCCTTCTTCATTTGATTCACAAAGTTTTCTAGAATTTTTTTACCAGCAGTTGTGCCTATACTTTCTGGATGAAATTGGATTCCGTATATCTTTTCGTATTCGTGCTGGATTGCCATAATCTCCCCATCTTCCATACTTGTAGCTATGATTCTTAGTGGTGACCCCACTGAATCACCATCAACCACCAGGGAGTGATACCTCATCACTTCTAATGGAGAAGATAAATAGTCAAACAAGCCATTTCCACTGTGTTTAATCATGGATGTTTTGCCATGTTTAATTTGTTTTGCCCCTGTTATTCTCGCTCCGAAAACCTCACCGATACATTGATGCCCTAAGCAGATTCCTAGAATAGGACATTTGCCTGTAAAATGTTCAATAACCTCTTTGCTTACACCAGCATCTTCTGGATTTCCTGGTCCAGGAGAAATCACAATAGCAGAAGGACTCAACTCTTCAATTTCACTTGCTATTTTCTCATCATTTCGAATGACCATAACCTCTTGTTCAAGCTCAAGTAAATATTGATAGATGTTATAGGTGAAAGAATCGTAATTATCTAGTAGAACAATCATTTTCCTACCTCCATTAAGGATTTCATTTTGTGCAACGTTTCTTCGTATTCCTTTTCCGGGACAGAATCAAAAACAATCCCTGCCCCTGCTTGTATATACGCTCTATCATTTTTCACCAGTATCATCCTAATAGAGAGGGCCAGATCCATTTCACCGTTTCCGCTTATATATCCAACAGCCCCACTATAAGGACCTCTTTTAAACGTTCTAAATCATTGATTATTTGCATGGCCCTAATTTTTGGAGCACCTGAAACGGTTCCTGCAGGTAGACATGCCTCTAAAGCATCAAAACCCGAAAACCCTCTCTTAAATCCCCCTTGACCTCTGAAACAAGATGCATGACGTGCTCATACCTTTCAACCTGCATGTATTTATCTACTCGAACAGAATGACAAATTTTCCCTACATCATTTCTAGCTAGATCCACTAACATCTTGTGCTCAGCCAGTTCTTTTTTGATCTGCCATTAATTCCATTTCTAGTAGGTGATCCAAATCATTTTGGTCAGATCTAGGTCTAGTGCCTGCTATCGGATTGGAGACTACAGTTTTACCTTGAACTTTTAATAGACTCTCGGGCGATGCCCCTAAAAGGATATAGTCATTAAAGTCGATATAGAACATATATGGAGATGGATTGGCACTCCTTAAAGACCGATAATAATCAAATGGTTTAGCCGTCATTTCCGCAACTGCGCGTTGACTTAGTACCATTTGAAAAATATCTCCTTTTACAATATGTTTTTGGGCTATTTCAACATTTTTGATAAAATTCTCCTTACTTTCTAATAGTGAAAACTGAAGATTGGGAATATTATGATGATGGTTAGTTAATGAATGCTCTGAAATCTGATTTACTAGATCACTAAGTTCGTTCTCTAAGTCGTCCAGTGATTTTTCTCTATAAGGATCTATAACTAGTATGGTGACAAGATCTTTTAGATGATCAAAAATAAATAAAGGTGTCGTATAACATAAAATGAACGTCTGGCAAATGCAAGGAATCTTCTGGAATCACACCTATTTTTCAATTTGTCGTATCACATCATATCCTACATATCCAATGGCTCCCCCTTTAAAAGGAAACGGAATATCAGGAAATTCTTGATTTTGCAGATGCTTCTGTAACCCTTTAATCAAACTTCCCGATGAGTGTGTTATGGTGTCTCCTTTCATCATTTCAATCATCCCTCCAGACCCTTTAAATTCTTCATATGGATTTACACCGATAAAAGAGTATCTCCCTTGATCACTATGCTTTAGAGAACTTTCTAACAAAAACTTTTTAGTACCTTTTAATGAACTAAAGATCGATATTGGAGTATAGACATCTCCTTTTAACTCTTTCATTCGATAATGAACAGCACTTTTCATACTATTTCCTCCCAGGTTTTTTAAATAAAAAGTACCCCCAAAAACATGTCATACATGTTTCTGGAGGACGAATTGTATAATCCGCGGTACCACCTCTGATTAGAGTGACGTGTCACTCTCTCTTTTCGAATACAGGAGCATTTCCGATATTCTATCCTGATAACGGTGGAAACCCGGGCTTTCCTACTCCTAACGTTCAAAAAGCCTCTCTCAAGTCCATTCAACTTATTCTATCCTATTAGGCTCTCACCACTACCTAATTCTCTGTAAAGTATCAAATAAGCTTACTACTCTTGATCATAGATTTGGAATATTAAACTAAATTACAAAACACAAAAATCCCCCGTCAACAAAGGACGAGGGACCGTGGTGCCACCTTTTTTCAGAAGTTTTAAAAACCTCACTCTAAGATATCAGGGAATTTTTTCCGTTAATATCTGTCTCTTGTAACGATGAGACATATCGCCAAAGCCTACTAGTAAAAACGTTCGGTTTGGTGCTCAGAAGCCCATTCACTTATACATCAGCACTAATTCTCACCAACCATTAGCTCTCTTAAGAATTTGTATAAGTTACTCTTCTTCTTCATCGCTTGCCATTCAATTTGTTACTCACATAATAAACCTTTCATGAAAAGAATGTCAAGAAGAAACTTTATCCTTTTCTAACATGATGGATTTACACAAAAAATTGTATCCTATCTCCTGATAAATTTTATTAGAAGTTGGATTTGTAATATCAGTATATAAGTTACACAACTCTCGTTCTGCTAATATTCGCTTACTAACTTCTGCTACAACAGAGGATCCATAGCCGTTCTTTCGAAATTCTACCGGTGTATAGACTAGGGACACTGTTTCTCCGTTCTTCGATTTCCTCCCCCTCATTGCCATTGACACGGGCTTACCCTCTACAAACCAAACATACATAGATTTGGACTGCACCGAATCTCTCATTCTAGTAACCGCTTCTTCCTTTGTTACCATTGGTATTCTTGACTCTTTACAAAAAGCGATCATCCAATCGGAAAGAAGGTTTATATATTTTTCACCAGCCACAGCTACATACCCTTCACTAAACTTGCGGTTTACCACTTCTCTACACTCATAAATCCCTTGGTCCATACCTATTTTAAATGTATCTCCCGTTTTATTCGTCCAGATTTCAGCAAGCTGAACGGTAGACTGTTTTACTCCAATGATTCCTGGAAATTCGATATTTTGTTCTATCAAAAAATTGAACAAAGACTCTCCTATTTTATCAAGATCCTCTTCATCACTTCTTATGCCTACCACTAAATTGTGAGGCGGTGTCATAATAGCAGCAGCCTTCAAAGATTCTTCGGACTTTACTGTTAAACATACTACATCAGGATATCTGTTTTCATCTATGATTCTATGAATCAGTCCTAATAATAAATTGTTAATAGATTCTTCTTTTACTAACCAGTCATATGCAGTTTCTTTAAAATCGTGTATGGTATGTAACGTTGTTTTCATTGACCCATTCCCCTTTTTTGTTTAAATTTTTATTATTATACCAGAAAATTACCACTTTTATATATTTTTAAAAAAGTCTCTGTTAATAAACGCTAAACGGAAAATGACTTTGCATTTGAGGCTTGTGGAACCTCCTTGAAAATCCTACGCATTTCCATCGTGGAGTGAGATTTTAAGAAAATAGTCCTAAGTTCTCTTGCACTTTAGCACTCTTCGTCATTCTGCTCATATTGACAGCTAGAATTTGCAAATTTCAACACTACCCTTTAACAGAGCCATTAAAAATAGAGGGGGTCCCAAAAGTATAAACTATTGGGAACACCCTCTTCTTATTTTCAACAAAAGATCATCTTTGTAATAAGCCCAGTTGATTTCCGCGAAAGGTACTCCATTCTCCGGGGCGGAGGTGAGCCTCCTCATAAAATGCTGCGCATTTCATATGTGCGGTGAAAACTCGAGGAAGCCTATTCAGAGTCCTCGGGCAAGCCCTGTGGGGTCTCACCTTTTCCGCTATTTCCCTCGGGAGTCTCGCACCTGCAGCGAGAATCAACCTAATCAAAATGAACAGATGTGAAAATTCTAAAATAATAATAAAAAAGAGCTGCCTCAAAAAAAATCGTCTTTTAACGACCTTTTGAGTCAGCCTCGCTAYRGCGCAATTAGTTTACATAATAAAATTATGTATTAGTTTGTGGATGGTCTAGTTTTTTCTTTGGTCTGATTTTCTTTTTGTGTTAATTCAGATGAGAATTCTGTCTCTAATGCTTTAGCTGTTTGTAGTCCCGATTTTGTTTTTCTATTACGTTTCGTCATATTTATTCCCCCTTTCTCTTCTTACTATTTGATTTTTTTATTGTATTATACAGAAGTATTGACTATGATAGAGAAAAAGGTTGGGGAATAATGGATAAAATACTCCTTCTTAATGATTCTCATGCCACACTCTATGACAAACTTCGATTAGAAGCACTTCAAGACTCACCCACGGCTTTTGCAACGGACTATGAAGAATATGTAAATCGTAAGGATCGTATTCAGAGAGTAAAGAATAACTTAATGAAAGATTCTGCCTTTACCGTAGGAGCCTTTCAGGATGACCAACTAGTTGGCGTTGCGACCATGGTGATACATGAACAATCGAAATTAAAACATAAAGCAGAAATATATGCAGTATATGTGTCTCCCACTCAGCGAGGAAGATCAATAGGCTATCATTTACTACAAAAATTAATGAAGGTAGCCAAAACAAAAAATATTGAACAACTGCTCCTTACCGTAGAAGCCAATAATCAAAAAGCTATATGTTTATATCAACGAGCTGGATTTAAACAAATTGGAATAGAAAAAAATGCAATGAAAATTAATGATATCTATTATGATGAAGCGTATATGCAAAAGATGTTAACAACAAATTAAAAAGCGACCCACAAAGGATCGCTTTTTTGTTAGTTTACTTTAGTACTGGTTTCTTTAAGAAGCCAATGAGTAGAGCTGATACAACTGTCCCAATTGCAATCGCTAGTAAATATAAGAAGGGGTTACCTTCAACGATTGGGAAGACAAACAGTCCGCCGTGGGGAGCTGGAAGTCCGATACCAAACACCATACTCAATGCCCCTGCAACTGCTGAGCCAGCAATAGCAGAAGGAATTACTCGTAGTGGATCAGCGGCTGCAAATGGAATAGCACCTTCAGTAATAAAAGAGGCTCCCATAATATAATTGGTTATCCCAGCCTTTCTCTCAGAATCAGTAAATTTACTTCTAAATAATGTAGTAGCTAAAGCAATTCCAAGTGGAGGTACCATTCCACCAGCCATAATAGCAGCGTGTGGTCCAATGTTACCACCTTCAATCATAGCAATTCCAAAAGTATAGGCAGCTTTATTGATAGGACCACCCATATCAACTGCCATCATCCCACCTAAAATTAAACCTAGTACGACTAAATTACCAGTACCTAATCCAGAAAGCCAATCTTGAATCCCTAAATTCACATCACTTAATGGCCCAACAAGATAATACATAATAAGTCCAGTCGCAAAAATTCCAAGCAATGGATACAGTAATACAGGCTTAATACCTTCTAATGTTTGCGGAAGTCGGTTTAATAAATATTTTAAACCAACAACGATATACCCTGCCAAGAAACCTGCAATAATTCCTCCTAAGAAGCCTGCATTTCCATTGGCTGCCATTAATCCACCAACCATACCAGGAGCAAAACCAGGACGATCTGCAATGCTCATAGCAATGAATCCGGCTAATACAGGGACAATTAATGTAAAGGCATTACCGCCACCTATTGTCATTAAAATATCAGCAAATTGATTATATGTTTCATGCTCAGGGTCGAATGCTTGAATTCCAAACATAAAGGATAAAGCAATCAAGATTCCTCCACCTACGACAAATGGAAGCATATTGGAAACCCCACTCATCAAGTGTTTGTAAATTCCCAGTCCAGCCTTATTTTCACCTTCTGAAGAACTTTCGAAGTGTCCTGATTGGCTACCTTGATAAACAGGAGCATCTTGTTTCATTGCTCTTTCAATCAATTCCGCTGGTTTTTTAATACCATCAGAAACGGGAACTTGAATCACATGTTTCCCTGCAAATCGTTCCATTTCAACTTTTGTATCAGCGGCAACAATAATGGCTGTAGCGCTTTCAATTTCTTCCTGCGTAAGAATGTTCTTGGCTCCACCAGAACCATTGGTTTCAACTTTAAAATCGATTCCAAGATCTTTTGCTTTATTTTTAAGGGAATCAGCAGCCATGTAAGTGTGAGCAATACCAGTAGGACAAGCAGTAACGGCCAGAATTTTACCTTTTATTGCTAGTAGCAGATGATGATATGGTCTCATTTTCTTCTTTCGCTTTTGCCTCTTCATATGAATCTATAACCTTTATAACCTCTTCTTTTGTTGAAGCATTTCGTAATGCTTGTCTGGCTTCTTCGTTCATAAGAATAGTAGATAATCGACTTAAAGCGTCAAGATGTAATGAGTTTGCGCCATCTGTTGCTGCAATCATAAAAAATAAATGAGCAGGTTGTCCGTCAAGAGATTCATAGTCTACACCTTGAACAGATCTTCCAAAGACGATGGTTGGTGTGATTACAGCACTTGTTTTTGCATGTGGAATAGCAACCCCCTCACCTATCCCTGTTGTACTCTGTTCTTCACGATCAAAGATAGCCTTTGTAAATGCTTTTGAGTCATTCACATACTTCCCTTTTTCTAAAACATCTACCAACTCATGAATCACATCTGTTTTAGTAGTGGACTTTACATCTAATAAAATAGTATCTTGTTTCAATAATTCAGTGATTTTCATGGTGAATCCCTCCTCTTACATTTTTGTAATCATTATTTTTTCTTGAATTGCGACAATCTCTTTATATCCAGCCAGTCCTTCAGTGAAGGCTGAAGCAGTCCCACATGCAAGACCTAAGCGAAATGCATCCTCTAAATTTTTTGTTGTTATCATACCTGCAATAAAGCCTGCTACCGTTGAATCTCCAGAACCTACAGTACTGACTACTTTCCCAGAAGGGACTGAACCCTTATACTGTTCTTCTTTTGATGCCATAACGGCACCCTTTGCTCCCATAGATACTAGAACGTATTTAGCTCCCATTTCAACAAGCATCTTTGCATAAAGAAGAGCATCCTCGTGAGAAGAGATTTGAACAGAAAATATCTCTTCTAATTCATGCTGATTTGGCTTTATTAATAAGGGTTTATACGGTAGCGCTTTAAGTAATAAATTTCTTTCTGCGTCTACAACAAAGGGTATATTTCTATCGTTACAGATCTCAGCTATCTCTTTATAGATATTTTGGGATATTGAGCTAGGTATACTTCCTGCTAACACTACTAAATCTTCACTTGAAAGCCCTTTAATTACTGTTTTCAGTGACTCTTGCTGTTCATTTGTCACTACCGGCCCTTTTGCATTTATTTCGGATTCATGTGATGAACTAATTTTCACGTTAATGCGAGTTTGTCCATCTACCTCAATAAATTCCCTTTGAATATTTTCGTTAAATAAAGAATTCGATACAAAATCCCCCGTAAAACCTCCAATAAACCCTGTAGCCGTTGATTCCATTTTTAAAGATTTTAATACTCGAGATACATTAATCCCTTTCCCACCAGGAAGCATATACGTGTTAGTTGCACGATTTAATTGACCTAAGTTTGCTTTCTCAACTTCCATAATGTAATCAATTGATGGATTCAAAGTGACTGTATAAATCATGATGACACCACCTTTAAAATTGTCTTCTCTCTAAGATTCTCTAATTGTTCTTCGTTCGTTTCATTAGAAATAATCGTTGCTTCATCTAATTGTCCAATCGCAGAAAATGAGATTTCCCCTAATTTAGTAGAATCAGCCAAAATATAACATTCACGTGAAAGAGCCATTGCTTCTTTTTTTATTTTAGCTTCCTCTGGGTCAGGTGTTGTAAAACCAAATTCCATATGAACCCCATTTGTTCCCATAAAGCATTTATCAAATCGATATTGTTTTAATGACGTAATAGCATTGCTACCGATGATAGCACCTGTTGATTCTTTCACTAGTCCCCCTACTACATACGTTTTAATTCCAAATCTTAATAGATCATTCAAATGCATTAAGCCATTCGTCACCACCACAATTTCCTTTTCTTTAAGATATGGAATCATAAGGTTCGTAGTAGTTCCTGCATCTAAAAATATACAATCCCGCTGTTGTACGAGGTTGGCAGCATATTTAGCGATGATCTTTTTTTCATGAGCGTTTTTGTTCCGTTTTTTCTGAAACAGTCATTTCTTCAAGTTTGTTTTGAAGCTTTGCTGCACCACCATGCACTCTTTTTAAATATCTGCTTTGTTCTAATTGGGTTAAATCTCTACGAATGGTTGATTCTGATGCACCAGTCAGGTCCATTAAGTCTTGAAGCTTGACCATATTTTTTTGATTCACCGCTTCAACAATAATTTTTTGGCGTTCTTCAGTTAACATAATGACCTCCAAGAGAAGTACTTCTTATTTGTAAGTATAATGGTACCGTTTTCAAAAATCAATCAATTTCTATCAAAAACATTCTAAAAGATTCAATATCGTTCATATATCGTTCATAACTAATCATTCTCTTTTCTTATACTCTCTTCCGAGATACATATAATACATAATAAAAATAAAGGGATTTGTTAAACAACGCAGGCTGATTTTCGCAAAATGACTTCGATTTCCACCGACCATTGCACTTACCCCCTTAGAAAGTGCCCTGAACTATTAAGGAGTCTTCCCCATTTTGCTCTAATGAACAGTTGCTACTCAACAATAATCAACATTATTCTTAAATAGAGCCAAATAAAAATAACAGGGCCAAATTGGCCCTGTTATTTTTGAGCTATACGATAAGGGTAGTAATGAACCATTCTCTCTTCACAATATGAGGGGGAACTCTATTATGAAATTGTCACATGTTTTTACATGAGAATGATTTTCAATATCATCATAATCTCATTCCTTTAACATGTCAATAGTTTATTGAATTTTTTCTGTGTTTTATCTTCTATTTCTTATTAGAAGTATGATCCTTTGCTCATCGATTCTTTGTTTCGAATTTATTTCTATTAATTATTGAATATATAGTTATCTAGAAGTTTATGGTTCTCTTTTTAAGAGCTTAATAGGCAATTCGGTTAAAAGCCAAGATGTCCCCGTAAAATGGGTAATCAGCATTATCTGATCACTCTTTTATTGAAAATTTGTTGAAATTATGTGTACACAATGTTCTATTTAGCAAGTCTATTCTTTAACTCAAATATCGCATTCTTCTGACATTCAATAGATGCTTTCCTCTTTCACAATGAATAATAATCATATGGATTGGATGTATGATAATGAAAAAATGGACATAGAAATATGTCCATTTTTCAACCTATTATAACTCTCTCATGTGGATAATGAAAATTCTCCTTCGGTCTATTTCCTCTAAGAATAAATAAAAACGAAAATATCCCTATTCGACCAATAAACATTAATACGATAATAACCAGTTTTCCACCTAAGCTTAACCCTGAAGTAATACCTAGTGACAATCCTGTTGTTCCAAAAGCTGATGTGACTTCAAACAAAATTTGAATCAAGCTAAATTGAGGCTCAATAGCAATTAATAGAATGACAGAGCTACTACATAATAAAATGGCTGTAGATAGGACAATATTTGACTTTTGTATATCCTCTGGATGAATTTCTCTTCCAAATATTTTAATACTATCTTTCCCTTTTGCATAAAATACTATGCTAAGTATAACGATTGCAAAAGTAGTGGTTCTAATTCCTCCACCAACACTACTTGGTGATGCCCCTATAAACATAAGAAAACTAATTACTAATAATGAAGGGGAGTTAAATTGATTCATATCGAGTGTGGCAAGTCCCCCATTTCTTGCAGATACGGAATGAAACAAGGAAATAAATAATGACTCATGCCATGATTTTTGATGAAATAAAGAATTCATTTCAAATAATAATAATAGTATCGTTCCTACCATAACGAGTAAAAAGAAGGTGGTAGATGTTAGTTTTGTGAATAAGCTAAAGCGGAAATTCCCCTCTCCATCCTTTCTTTTAAGATAATCGATTACTTCAATTAATACAGGAAATCCAATCGCTCCTAAAATTAGAAGAACCATATTTATAAATAATACAAAATAATCTTGTTGAAAAGGAATGAGAGAGTTACCTGTAATATCAAATCCCGCATTAGTCGTCGCGCTGACAGATGCAAAAAAGCCTTGTATAAATGCTTCTTGCCAAGTAGGAAAATAACGCAGAAAATAGACACCCAAAATTAAGGCACCTAAAAGCTCAATGGTCATAATGATAGTTAATATTCTTTTCATAAGAAATACAAGTCCAGAAAACACACTTCTATTTTGATCGGTCATGATTAGTTTACGATCTTTTAGGCCTATTTTCTTCCCCATTAATAACCATACAAACGTTCCTAGTGTCATAATTCCTATGCCACCAAATTGAAGAATAAAAGCCAAAACAAAATAACCCACTTGATTAAATGTATCTGCTGTAGATACTACTGTAAGCCCCGTTACACTAATGGCACTTACAGCTGTAAATAAAGCATCAATGAAACTCAATTGAACACCTTCTTGATGAAACAAGGGAATATATAATAATAGAGTAGAAATTAAAACTGCACTTAAATAGAATAGTACAATCCACTGTACAGTCGTTAATCTGACTGACTTCTTCTGTATTTTTTTTGTTCTCACATCATTCACTGCCTTATCTTCTTTTTCATTCTTTTTATATCCTATACCATTCAAGTTCAACTGTCTAAATTTTATTTATAATCTTTTACAGCTCACCTTTCATCATAATAAATATGATAAAATAATCAATATCATTTGATATGAGGTGTATGTCTTTGAAGAGATTTAGTATTATTTTATTTATTTTCGCACTAGTTCTTTTCATTTCTTTCAACATGTTAGTGAATCAGTATGAAGAAATAGGAAAGTCTGCAATATGGATAATATCGTTTGGTGGGGCGGTATTGTCTACCCTATTATCACTGTTTTTATTTCCTAAAAGGGAAAGAAAAATAATAAAAAGTCTGTACCTCTCATAGTAATGAGGGGTATTTATTTTAATTTAGTTGAACATGCTCACATAGTACTATGGGGTAAAGATAGTCCATTTAAAGAGTTAGGATTGCATGCAGCACTCTGAGTAGAGAAAATCCCTTAATAAAATACTTTGTGAATTTCGTTCATTCTTGATTCTTACTATTCATTTAGGTAGAGTTAGATGGAAAGTCAAGATAATGAGGGATTGTATGGACATTAAACAAAGATACAGAAGCATAAAGCAATTTTTTTCGTTTACGATGATTGCTGTAATAAATGCTGGGATTGATTTAGGGACATTTAACCTGTTGCTTATTTTATTCCCTTCTACCGATAATGCTTGGTTAGTGACGTATAATACCATCGCATATATCCTTGCCGTCTGTAATAGTTACTATTGGAATTCCAGATTAACGTTTAAATATAATGCGAATAGACAAAGAGAATGGAAACAAATGATTTCATTTACAACACAAGCACTGGTTAGTCTAATAATCAGCAATGTTGTCTTTATTCTGAGTGTTGAGTTACTTTACTATACTATCTTACCTAATTGGATGATCCATAACTTGAGTAAATTCCTTAGCATGGGATTATCGTCATTAGCAAGTTTCTTCTTTATGAAATTTTATGTGTTCTCTCATAGACAAAGCTTAAGTAAGGGAGATTAATATTATTGTCAATATACTTTTTTCTGTAAAACGCTTTCTTTTTTTCAAACATGTCGATTTCGTTAAAAGCTGAAAAAGATATTGAAGAGTACTCCGATTTGGAGTATTTTTTTATTATACAGTATGTGATTATTTTCACATAATATAAAGGAAGAAGTGTTGATGATGGAAGCTGTGACAAAATGTATAGAACTAGCTGTTAAAAAGAAAAAAAATTCTTGAAACTTCAGTGACCCAATATATGATACGTGCTGCGTTAGCAGGGGTTTATATTGGATTTGCCATTATTCTTTGTTTTAAGCTCGGTGAATTTTTCCATGTGGCCAACTCTCCTGCCACTTACTTAATGAGCGCAATATTTTTTGGCATAGCATTAATACTGATCATATACGGAGAGGCTGAGCTTTTCACAGGTAACACGATGTATTTCACGATGAGTACATTAGATAGGAAGACATCCTACAAGGACTTAGTAAAGAACTGGCTATTTTGCTATTCTGGAAACGTCTTAGGTGCTATATTATTTACAGGTTTAATTGTTGGAACCGGCCTATTAGCATCGATTCCAATGAACCATTTACTTTTTGAAGTAGTTGAAAAGAAAATGCATACTGGCACATCTGAACTATTTTTTCGTGCCATTCTATGCAACTGGATTGTATGCTTATCAATCTTTATTCCTATGCAAATGAAAGAAGATATGGCAAAAATATTCTCTATGTTTTTACTAGTCTTTACATTCTTTTTGTCGGGTTATGAGCATAGTATAGCTAACTTTGTCTTGTTCTTTATTTCATTGGCAGTTCCCCATCCAGGTGGAATTACGATTGCCGGATTTGTTCATAATATCGTTCCAGTTACTATTGGAAATATTATAGGTGGAGGATTTTTTATTGGGGGTTCTTTATTACTATGTAACCTCTACTCCTAAAAAGATCCCTAAGGAAAAAAATGTGACCTTTCCTTCTATTCAACTAGGAAGTCTTAAAAAATAAAATAGCTCAAACTCATTCAAAACTGTCCCTTAAATTGGACAGTTTTTTATTTAAGATGTTTTAACTTTACAAACTCTTTACAATCTGACAATATTCGTTCAGTTATAGTATAGGATAATAATAACAGAAGCTAAAATTGTCGAATAGTCTAAAGGTATTGTGGGTGTAATGTAATGAAAAGGTTAAAAAAGCCAGTATTATTTTTGTTACTACTAGAGGTTTTGGCTATTGCTGGTAACTTATTAAATATTGAAATTTTTGTAGGAGTAAACTTTTTATTTAGCTCGGTTTTTGTATTTATCGTTATTCATTATTTTGGTGTTCGTTGGGGAGTGTTAGTGAGTTTTCTTTCAGCGCTACCTACCATTCTATTATGGGGAACACCTTACGGGTTAGTCACGTTAGTTATTGAAGCGTTTTTTGTTGGCTATATGTATCATAATCATAAGAAGAACTTAATCTTATGGGACATGTTATTTGCATCAATTATTGCCATACCTCTATCTATTTTACCAGTAAGTTATTATTAGACTTAGATTGGTCTAATACAATTTTTATCATGCTAAAGCAAAGCGTTAATATGATTTTTAATGTCTTAATAGCTAATTTTCTGTTAATTCTAATTGAGTCGATTCGTAATAAACGTAACCAAAAGAAATTTTCTGTTCAGGAGTTATTGTTTAATCTATTAATGATTTTCTTCTTATTCCCTCTACTCGGTTCATTGATATATATTGGTAATAGTGAATATATTAAGGTAAAAGATAAAATAGATGTAGCTATGGAACAAGCTCATAATAAAATTTATATTGGTTTAACAACGAATATTCAAAAATATAGTAATCAATTACAAAACTCTAAGTTAGGTCTTCAAAATGCTAGTGCTTTATATAACGACGAGAATGTAATGCAAACAAAAAGAAGTCATCGATTTTGCTCAAAAGTATACGGTGTTTAAAAAGGTTTATGCTTTTAACTACAGTAGCCCTAATGAGAAGATTTATCTTGAAGTTTCAGATACGGCATATAAAAGTTTCCTGTGAAGGGAGAACTAAATCCATATTTTAGAGATATCCTTTACTTAGATGTATCCTCTCTTAGAAATCATTATGTAACGGATGTTATCCATTATAACAATAAAGAACTTATGTCCATTATAGTGCCAGTTACAACGGGCGATTCAATTACAAATATTGTAGGATATACAGGTGCAGTCTTTCCTATTGTTTATTTAAGAAAAGATCTGAAAGAACTTGATGATTTCACTACAGATGATATAAATTATCAAATCACCGATCAAAATGGTCGTAAAATCTACTTTAGTAAGCAATACGAAGATCAAAATGAAAATGTAATCCCCCTTCAATATGGGTCAGATGAAGATGTAATCACGCTTCAAGAATGGACAAATAAAATTTATACAAAAACGTTTGAACACCCGATAATATTCCATGGGACATTACGGTTCAGGTACCTGTAAAGCCATATAAGAACAACTTATATCAAACCTATATTAATCTATTTATCTTTGTTTTCATTTTTTCTGGGATTGCTCTACTATTTTCATACTATTTAAGCTTTCACCTTCAAAAATGTTAACGAGAGTCGCCAGTGTAACAACGAATCTCCCAGATAAAATCTCAAGTAATCAACACATCGAATGGCCGGTTGTCGGGATTAGAGAAATATCAAATATCATTCATAACTTCAAAAATACTGAAAATAAGTTAAGAAAGATGATTGTAGAATTACTTAAGGTGCAAACCGATCTAGAATATTTAGCTCATTTTGACCCTTTAACAAATGTATATAACCGAAATTATTTTATTGATAAATTTAAGGATTTCGTTTTTTATGCAGATGATAAGGATGAAATGGCTCTGTTATTTATTGATTTAGATCGATTCAAAATTATTAATGATATGCTTGGACACCTAGAAGGAGATACGGTGTTAAAAGGTGTTGCTGAAAGACTTATGAATGTTTGTAAGGAAGAAAATGTGATTGGCCGCTTAGGAGGAGATGAATTTATCATACTTGTTCCTAAAATACGACATATGGATGATGTTCTTATTTTAGCTCAAAATATTATTAATACACTCTCTCTTCCCTATAAATTAAAAGGTGGAGAATACTATATCACAGCAAGTGTCGGAATAAGTGTCTTCCCACAGGATGGTGATGACATTCAAACACTAATTAAAAATGCTGATATTGCCATGTATTCTGCAAAAGAAAGAGGAAAAAATAACTATCAGTTCTTTGATGATGCCATTAAAGAAAAAATTGTTTCTAAAGTTCAAATTGAACAAGAATTAAGACATGCAATTGAAAGAAATGAACTAGAATTGCATTATCAGCCTCAAGTGAATATTCAAACAGGGAAAATAGAAGGTGTAGAAGCTTTAATTCGTTGGATGAGTCCTACATTAGGCTTTGTCTCTCCTGCTACTTTCATTCCAATTGCTGAAGATAGTGGGATGATAATGGAAATAGGGAATTGGATTCTAGAGACTGCTGCAAAACAAGCAAAGGTATGGCATGATATGGGGTACTCTGAATTGACAATGAGTGTTAACATTTCTATGATTCAGTTTATGAACCCTACCTTGATTCAATCAGTCAATCATGCATTAAATAAAAGTAGCCTAAATCCTTCTTTTCTTAAACTTGAAATTACTGAAACAGTTGCAATGTCAGAACCAGAGCTTGTTCGTGAGATATTATTAAGATTAAAGGAACTAAACATAGAATTTGCATTAGATGATTTTGGTACAGGATATTCTTCTTTAAACTATCTTAAAAACCTTCCAGTCGATATTTTAAAAATTGACAGATCTTTTATTCAAGATATTGATATAGATAAAAATGATTTTACCATTGTTCGAGCATTAATTGAGGTTGCACATAGTTTAGGAATGCTTGTTATAGCTGAGGGTGTTGAAACGACGTCACAACTTTCTAAACTTGGCGAGGTCAATTGTGATATGCTACAAGGCTATGTATTTAGTCGACCTCTACCTGCTAATGAATTTGAAACATTATTATCTTCAAAATTTCCAATCGTATCTATATAACAAAGAGGGTATGCCGATAGTAAATATTTTGGCATACGCTCTTCTTTATAGGACGATGGGATAAACGTTTTGATTTAGCCTATTCTTCTATCCATTCATGTCGAATAGTAAATAAGTTATCTTGTATAGTTAAAATACCATATGAAAAATACTTTTCCCTTCTTTTATCCGTAGGTGACCCAGGATTAAAATACGTCTTCTCATCAATTTTTTCATGAAATGGGATATGGAAATGACCAAATAAGACTAAGTCTACGTCTTGATTTGTAAACAAATCCATAACCCTCTTTAGTGTTGTCTTGCCTTTACCGTGCCCATGAGTAACTCCTACTTTGACCCCCTCCAGTTCAACGATTTCTTTAAAAGACAGAACTTCTACAATTTGACTGTCATCTACATTTCCATATACCGCCAATAAATCTGCATATAGTTTCATACGTTCAAACGTTTCTATTGTATGGAAGTCTCCACAATGAATAACCAATTGACAGGTTTGTATATCGCGAATTAATTTCTTTGGTAATACTCTTCTACCTTTAGGTATATGTGTATCTGAAACGACAATTACCCTCATGAACTTCACCACCTCCTTCTTAAACTACCCTGTATTTCATATAAAACAATAAAAAAATAGAACAGGAAGTTTAACCTGTTCTATGTTCTCTCATCTTTTTATTTACAATCATGTCCCCGACATAAGAATACACGAATGGGATTCTACTCAGTAAATAAGTTAATAGAAATACTCCGAATGCAGCTATTTCTAAATTCAGATAATATGCGTATCCTTCACCAAAAAAGCTTAATGCCGTCTTTTCTTCCGGTGCTTCACCGAGGAAAAAATAATTAGTGCTGAACACTCTGTTAAATAGGAAGATAGGAACTGCTAAAATATTTAACCAAAGAAAACCATAAAACACAGACGGAAAGTGGATCGTGTACTGTTTAGTGTACTTTATGTAGATGACCATCAAAGGAATAGTTGCATGATGGATAAAGAATTTAATAAATCGATAATGTGGAAATTCATAAACCAAATCGGGTGTAATAATCGCTAACATTGGAGGAATTATTCCTAAATAAAAATAAAATGAGAATAGCTTTTCATTTTTCTTAAAGAATAGAAAAATGCCAAGAAATGTAGCAAATGAACAAAGATGGATTGGAATAAATTTTTCCATAGTCCAAGCCCCTACCGAGAGTGCCCAAATTTGATAAGAGACCTCAGAAAAGATAAGAATCATCAGCAAGATGTAACCAACACTACTATGTTTTTTAGAATGTGCAAAAAAATTTTTACTCAATAAAAATAGAATAAATATAAGTGTAAATATCCCTATAACCGCTAAATGAGAAGTTGAAAACAACTGAAACGTCTTCATAGTACTTGGTGAAAACATGCAATATCTCCCCTACTAGTCTATTTAGTCTCTTTTACTATTATACTACTAAGATGATTTTACACTATAAAGTATGTGTAAATTCTGTAAATAAGTTGTAATATATTTAATATTTCATGTGTTCAACAGAGTTAAATTATGGTAACATACAGAGAGTTTAAAATAATTTGAATTGGGTGAAAAAAATGAAGAGAAAGATATATAAGATTGGAATTCCTACATTCCTTGTTCTCCTATTTTTAGGTTTGCTTTATTTTCAACAACTGCAATCAAACTTAACATTACCATCTGAAAATTGGAGTCGTTCTATTTCACTTCAAACTGAAATAGATAAAAAAGAGCAGATACTAGTTGATGATAATAATATTTTCACTCCTAGTTCTAATGGTATCATTCATACAACATTAGATTCTGGACTAAAAATCGTTTCACAAGAAAAGATACCTGTAACCTTTCCTTTAGGAGCAACCTATTGGACAAATGGAACTTATACCTATTTCATTCAAGACAAAAACTTAATGGTTTATACAGAAGATAAAACTTCCATTGTGTTTGAAGATGTAACACAATTTGTAGAGTTACAAGAATACATATTCTTTATTTCAGCTAATGAACTATATAAATCTCCCCTATCCTCAAATGAAATCGAGTCTGTTTCAACGTTTGATTTTGAATTAATTCAATTATCAACTATTGAGGATCAAGCCCTTGTAGTGTTAGACAATGTTGATAATCAGGGACAAAAGTCAAATATGTATGTATATACACCAACAAATAATAAGTTAACCTTGATGACCACGATGTCTAATAACTCTCAGGAAAGAATTAAAGATGTTAACGGTATTATCGTAGAAGAACAATATCAGCTATTAGTTGAAGTTGAGGCAAGATCACAAGGAGCCATTTCTAACAGAGTTCATACATTAAATTTTCTATTAGAAGATTTACCTACCAAAATCTCTCCCTCTCCTTTAGTGTTTAAAGAGAAAAATAGAGATGTTACCCTTTAC
Organism: Bacillus coahuilensis m4-4; assembly: GCF_000171615.1. GTDB lineage: Bacteria > Bacillota > Bacilli > Bacillales > Bacillaceae_K > Bacillus_T > Bacillus_T coahuilensis. The sequence goes on along the minus strand of NZ_ABFU01000028.3, from coordinate 69,568 downwards.
TCACCAAGAGAATTGCAAACAAGAGAATCTAACGGGAAACTAGAAGTATTGTATGTAGCAGAAGATATTCAAATAGAAAATGAATTCACTCAGAGCGTCTATATTGGTACAGTGGAAAACAATAGTGTAAATAGTTCTCTTGTTTCAAAAACAAGAAATTCTTCTAATGGTCCGGTCTATATCCCTTCCCTTAACGCCATTACTTGGTATGATGTGAAAGGTACCGTAACCAATGTGTATGCTTCGAGCTCACATGAGGACAATAAAAATTGAAAGTCAGAATCCTACAAATGAGGACTATAAACAAGCACTCTATCAATCGATTATTATGGCTTTTAGTAGTCTGGTTGCTTTAATCACTGCAAGTTATTGGTTTTTTCCATCCCTAGCCTTGCTGATATTGCTGTATATGTTTAAATCTCAGTGGATAGAAGGAAGCTATGAAAGGATTGTAGAGTATATTGCAATTGCAATCTTTTTAATTTTGCCAGCTTTCTATTATACAAAAGGAAAACAGACTATTTTCTAGAGATGGCACCCGATTATTTAACCTTCTCTGGAAGCAGTCTTATCATTCATCTTTTATTAACGCTGCTTACCTTCGTTATATACAAATTAAACAGAGATGAAGATTGGGGAGTCTTTGCTGGAACTTTCTATTTTATGGGGATGTATGTGTTACTATTCTTAGTTACCATTGGACCCTATTTATTTAATTTATATTAATTCATTTTTGAATAAAGAGCTGAAGACTGAGGAGTATATTTTCCTCAGTCTTTTATTATATTATCCTTTTAAAACTAGTCTATTATATTTTTTACGCCATTCTAATACGTTAAAAAGGAATATTGAAAACAATAGCCAAGATCCACCCGCTGTAATTCCACCAATCACATCACTGGCAAAGTGTACTCCTAGATATATTCTACTTACTCCAACCATTAAAAATAGGATAATAGAAAAAAAGACAATCCCTACCTTTGCCCATTTGTTTTTAAGGATTCTATAAAATACATACGCAATGCTACCATATAAAATCGTGCTACCCATCGTGTGTCCACTTGGAAAACTATAGCCTCCCTGTTCTACGATCTGCTCAAGTGCTGGTCTATCTCTTTAAACCATTCTTTTAACAACCAATTGAACGCCCCCCCTAATCCATTGGTCAATAGAATAAACAAAGAGGATTTCCATTCCTTTAATAAAGTAAAACCCATGGCCACTATGATCACCATGAGTACAATCCAGGTAATCCCCCCAAGCTGTGTTAAATCACTCATAAACTCTGTCACATTTCCTGTTCTGGTTGAATGGATAATATGGAAAGCAGTGTCGTCAAATTGTTTAATTTCGTTCTCTTTCCATTCCTCAATGATTTCTACAAATCCCCATACAAACAAACCAAATAATCCTATACCAAGCATATATAGTAGCAGTTTTTCTCTTTGCATACTTTCCCCTCTCCTCATACCTTGTTATTGTACTTTCGTTGTCTTTTTTTGTTAGTTCTTTTCTTTCTTTTAGGTTTAGTAGAATCGATAGACGCTTGTAGCGCTGCCATTAAGTCTGTCACATTTGTAGTGGCTGTCTCTTTAGATGTTACGACCGTTGCACCGGATTCTCTAGAATGAATAAGATCAAGCAATTTACTACGGTACTCATCATGATACTTTTCAGGATCAAAAACAGTAGTTAATTGGTCAATCAACAATAAAGCAGTATCTAACTCTTTTTTAGAGATACTACTTTCAGATGTTACATAGGGTACATCCTCTACTTTTCTAACCTCATCAGGAAAATGAATAGTTTCCATTAATAACGCTTCTTTAAATACCCTAATTACGGCAAGTTGTTCTTTACTTCTTATTGAAATTTTGGCTAGTCCTGTCTTATTAGATTCCCTTAAAGCACTTCGTAATAAACTATACGCTTTTTTCCCACCTTCATTAGGTGACAAAAAATAGCTCTTATCAAAATAGATGGGATCGATTTCTTCTATTTTAATGAAATCCACAATTTCAACACTTTTATCCTCTATCTCTTCTCTTAAAGCGGCTAACTCATCCTGCTCAATGACAACGAATTTTCCTTTTGATATTTCATATCCTTTCACCATCTCTTCTTGTTTTATTTCCACCTGACATGATGGACAAACTTTTTCATACTTTATTGGTGTATGACAGTCACGATGTAAATTTCTTAATTTCACATCACGATCCTCTGTTGCGGCATGTAATTTAATGGGTATGTTGACTAATCCAAAGCTTATACTACCCTTCCAGATTGTGTGCATTATAGTCACTCCTTTTCTTTCTTAGTGTTAGTTGTTTTTACAAATTCATTCATAGCAGAAATGTTCTAGAACATACTAATGAACAAGGATGTGATCCCACTGAAACCAATGTTACCAACTCTTCAAACAAGCCTTCCATCATCTAATGAATGGGTGTACGAGCCAAAATATGATGGTTTTAGAGGAATACTAACCATTGGTGAATCACATAGTACTCTCATAAGTAGACATGGTACAGATTTAACAACGCAATTCCCAGAAATCATTAAAAGTACTAAAGATTTTGTAATTAGTAAGAATCTACCCTTGATTTTAGACGGGGAAATTACATGCCTAACTAGTAAATATTGTAGTAACTTTTTACATGTACAAAAAAGGGGACGAGCTATATCTGCATCCACTATCACTAAACTGAGTAATCAATTTCCATCAACCTTTATAGCTTTCGATATTTTAAGGTATAAAGAAATAGATCTTTTGAATACACCATTAGACGAAAGAAAATCAATACTTTCCACCCTTTTTAGTACCATAGTTTTCAGCCACCCAATCAACATTGTTCCGGTTCCCTATTTTAATCAACCAAATGAAATCCTTGGTGAAATATTTTTACATTTTGGTGAAGGACTCCTTGCTAAAAATAGAAAGAGCGCCTATGCTCCAGGTAAGCGATCGACAGATTGGATTAAGGTGAAGAATTGGAGGAAAGTACATTGCATTGTGACGAGTTGGAACAGTGAGAATGATTATTTTACTTGCGGTATTATGGGCAAAGATAAGGTTATTAAAATCGGGCAAGTTAAAAATGGTTTTACAAGAGAAGAAAGAAATGCATTAATCGAAGCGATACGGTCCAACGGGGTGAAAAGAAATCAAACCTATACAATTGAACCTTCAATTTGTATTGAACTAAACTATTTACAGACACTATCTGAAAATACGTTAAGAGAACCCACTTTTTCTACTTTTCTTTTACATCATACAGTAGAAGAATGTACACAAAAAGAAAATGGGCATTATGAGAGTTCAGTTTCCTGACGAAATCACTTTAACTAATACAAATAAGATTATGTATGGAGCCAAAAAGATCACAAAATTAGATGTTTTAATGTATTACCGTAAACTTGCACCATACCTTTTACCTTATTTGAAACAGAGAGATCTTACACTCATTCGCTGTCCCGAAGGTATAGACCATGAAACATTTTATCAAAAAAACACACCAGATTATGCACCAGACTTTATCCATTTACGTAAAAAATTAAGTTGCCATTCACTACAAGCTCTTATCTGGTATTGTAATCAAGGGGCTATTGAATATCATATACCGTTTACATTACATCATAATGAAAATCCCTACGATATTGTGATAGATTTAGATCCTCCCTCACTACCAACATTTTCTCTCGCTGTTGAAGCTGCAATGATGCTCAATCAAATGTTAAACGATTTACATGTTCACTCTTATGTTAAAACATCAGGGAATAAAGGACTTCAAGTATTTATCCCTACTAACGGTAGCTTTACATGGAAACAGACAAAACTGTTTACCAAGTTCCTCACAGAGTATTTACTAGAAGCATCCCCTTCTCTTTTTACAACAGAGAGACTAAAAAGTAAAAGAAATGAAAGATTATACATCGATGAAGTACAACATAGCAAAGGAAAAACTATTATTGCTCCATATTCTTTGCGTGCAAATGACCACGCACTCGTATCAGCACCATTATTTTGGCATGAAACTTAAAAAAAAGGACTTATCACCTTTAGACTTTTCAATTAATACCATTGAAGAAAGGATTTTAGAGAACGGCGATCCATTTTACGATTATGAAATGAACAGGGAGCAGCCATATTTAAAAGAAATAATATTCTTTCTTCAAACAACAAAAAAAATAAAGGAACCTTCATTGGTTCCTTTATACGGATAAGAATTGATTAACATTTTCTTTCAATTTTTCATATTTCAGTTCTTCATCTGTCTCTTCTTTTTTAGCCCATGTAATGGTATTTTCTTCTACATATACCTCTCCATAGTAACTAAAAGTTGCATTCCCAATTAAATCCATTGAGTAGCCTTCATCATTTTGGTGGACAACACATTGCACCCGGCCACCTGGATTGTATACATCGACTACCTGCTCCAGTTGTTGGAGACCTTGTATAGCTGACACCAATGTAGAGGCACTCATTGCTGTCCCACAAGCATTAGTGAAACCTACACCTCTTTCATATGTACGTACAAATATCTTTCCCTTTTCTATTGAATGAACATATGATACATTTACTCCATCTGGGCAAATAGGATTCGGTGAGTTTAAATAGGTTGAAATCTCAAATTGTTCGTTTGAAAGAAATACTTCTTTATCCACAATGGTAATTAAATGAGGATTCGGCACCGAAACTGCTGTAAATAACCTCTCAGGAGGTAAACCAGGTAAGGCTTCATTGTGAAACGTCGGTCCATTTACATTCATTGGGAGGGGATTGGACATCAAATGATACCGGAGCAATTTCCACTCCATATGTCAACACATCTTGAAAAATATCAGCTTCCTTTTGAACAGAGAGTATAGCCTTCATTGTTTCAATGATGGCATTCTCCACACTTAATTTTTCACACACATATCTTGCAACACAACGAAGTCCATTTCCGCACATAGAAGCTTCTGATCCATCTGCATTTATAACTCGCATTTTGGCATCAGCTCTGTTACTCTTCGATATATATAGAATCCCATCTGCACCTAATACTTTTCGATCACAAAGTGTAGCTGCTAAAGAGATTCGTAATTCTTCCGTTAACTCTAAAGCATTTGACCATTCATCAATAATTAAAAAATCATTAGAAGACCCGTGGCATTTGATAAAAGGTATGTTCACGTTTTTTCCCCCTTTTATTAAACAATAATAATAGATTGCCATATTTATCTCTTCTACGCAACTAAAGAGGTGATTGTTTTGTATGAAAATTTTCGAGTAGTTTTTACATTGAAGGCTGTAGAGGAAGGAAAAGTAAAAGATGATCGCATTGCGATCGTACAATATAGCGTAAAAGAGCAAAAAATCATTCATTTTACTGGAGAATTAAGAGTAAAATTTAACCAGGTAGGAATATTTCCTCAATTTCAAGATTTTAAAACTAGTACAATTCCCCCATCCCTGTATAAACAAATTGGATATGAAGCGAAAAGATATATCAAATCACAAAAAAACTATTTAGAAGTGGGTACTTATGAATAATAAAACAGGAGGAACATGAATTCATGCTCCTCCTTAGTTAAGCCTATAATTAATGTACTGACACGACTAAATTAACTAAAAATAGAGTGGCAATAATATAAAGTGGAACGGAAACATCTTTCCCTTTCCCTAACGTGATTTTTAAAAGTGGATACAAGATGAATCCAATTGCAATACCATCTACAATACTGTATGTAAAAGGAATCATACAGATAATAAGTAATGCAGGAATAGCTTCTGACAAATCAGACAATTCCATATGACGAATATTTTGAATCATTAGTAATCCTATAATCATCAAAACTGGTGCGATTGCCAAATCAGGGATCCATTTAATATAAGAAATAAAAAGAATCGATAGTATAAATAATGAACCCGTTACAAAAGCTGTTAACCCTGTCTTACCACCGCTTGAAATGGCTGATGAGCTTTCAACAGAAGAAACAGTTGGACTTGTTCCAAAAATTCCAGATAGAAATGCTGATACAGCATTGGCTTGAAGGGCTTTTTTATACTTGTGCTGTTGACCTAACATATCGACGTGCACGTTTACAAGACCGATATTCTCAAAAATTAAAACCATAGATAATGAGAATACACCTGCTAGCATTGGAATACTTAAAAAAGATTCAAAAGATAACTGACCAAAAACCTTGATATAATCACTAATATGAATGGAAGATTCCGTTTCATCAGGTCGAATACCAAATATCAATGCAAGAGATGTACCAAACAATATACTCCATAAGAAATTTCCCGGTACATTACGTAAGAACAACAAAATCGCTACAATAAACGTTATTATTGTGAGCAAAACGGTCAATTCACTAAAATCACCAATTGCGACTATAGAAGAATCACCCTTTACTACAATTCCACCTTTTTCAAGCCCAATAAGTAAAAGAAAGAACCCCAATCCTACTGTAATAGCCTCTTTTAACGTTTTAGGAATACTTGAATTTATTACGGTTGCTAGTTTTGTAAATGCAACGATTGAAAACAGCACCCCTGAGATAACCACCACAACCAATGCTTCTTGCCAACTAAAACCCATCGTTCCAACCAGAGTGTAAGTAAACATTGCATTGATTCCCATACCTGGTACGAGTAATATGGGTGCATTAGCCCAAAAGGCCATCATATAAGAACCTATAGCAGATGTTAGAATGGTAGCAATAACTGCTCCTTCATAAGGGATTCCAGCTTCAGTTAATATTAACGAATTAACAATAATAATATAGGCTAGTGTTGCAAACCCAATAACCCCTGCAAATAGTTCTGTTTTAACTGATGTTTCATGTTCTTTTAGCTTAAAAATTCCTCCATTAGTTTTCATAATTATTTCTGTCCTTCAGAAATAGCCCTCTCCCTACCCGCTTACTAATGTGTAAGCCACAGATAATTAGTTTAGCAAACTCTAGAATATTTGCCAATTCCTTTGAACGAAAAAAACAAGGAAAAGATGTCCTCTTTCCTGTTTTTATATGGTTCTCTGCTGTATACTACTCTCACTGTTAATAGCAAAACATCTTTACTTTTTGATTGGATTTGGTGGAGCACCCGTAGGATTCTAAGGCTCTAACAACTGCTGGAAAATAGCCTTTCTATACAAGATGATCCTAAAATCCATTGGATAATATCATGCGATGCAGACTTAAAGTTACGTTCATTAATCCATCGCTTTAAATAAATTTGCCATTTCTATTGCAGATGCAGCTGCTTCCCACCCTTTATTTCCTGCTTTTGTACCAGCACGCTCGATTGCTTGCTCGATCGAATCTGTTGTTAATACGCCAAAAATAACGGGAATTCCCTCGGAAAGATTAATATTCGCAACACCTTTTGCAACTTCTCCACTTACATATTCAAAGTGAGGTGTTGATCCTCGGATCACGGTCCCCAAAGTAATGATGGCATCGTATTTACCGGATGTTGCCATCTTCTTAGCAACAACGGGTATTTCAAAGGCACCTGGTACCCAAGCTACACTAATATTCCCTTTATCTACACCATGCCTAATCAATGCATCTTCTGCCCCGCTTAATAGCTTACTTGTAATAAACTCGTTAAATCTTCCCACTACAATTCCAATAGTTAAACTAGTTCCTACTAAATTACCTTCATATATTTTAGTCATGTTACTTCCTCCTCTTAAGTTAGCGATATCGTTTCAATAATTTCTAATCCATGCCCTTTTAAGCCGGATATTTTTTTGGGTGATCTGTTATCCATATCATTTTCTTTATCCCAATGTCCTGTAGTATTTGCGCCCCAATTCCATAATCTTTCAGTGATTCATCTTCACCAAGTTCTTCTTCGCTTATTTGTTCATGTATTGTTTTGGTACTACGAATGTATAGAAAAACACCATGTTCCTTGTTCTTCATCTGCTCTATTCCTTGCTTTACTGAAGAATCCCCAGTTAGTTCTTTTATAAGTGATTCAGCATGTACTCGGACATAGGTTGTTTCATCAGAAGGTTTCCCTTTAATTAAGGCCAAATGCTCTAATCCGGTAAAAATATCTTGATAAGTTATGAGTTCAAAGGTGTCACCTTGAATTACAAGCCTTTGCTCAGAAGTTTTCTCAATAATCTTTTCATTTTTCCTTCTATAGGATATTAAATCTTGTATCGTAATTAATTTCATATCATACTTTTGAGATAGCTGGATAAGGTCTGGAACTCTTGCCATCGTTCCATCTTCTTTAATAATTTCACAAATAACACCAGAAGGATACGATCCAGAAAGTCTTGCCAAATCGACTGCCGCTTCAGTATGACCAGCACGCCTTAATACACCCCATCTTTAGCCACTAAAGGGAAGATGTGCCCAGGTTTTTTAAAATCTATGGAACTAGCACGTTCATCGATTAATGCCTTAATCGTTGTAGATCGTTCAAAAGCACTTATCCCTGTATGTGTATTTATATGATCTACACTTATTGTAAAGGCTGTTCCATGACTATCTGTATTCGAAGTAGTCATTGGCTCTAATTTCAATTCTTTTGCTCGTTCTTCTGTAATAGGGACACACACAAGCCCCCTACCTTCTTTTATCATAAAATTAATCGCTTCAGGTGTAGCATATTCTGATAGGACGATAAAGTCTCCTTCATTTTCTCTGTCTTCATCATCTACTACCATGACGATCTTCCCATTTTTCAATTCTTCAATAGCTTCTTCCACTGTATGAAACATCCAATCCCCCTCTTACATAAATCCATGCTGAGATAAATAATCTAGCGTGATCGTTATTTTTTTTATTGCCTATTTGATTGAAACGAAAGATATATTTCGCTAACATATCGCACTCAATATTGACTTCATCACCTATTCTTTTATCATTCAGTATTGTATCTGATTGAGTTTGAGGAATTAATGATATAGTAACTGTCGAATGCAAATCATCCACTTGGAATACAGTGAGACTCGTGCCATCCACAGCGATGGATCCTTTATCTATGAAAAAGGGAAGCATATAATGTGAGATTTCTATTTCTACATATTCGGCAATATCCACCTTTTGTTTCTTAACAATTTTGCCGATTCCATCTACATGACCTGAAACTATATGACCTCCAAACGACCTCTCGCACTCATAGCTCTTTCTAGATTCACCCTAGATCCAAGTGTTAATTGCTTTAAAGACGTATGGGAGAACGTTTCAGGAATAACGTCTGCTTGGAATGAGCTCGTTGAATAATATGTAACGGTTAAACAGACACCATTAACACTAATACTATCTCCGATATGTATATCATCTAAGATATGTTGACATTGAATGGTTAATTGTAACGATTTTGAGGACCTTGAAATGGATTGTATGGTTCCAATTTCTTCAATTATACCCGTAAACAAAGCATCACCTACTTTTCAGTATATTTTTGAAAATAGTGATGAGCAGAAAGGAAATATGAGGATTCGCTAAAAAACTTATAACCTACACAGATTTCGCAACCGTGTACATCATAAGAATAGCCCTGAGTCATTAGTGAACTCAGGGCTTTTTAGCACAAGTAAATAAGCATGAAAACCTAACATTTCATACAAATACAATTTTCCTTCTCCCATCCAGACTTTCACTGTCGGTTTTGGATTTTCACCAAATCAACAAGACGTTAAAACGTTTCGCTCACGGACTAAAAGCACAAAGCTCATCACCGCCGGTAGGGAATTACACCCTGCCCCGAAGGATTATTAAATTACTTATACTATATCATAATATTAATGGAACTTACATTATATTTACTCTATTTCAGAGTACTGTACTTTTAAAGCCCTTATACAAGCTTCGTAGCAGTGTTTACAAAAAGGATAATCAAATGATTTTATCACTTCACAACACTTCTTGATTACGTCATAAGTCAGCTTTACTATCATTTCCATATATTCACTAGAGCGACTAATTGCTAAAGATGAATACGTGCAAATAGAGGATAATTCCACTGAAGCCTCAATAACTTTTTCCTAAGTTTTTTTCTTTTTAAGGCAGCATGATAGCATACTTGACTTGCTTCTACTACATCTAACAAAGCTTGTAATGCCGGTTTATATTGTTGATTCAACACCATCACCTCTAGAAGAAGTGTCCCCCATTTCCCTTTCTTTTTATTGTCACAAAAGTATTTTTTTTCTATTTTTAAATAGTAACAAAAAAGGACTAATAGTTCCGGCGGGTGAATAGTAGGGTTAAATTCGATTGAATACACCGTAGGTTCAAACTTTTCTTGTAAGGACAGTGGTAAATATCCTTTTTTGCAAGTAATATGGACATTTTCAAATTGAATAAAAATATTATTTGAAATGGATGATCGCTTGATAAATTTTCTAGTGGATTGTTGAGTTGCTCGTATTTGAAAACTCTTTGTTTTATTTTGAATAAAATCTACCATTTTAAATGTATCTTTTCTAATCGAACAACTATAGAGGATGGCTCCGTTGGAATTCATAAATGCGATCATTTTCTTTGATAATGATGGATCAACAATAAGGATTCGATTGCTTTGGCTTGTAGTTGTTATATGGATTTCATCCATTTTTCTTTGAGTGAGCTGCAACTGAAAAAAATAAATAATAAAGAGACAAAATAATACACTATATCCTAAAAAAAATGACAGAGTTAGGCTACTAATCATTCCACCTAATAGTAGAAGTAAAGTAGTGTAGATTCGTCTACATTCTAATTTGTATAAATCTAGTAACGTCATAATCATTCCCCTTTTGATTAACCTTCTTCATTATCCTATGAATAATAGCAATTTAGTATGCTATTCAAAAAAATTAATAGTTTATCTAAAAGGAAAAAAATAGCTCTTCTACAAGAGGAGAGCTACGATGGTACATTATTTTTTTCTGACCATTTTAATAGTGTAGGTAGTGCTTTTTTGCCATCGTTATACCCTTTCATATAAAGATCTTTTTAATTTCTTTTGTATTTTTTTCTACTCTTCCTACCTTTAGTGGAAGAGTTGGCCGAATGACAAATATTTCGCCTGCTTTTTCTTTTCGTTCGATTTCCTTAATTGCTTGGTTATAATGATCGTACCGATTTTCTATAGCTTGAACTAAATTAGGATAGAATCTTCCATATTTATAATGAATGACGCTGGTAAATTTAGATGGTTTCTTATAATATCCTTCATTTCTCGTTAGGATGACAACATTCTTATCGAACCCATCTTTTTCGGCTTGCTTTAAAGGAATGGAATCTGTTATACCACCGTCCATTAACTCCTTACCATTAAACATGACCATCGGAGAAATAAGCGGTAAGGATGAGGAAGCTCTTAGTGCAAGTAACAAGTCCTCCTTGTAATCATTACGACTCAAATACAAAGGCTTCCCTGTATGGCAGTCTGTTGTTCCAATCATAAATTCTGTTGGATTTTGGTGAAAGGCTGCGTAATCATATGGAACTAACTCATTTGGAATCGTTCCAAAAACAAAATCCATACCAAATAACTCTTTTTTCTTTATGTAATTTCGAAAGGACAAATACTCTGGGTGGGCGGCGTACTCTATATTGACTTTTTTGTTTCTTCCATGCTGACGAGACAGAAAAGACGCTGCATTACATGCACCTGCCGAAACTCCTATAACATAAGGGAATTCTATATTATTCTCTAGTAAAACTTCTAATACTCCAGCAGTATAAACCCCTCTCATACCTCCACCTTCAAGCACCAAACCAGTTTGTTCTAACATATTGAACCTCCAATTTATGTATGTAATGTGATCATTTTAAAATACCTCATCTGCAAGAGTAAACTCTTTTACTCTATTTCATATTGTAGATGAACTAAAAAAGGAAGTCTAAGACTCCCTTTTTCACTAGGTACTAAACGATCCTAAATATAGCTGGAATACGATATTCTTCTCCTTCATATGCCTTTATCGCAGCAATTATAGTAAAGATAAATCCTGCAATTGATACGACTGCGAGCAATGCGAATCCAATTAAAATAAACGTTAATACACCCGATATTACCGTATATATAGTGTACGAAATTAAGAAGTTCAAATATTGACGACCATGATAATCAACAAATGAACTACTATCCTTCTTTACAATCCACAGGATAATTGGACCTATAAATGCAGTGAAAAAACTTATAACATATATTAGTGCGGCAAATAATCTTTCATCGTTGTTTGGCTTCATTTATTTCTCCTCCCTTCTATATAAGATTATACGAATGAATAGAACAAATAGTTTCAGTTCTTTTTTACTTTATCCAGCCCATAAATTATAACAGACTATAGCCTGTCTTCAATATATTTGAAAGGAGAACATAGTGTGAACTGGATAGAATCCTTTCTGCTGTCTCTTGAACAATTGGGTTATTTTGGGATTTTTCTCGGGCTAACTCTTGAAATTATACCAAGTGAATTGGTGTTAGCTTACGGTGGATATTTAATTGGAATTGGAAAGATTAGCTTTTTAGGCGCGTTAATTGCTGGAATCATTGGAGGTACCCTTGCTCAAATCATCGTATATTTGTTGGGCAGACTGGTCGGTCGGCCATTTTTTATTCATTATGGTAAATTTTTTCTTATATCAGAAAAGCATTTATGCCAATCAGAAGAGTGGTTTGAAAACACGGGCATTTTGTCGTATTTTTTGCACGATTTATTCCTGTAATCCGACATGCCATTTCCATACCTGCTGGTGTGAGTAAGATGCCAATTGGAATATTTACACTCTATACTGTTGGAGCCATGATTCCTTGGACAATATTATTCCTACTGCTTGGGATGGAACTCGGTACCTACTGGCCAAGGATTGAAGAAGTAGCAAAGCCATATATACTGCCAATTATTCTATTTTCTGTTATTTCTGGTAGCATCTTATTATGGATCAATCATCGATCTTCAAAATAAAGGGGAATCACTATGATATTACTAAAGAACGGCACTGTGCATACTGTGACAAATGGTACATTCTCTAAAATAGATGTTCTACTCTATAAGAAAAAGATTATAAGAATCGGTAACATCACAGAAATACCCCCTGGCTGTGAAATATTTGATTGTACAGATCTTCATATTCTTCCAGGGTTAATAGATGCTCACACTCACCTTGGCCTATATGACGAAGGTACGGGGTGGGCAGGTAACGATGCGAACGAAAGTATTGAACCACTAACTCCACATATTAGAGCGTTAGATGGTGTATATCCATTAGATACAGCTTTTTCTGATGCTATAAGGTACGGAGTGACTACAGTGAACATTATGCCAGGAAGTTCTAACGTGATCGGGGGAATCACATCTGTTATCAAAACTTATGGAAAAAAAATAGATGATATGATTAATAAAAAAAAGAATCTGGATTAAAAATTGCTCTTGGTGAAAACCCGAAGCGTATTCATAGTAATGGAAGAAACGATTCTATTACTAGAATGGGAATTATGGGTATGTTAAGAGAGGCATTTTTTGATGTGAAAACTAAACAATCAGACGATTTTCGATCACTAGCCATTCGGAAAGCATTAAATCAAGAAATCCCTGTACGGATTCACGCTCATAGGGCAGATGATATTATATCAGCACTTCGATTTGCAGATGAGTTTCAATTAGATGTACGTATCGAACACTGTACGGAAGGCCACTTAATTACTGAGTACTTAAGGGAAAGAAATTTAAAAGTAACCGTTGGACCTACCTTAACGAGAAGATCGAAAGTTGAATTAAAGAATAAAAGTTGGTCCACCTATACACACTTAACCAATGCTGGAGTAGAAGTGTCCATCACAACGGACCATCCATATACGCCTATTCAATATTTGCATATATGTGCAAGTATTGCTGTTCGAGAAGGATTAACACCCCAAAAAGCTCTAGAAGGTATTACCATTCTACCGGCCATAAACTTAGGTGTATCTCATCGAGTTGGAAGTATTGAGTTAGGAAAAGATGCAGACCTAGTTGTTTGGAATGAGCATCCTTTTCACTATTTGTCCAAACCATTATATACATTTATTAATGGAGAATGTGTAAGTCGAAACATGTAATAATATGATGAAAATTTTTCTAGAAAAATAAATAAATAACCTATTCCCTTCTTCACTTATTTTTAGTATTATACATAAGTAACTTGTTTTTAGATATATTTCTATTCACATAACATATGTACGTTACGTCATGTGATTTAGGGAAGGCAAATGGTGCGCCACCAACAAAGTTGGTTCTAGTGGGTTCGATTCCCACCCCGAAATTTTTTATGCAATTTATGAAAAATTTCGAGGGTGGTCGATTAACTATGACTCCGACTGCTCTCTTTGGAGGGTAAAATAATGCTCAAAAAACGACGAAATTCAAGACAGTCACATCCTTTTTGAGCTTATGTCGCATCCAGAGGTCTTCCCTTTTGTGCGCCATAAAGCTTATTCATATGATGAGTTTGTCTTTTTAACTAAAAAAACAATAGAAGCAGAAGAACGTGAAGAATTAATCTCTCGAACAATTTTAGATGAATGGGGCACTCCTATTGGAACCATTAATTTATTTGATATTGAAGAGGGTGCTGGGTTTCTAGGAACATGGTTAGGGAAGCCATATCACGGAAAAGGCTACAATTCAGTAGCTAAGGAAGCATTTTTTAACGAATTATTTTTTGAATTAAATATTCATACTATTTCATGCGTATTCGTAAAGAAAATGTACGCTCACAAAAAGCAGCAGAGAAACTTCCATATGTCGTAAAAGCTAATGAAACTCGCCCATCCATTTATGAAGCATTAAATGCAAATGGTCCTGTATATGACCTTTATGAAATCTCAAAAGATCTTTATACTCTTTACCTTTATAGAAAAGAAGAACATACAGAAGAAACAGCGCTTGAAGCATAAACAAAACTCGAGGATGAGATCCTCGTAGTTTTTTTATGGAATGATTACATTTTTATGTCAAATGCCCTCAGTTATATTGATCCAGTATGGTTTGTACAAAAGCTTCATGATTCGAACTATCACCACCCTTTCCTTTAAAGTTTTCTTCGCTATTTTGAAAAAAGGTGATTCCTATCGGAATCACCTACTGCTTATTATGTGAGTCTATCTTTTTGTACATCTCTGGAACAGATAGCGCAGCTTTTGAAACTTTCATTTTTTCAATCATACTCTTTTGACTGTCCATCAGTTTTTGTAAAGCGAGTAAAAGAGATTCATCTGATAAATTTTCTTCTTCGAGTTTAATCGCAAACCCTTGCTTCTCAAAAGAATCGGCATTTAATATCTGATCACCTCTACTTGCTTGTCTTGAAAGAGGAATTAATATCATTGGTTTACGAAGAGCCAAGAATTCAAATATAGAGTTAGACCCCGCTCGACTAATGACATGATCACTCGCTGAAATATAGTGTGCTAATTCGGATTGTACAAACTCGAATTGCTTGTATCCCTTGTCATTGAGGGTAGAATCAATGTTGCCTTTCCCACAAATATGTACAATTTGATACTCTTCAAGGAGCTTATGTAGATTGTGACGAATTGCTTCATTTATTTTTTGAGCTCCTAAACTTCCTCCCATTATGAGTAAGATAGGTTTTTGCTCATGAAAGCCTAATAAACGTCTCCCTTCTGATGGATCTCCTTTAAAAAGCTCTTCACGGATAATAGCTCCAATATACTCTGATTTTTCTGATGGTAAATGATTGATGGCTTCTGGAAAAGTTGTATAAATCCTGGATGCAAATGGGGTGGCCATTTTATTTGCAAGTCCAGGTGTATAGTCGGACTCATGGATCAGCGTAGGAACACCTGCCATTTTACTTGCCATTATAACAGGTACTGTTACAAATCCACCTTTAGAAAAAACAATATCGGGCTTTATTTTTCGGATAGCTCGATAAGCGTCCCACACTCCTTTTCCAACTTTAAATGGATCAGAGAAATTTTTCCAAGAAAAATACCTTCTTAGCTTCCCGCTTGATATTTCATAATATGGAATATCCAGAAATTGCTCTTGAATCATAGTCTTTTCAATACCATCTTTAGATCCAATGTAAGCAATTTCCCAGCCTTTTTCTTTAAAAAATGGAATAAGAGCGGTATTCACAGTTACATGCCCTGCACTTCCTCCACCTGTAAATACAATTGTTCGAGACATGTTATTCTCTCCATTCTATTCTTACAATTTATACTTTTTAATGATTTCTTTCGCTACATTAACTCCTGATATCGTGACCATTGGAGACCCTCCTCCTGGGTGGGTTGTGCCGCCAACGTAATATATATTATCGATATCTTGGTTTCGGTTATATGGTCGTAAAAAACTATCCTTCATACGGTGAGAAGATATACCGTAAAGAGAACCCTTATAGGCAAAATAATCTTTTTGAATAGAAGAGGCCGTAATCACCTTTTCGTATTCTAAATATGGGCGAATTGAAACGCCCATTCGTTCTAGTTTATCATATACTTTCTCTTTATACAGTAACTTTTCTTCCTCTGATATGTGAGTCGCTGGTGAATTCACTAAAATAAAAAAGTTACTCCCTTTTGTCCGTTCTCTATCTGTTTTAGCTGAATGACTTATGTAGATGGTCGGATCGTCAGGTAAAGTATTTTCTTCAAATAATTGATAGAATTCTTTTTTATAATCGCTTGTAAAATATACATGATGATGATGGACATTGGGGTTAAACTCCCTTACCCCTGCTAAAATAACAAATGCTGAGATGGAAGGGTCATATTGATCTAATTTACTATCCTTATAACTCGGTCGTTCAGATTCATTTAGTAAATGTTTGGTTGAAGTAATAAAGTCTCCATTTATGATCACTTCATCACCGTAGATTACTTCTCCTTTATCTGTCTGAACACCCAAAACCCTTTTATCTTTCACCATCATTTTTTTAACAACCGTATTAAACTTAATACAACCTCCTAATTCTTTAAACACCTTTAGAAAGCTTTGAGCAATTTGCGTGTTTCCACCTTTTGTATAGAATACTCCATCATTCATTTCTAAATGACCAATTAGTGAAAATGTTGCTGGTGACTTATATGGACTCGAGCCAATATACGTGGCATATCGGTTAAACACCATCAGAACATGAGGATCTTTAAAATATTTCTCGTGAAAATCATTCATCCTTCTAAACGGTTTTACTTTCATGAACGCTTTTGAAAGACTCGGAGATAAATAATCTCGAAACGATTGAAACGTACGGTAGAAGAATTGTGTATTGGCGTCTTTATATAACTTTTCAACAGCTTTTAGGTAAGAAGGATACTGTTTAGCACCGTAAGAATCAATTTTCTTAAGCTCTTCTATCTATTTTTTTTTGTATTAGAACTTTGTAATAATCTGGTTCCGTCTTCCCATTCATTCATTGTGTGATTTTCTAATCGAATAAATTGTAAATAATCTTGAGCATTAAATCCCGCTTCATTTATTACATTAGTAAATACATGTGGCATCGTAATAGTATTTGGACCAAAGTCAAATGAATAGCCTTGCTCCTTATACTCCCTCATTTTTCCACCAGCATGTTGGTTCTTTTCTATAATAGTTACTTGAAACCCTTTAGATTGTAATAAGATGCCAGCAGCCAAACCACCTAACCCGGCTCCTACAATAACTACTGTCTTCATATATAGTTACGTCCTTTCCATTCATATGCTTTTCCCTTTACGTTCTTTATCATACTTGACCATAATAGAATGAGCATACATATCGTCGCAATCGGGGTAAGCAGAAAATGTAAGAACTCACCTTTTGTAAACCGGTCAATTAAGATGCTTTGAATGAAAACTAAACAAAGAGGTACTAAAAAATCAACAGATTTTGTGATAAGTCCAATGATAAAAAGCGGGACTGGTACGACATATAATAGAGAATAAAATAAGGTGAAACCTATCACTACGAACGGATTTTTTCCCATACCCAAATATATATTTTTTAAAAATCCTTGCCATACATCCTTATTTGTACTGTACATATTACACGTAACCTTATTTGAGATATTAGCTAATGTTACCCTATATCCAAATTTCTTTAATCTTTTAGCAAAGGTAATATCTTCGACCAAATTCTCTTTTACTGATTCGTGCCCCCCTACTTGTTCGTAGACATTTCGATTAAAAAACATAAAACCACCGTGCGCAGCAGTGAAATTTTTCCACGTAGTATGGTTAGCAAAATGAACAGGTAAAAGCCCAAAAACGAAATAATGTTGGAATGGAACTAACAATTTTGCAAGAATAGGCTTGGTTGGAAAATGGGCAAAACCTGAAATTAATGCGGATTGATATTTTTTCATTAAATAAAAGCATTCTTCGATTACACTTTTCGAAATCCTTACATCAGCATCAAGAAAAAAACAAAAAATCCCCTTTTGCTTCCTTACTCAGGAGATGGCATGCATGAACCTTCCCAACCCACCCTTCAGGTAGTTGAATTCCTTTTATTAATGTAAATCTTTGATCATCTTTAATTAGTTCACTAGCGACATGATTCGTACAATCTGATGATCCATCATCTAATAGAATGATTTCAACATTCTCATAAGTAATAGTTTTTAAAGAGGAGATTAATCCAGGAACATTTTTCTCTTCGTCCCTCATTGGAACAAGTACAGATACAAGCCTACCATCCGTATGCTTACCTTTTAACTTTGGCATACTTATTCCGTTCCATAAGGTAAAAAGTATAAGGAAAAATAAATAAAATGCTACTAGCTAAAACCATTATTTTCCACCCCTATTGAACGGTTTTTTAACACTGTCATCCATTCACTTACCGTTAATCTGCCTCTTACCAACGACGTATAGTGCTTTACATCTTCCTGAATAATAACGTTTTTCACTTGATCAATCTCGTGCTCCATTAATTGTTCAAGTTTGTATGTTAAACCTTTACGGTCCACAACCTCTTCTGTTTCATCCCATTCTTCTCCAATTCGGATAAATAATTCAGGCTTTTGGTCATGTCTAAACGTGTAATAGAAGGTAACAGGGATAATCTTTACATTAGGTGTTTTTTCAATCATATAACTTAGACCACTCATAAACTGTAGAGGCCTTTTTTCAAGGTGTTCTTCCTTGCCTTGAGGGAAAATAAAAACGGTTTTTCCTTCCTTTATACGATCGACGCCAAATTGAAGTGCCTTGACTACACTTTTATATGAATGAGAATTTACTGGAAATGCCCCTAATTTTTTAAAAAACGGAAACTTACTTAGCCCGTCTTCGCTCATAAACGCATAGGCATCTTCTTTTAAATAGGTGTAATTTAAGTAAAATACTAATAATCCGTCCCACCAAGAAGAGTGATTAAACATATAGATACCTTTTGATGTCTTATTACGCCTTAAATCTTCTATATAGATATGATAGAAGTTCCTTTTTAAGAGAAGGGTAAGATACCTATGGAAAAACATTTGAAAGATACCACTCTTGTAATCATTCAAGCACTTCTCCCCCTTACACTAAATGTGGCCATAACAGTAAAAATGGTTAAAACCAACACGGGTCCAACCCATAATCCATTCATCATTGCCGTTAAAACAAACATAAACATAACAAGAAAATATAATACTCTTAAACGAGCTTCCCATATAGGGTCAGATGAAAATCCTTTCCACTGTTTAAGGTAAAAAAGACCCAATTGAATAACAAAAGAAACGGAAAACCATCCAATAAAATTTTGATTAGGGATACCATAATAAAAACCCGTCCCTTCCCAAATCCAATATTCCTTGACAACAAATGAGACAGGATCAATTATTAGATCCATATTAACAGCTAAGATGCTTGTCAATATCGCATATAGAAAAGCATTTTTAATATGTAAAAAATAGACCATACTACTCCCAACTACAAGTAACCATGCAAATCCTATTGTCACAGGAACTCCTAAAAACTGAATGCCAAAATCCTTCTCATAATGGTATTCTCCAAAAATTAATCCATATTCTACACCTAAGTGTTCTGCGAATATAGTTAATACTATAATGAAGAGTGAGATGATGACAGCATAGAATTTTTTTCGAGCGAATTGAGTAAATACAAAATGACTATTAGTCCTGAAACGTATAAAAACACGCTATTAGCCCACTCTAACCATGGTGGCAATAGGTCAAACGCTACTAGAATTACACCACATATGTACCAGATAATAAAAAATGTCCATATCTTCTTTCCAATAGACTCCACAAATATTCCCTCCTAAACTATCTTCTCTCAGTATAAAAGACTTTAGTAATATATTAAAAATTTAAAGCTCATTTGTTGTGCTACATCCATCGGGATATGTTATAATCTTCCTCATTATGACGTCGGAGGAACCATATGAATCAAACATTTACACGAAAGGGACGAATGTCACAATTTTTAATGATTCTTGTCCCCATATTAATTACCCAGCTTGCCATGTTTTCTATGACATTTTTTGATACGATGATGAGTGGACAGTTTCATTATATTGATTTAGCTGGAGTAGCTATAGGATCATCTTTATGGGTACCTGTGTATACAGGACTGAGTGGAATATTGTTTGCCATTACACCTATTATCTCACAAAGTATCGGAGCAAAAGATCAACAAAATGTATCCTTTTCAGTTTTTCAAGGAATTTACACCGGTTTCATTCTTTCCATTCTTGTATATGGTCTTGGATTTATAGGATTAGATCCGTTCCTACAAGCTTTAGATGTGTCAGATGAAACCCGATATATCAGTAAGAACTATTTGCTTGCATTATCCCTGGGTATCTTTCCCTCTTTCTTTACACTGTCCTACGGTCTTTTATCGATGCTCTTGGTTTAACGAGAGTAAGTATGTTCATTACATTAATAGCCTTGCCTCTAAATATTGCATTTAATTTTGTATTTATCTTTGGCCCCTTTGGTCTTCCAGCTTTTGGTGGAATTGGAGCAGGCATTGCCACAAGTCTTACCTATTGGTTCATACTCATTATTACCATTTTCATCATTAAAAATGGAGAGCGCTTTAGACCCTACAGAATTTTCACAGGGTTCCCGCCTCCTTCATTTGTAAAAATAAAAGAAATTTTAATCATTGGAATACCAATTGGTTTATCTATTTTTTTGAAACAAGTATTTTCTCTGCTGTTACTCTTTTAATGGATGATTTTGGCGATACTGTCATTGCAGCACACCAAGCAGCCTTAAACTTTGCTTCCTTTTTATATATGATCCCCCTAAGCGTGTCATTTGCGCTAACAATCGTAGTAGGATTCGAAGTAGGAGCGAATAGAATACAGGATGCGAGAAGTTATGCGCGAATGGGAATTGTAACTGCCGTGTTATTTGCCTTCATTTCTGGAATTATCTTATACATTGGAAAAGATTCTATTTCTTTATTATATAGTCGAAATACAGAAGTAGTTGCTTTGACCTCACAATTTTTACTCTATGCAGCTTTTTTCCAGCTATCCGATGCCATTCAAGCCCCAGTACAAGGAGCATTGAGAGGATACAAAGATGTAAATGTTACGTTTATCATGACCTTAATTTCGTATTGGGTGATCGGACTTCCTCTTGGATATGTTTTGGCTAGTGAAACATCACTAGGACCTTTTGGTTATTGGATTGGTTTAATTGCGGGATTAACAGCAGGAGCCATTACGTTGTCAACTCGATTACATATTATCCAACGTAAGCGCCTATCACTAATCATAGAAAAAAAGGGCGTACCAAATGAATAAGTTTTGGTACGCCCTCTTCTTTAGTACATTACTTGTTTCTATTGTAAATTACTATGTTGATTTAAAATAAAATGAATCTCACCTGTGAATGGAATGCGGTCATAAAATACCGGTTAATCTTACGGCTACTATTCATCTAAGAGCTTATCGTATGCATAAAAAGGGTGATCTTTCCCTAATAAGGTAGGAATCATCCCTACTTTTTTATAGCCATTTTTTTCAAACAACTTTTGTGCCTTTTTATTCTTTATGTATGTATCGGTTCTCATATAATACACACCTGCTTCTTTAGCCACATGTTCGGCATGAGCAATAAGCTTAGAGGCAATACCAGCTCCTCTTGTACTTAAATCAACAGCAATTCTATGAAAGACGAAAGGACGAGTTACATCTTTTCTCCATTCTTTTACACCTTCATATTCTTCTGCTTGCTCTTGATCTACCGTTATCATTCCGATCGGTTTATCCTGCTCATTAACGGCTACATATAGGTTTTCACTTTCGATATCATCAATAAAATCTTTTGCAACAGGATATTCATCCGTCCACTGATCATTTCCATTAGAGTCCATAATGGCAACTGTATCTTCCACTATCTCTAATATTACGGGTAAATCCTCTTCTTTCCTTTCGATTCTAACCATATTTGACCTCCCACTTGTGTAAGCTTCACTCTTTTTAGGCAAGCTCTTTCATGACAGAGATATACTCGCTAATAAGCTTAGTTTGTACATCAGAAGGCAACTTAGATTCATTTATTCGTATCATACTCAAATAAAATTTTTGGTGTGGCGATTTTCTAACTCTTGGATGAGAGTTTTCATCTAGTAATTCTCTTTTGATTAATTCCTTTAGAATGTTATCTTCATTTGAATTATAATGCCGGTCATTCCACAGTGATGAATAGGCAGTCAGTAAATCTTTCAATAAAAACACGTCCTATCGGAAATACTATATTAAAAAGCGGAAAGGAAGACACTTATGTCCAAACCATATTGTTGTCCAGGCTGTAAAACGAATAGAAGTCGATTTAATATTATTGAACAAATTTCCCATGGGGTGAAAATTAACCCACAAACAGGGGATATTGTAGAGGAATACGATCAAAATGTACAAATCCCTTTCATATGATGTATTCTGGACCTTCAATACGAATTCAATGTGCTGCTTGTGGGTTGATAGAAGACGAACGAATATTTCATAAATTTGCAACAAGATAAAGATTCATATAAATATCGTGGGGTTGATTTTTGCAATTGGTATTCCGTACAACTTCGTGCGATGAACGTATCATCATGCGATTCAATCATTTTGAAGATCAACCTCACGACTCTTCATTAAAAACAACGATTTTTGAATTTTATACGTTTATTTTGTTTCCCTTTAACCATCTACTTCATCTATTGTCTTTAGCTGTGTTGAAATATCCTCTATAGAAAGATTTTGACCAATAATAACAAGATTGGTTGGCATTCTCATGTCTTCTGAAAGAAAAATTGGCATTCCAAATGAATATTGAAATAGCTCCGGATACGTTGTTTCTTGGAAAGGAACAAACCCTTTAATTCTAAATACAGATGAAGGCAATGATTCTAGCCAAGCCATGAACTTCTCTCTTTTTATACTCCCCTTGAAAGAATATACGTAAGAACGAAGAGGAGATGAAGTGCTTTCTCTTGTAGTTAGAGCGAGATTAATCCCTTCCTCACTAGTTGAAAGTTCAGTAATAAGATGACTGGGGACAGAGGAATATGTTGTTAACAAAATGGTTGCAGATGGATTCAAACTTGAAAGTTCATATGAAATATTCCCTTTGTCCAACTCCTTAATTTCATCAGTTTTATTGACAACGAGTAAAGAAGCATACTTCACTTGTTCTCTTAATAAATGAAGAATCTGTGGAGATAATTCGCTTCTATTTAGCCATCTTTTTGCATCAACGGTTGTAATAATGCCTTTAAAAAGAAACTGGTCAGCAAATAAAGGACTGAGAACGCTGTCCATTACCTCAACTGGGTGTGCAGCACCCGTTGTTTCAATAACAAGAACATCCCAATCTTTTTCATATAATAGCTCTTGGAGTTGAGCTTCTAGCTTCTCTTGTATTGTGCAACAAATACAGCCATCCAATAATTCTTTAAGTGGAGTATCACTGTCTACTTCACTAGAATCAATAGAGACCTTTCCTAATTCATTCATTAATACCGCAGGTTTTTTACCAGCTTCTTTTAAATGGATTAATAATTTTTTAATAAAGTTGTTTTACCACTACCTAAAAAACCACCTAGTATGTATACTTCTTTTTTCATCTAATAACACCATCCTTAAGAGCTGCCCTTTTAACTATATCATCAAATATATTATGTTTGTAGAATAGTTTCTCAAACAACCGACAATCACAATACACTAAATTTTTGCTTAATACGATTACTTTCTATAAAATAATAATTGTACACTAAAACCAATCCGTAGAAACAATGGAGGAAAATGTTATGTTAGGATCAATTCCAAAAAACTTTCAATGCGAAGATGTATTAAAAAATATTTCAGAAACTATTATTCTTGCAAACAAGGATTTTGAAATTATTTGGTTAAATGATGCAGCAAAGACAAAACTGCAACCACTTTTCACCTTATATAATTTAGATTCAGCTGATCAAGCAATTGGTTTACATATGAACTTTTTTCATAGTAACCCTACAAATCAACAAGAGATTATGAAAAGACTTTCTTCATCCTACAGAACAAGAATCACTATAAAAGAACAGTATGTTGCAGAGACTGTTATTTCTCCCATTTATATTTCCGATACATCAACTATTGAAGGCTACATTCTCATGCTTTTGGATGTTACTAAAGAGGAAAATCAAAAACAAAAGCAGACGAAGTTAATTGATGAGCTTTCTACACCTATCCTTAAGCTTTGGGACGGGATATTAGTCTTCCCCATTGTCGGGTCGTTAAATGAAGAGCGGTCAAAAAAGTTAGTAGAGGTTGCACTAAATCGAATTATAAAAGATAGGGCAGAACATATATTGCTAGATTTATCCTCTCTCAATACAATGGATGAAGTTTCCATTCACTATCTATATCAATTAGTAGATACAATACGCCTTGTTGGTTCAGAAGCATATTTAGTTGGAATTACTCCAGAACTAACATTATCTCTTATAAACAAAGGGTATAAATGGAAAACATTTATGGAAGCTGGACAAGCATTGTTGCATATTATTCAAACATGCAGTGACTCTGAATCTATTCAAGAATTTATTAAACTGTCAGCTAAAAGGTTCATTTCGAAATAAAAACAAAAAAGAGTTCAAAATAAGGAAATTTCTCCTCATTTTGAACTCTCTTTTATTCGTTTTCTGACTTTTCTTGTTCAGGAAACTGAACAGTGTCACCCAAAAGTTCTCTAGCTTTATTTATTTGTGGGTCATCTTCTTTTAACTTACTACGAAGAGCTGTCATTAACTGATAAGTAGTTTCCCCTTCTAGCACACCAGTTTCTTCAAGGCTGTTTTCTGACTGGAACTTCAATAAGCTATCTGTCGTCTCAGCTGAGAATAAGCCATCAATATCTCCAGGTTCATATCCTAGAATGGTTAGAACTTCTTCTGCCACCTTAATTTCTTCTTCCACGTCACCTTCTTTGAATACTTCATCTGGGTTAATATAAGACAACGAAGCATAATTAGGTAACTCAGCTACATGGTCTGGTTCTATTCCTGTTTCATGTATCCAATTTCCATCAGGTGTTAGCCATTTAGACGTTGTATATTTCATATTGCTTCCATCATTAAAGCCTTTTGTTGTTTGAACCGTTCCTTTACCAAATGTTTTGACACCTACTAATTCGATAGCACCAGACTCTTTGGCTGCTCCAGCTAATATTTCAGAAGCAGAGGCACTACCTTCGTCAATTAACATAACAGTTGGCACAGTTACTTTACGACCGTCTTCTGCTACAACTGGTGTTTCACACCATCTCTATCTTCAATTTGCAAGATGTTTTGGCCTTCTGGAATAAACAAATTAGCAATTTCAATAGCTTGGTCTAATAATCCTCCTGGATTTTGGCGAACATCAATAATTAGCTTTTCCATTCCTTCAGATTCCGCTTGATCTAGAGCTTCAAGTAACTCACTATACGTATTTTCTGAGAAGCTTGTGATTTGAATAATCGCTGTGGAATCCTTCATCTCAGAGTAGACTGTTTGAATTGGGATTTCATCTCGCGTAATTGTAATTGTAAGATTTTCAGAAGTACCTGGTCTTTCAATGGTTAAAGAAACGTCAGAACCCTTTTCACCGCGGATCAGCATGACGGCTTCTGTTGAACTCATACCTTGAATACTTTCGCCATCTACTTCTAGAATCTTATCGTTAGGTAGCAGACCGGCTTGTTCAGCTGGTGAACCTTTAATAGGAGAGACAACAATAATATAGCCATCTTTTTCTTGAATCTCTGCCCCTATTCCTTCAAATGAGGAAGAAATGACTTGATTAAACTGTTCAGCTTCCGAAACTGACATATAATCAGAATAAGGGTCTTCAAGAGCATCTAACATTCCATTAATTGCGCCATTTACTAATTCTTCTTGATTAACATCTGTATAGTATTCATTTTGAAGCTGATCATACGCTTCATAAAGCTTGTCAAATTCAAGTCTAGGAGGTATACCTACCTCTACTGCCTTTTCATCTCCAAACGTTAAAGCAAACGTCGTAATACCTGCTGTAAATACTACGAGCAAAATGGTTAATATTATTAGTTGGAATTTTTTTATTTTGAAATAGCCTCTATTCTCATTCTGTTCCTCCACTTACATTTCCACCACTTTCATATCTTATGTATGACTGTTTTATTGTTATACTACCCACCGTGATAACTTTCTCTATTTTATCAGTTTTGCAGAAATTATTAAAGAATTAATAAATTTCCTCATCATTCCTAGACCTTGACATGGCTGCAACACTTAATCCAACAATCACTACGGCAAGTAAAGAATATAAAAATGAAGTTGCCTCAATGATGGATGCACCTATTAATATGATGACAATATCAATGACTAAAATGAAAATACCTACATTCCACTTAGTAGAATCACAAATAACTTGGGCAATTAAATCAATACCCCCAGTTGCTGACCTTTCTTGAATCAATAAAACCAATGCCACCACCTACCGTTATTCCTCCTAAAAAGATGCTAATCCAGACAGGAATATGTAAAGGGAGATTAACTAAATGGAAGACATCGATACAAAAAGAGGTTAACCACAGACCATGAATACTATTAAAAAATAGTTGCCTGTTATGAAAGAAGCTAATGATATATAGCGGTATGCTCAGAACAATTATAGCGAGCCCTGGCTTAATACCTAGCCAATAAAAAAGAAATGAGTCCTATACCTATCATGCCTCCATCCAATAGATGATGAGGTAAAAAAGAAAAAATTTATACCTATTCCTACAAGTATACTCCCTAAAAGAAACCGGAAAATTGTCTTTATCACTCTATACACCTACTTTTACCCATTTACTACATGTATATGTACAAGCTAGGCAAAAGTAGCATGAACATTAAAAAGTTGTACAAAAAACCGCTACCAGTCAGTAGCGATTAAACCTTTTATTCTTCTGTTAATGCCGCTTCCAAAGCGACTTCAATCATATCGTTAAACGTAAGCTGTCTTTCTTCTGCTGTTGTTTCTTCACCTGTTAAAATATGATCACTTACAGTTAGTACAGAAAGTGCATTTCTACCATACTTAGAAGCAAGTGTATAAAGGGCTGTTGTTTCCATTTCTAAAGCTAGGATACCGTACTGAGCCCATTTTTCATGATCTGCTTTGTCATTATAGAACATATCGGCTGTAAAGACATTTCCCACTTTTAAGTTTAACCCTTTTTCAACTCCTGCGTCATAGGCTTTCTTTAATAAATCAAAGTTAGCAGTTGGAGCAAAATCAATTCCATCAAATAAAATTTGGTTCATTCTAGAATCTGTAGAAGAACTCATTGCCAGGATCACATCGCGAACCTTTACGTCTTTTTGAATAGCTCCACATGTTCCTACTCGAATTAAGTTTTGTACATTATAAGATTGCATCAATTCATTAATATAAATGGAGATTGATGGGATTCCCATTCCTGTTCCCTGTACAGAAACTCGTTTGCCCTTATACGTTCCAGTGTACCCAAACATATTACGTACTTCATTGTAACATTCTGCATTTTCTAAAAAGGTTTCAGCAATATATTTTGCTCGAAGTGGATCTCCCGGTAATAACACCGTTTCTGCGATTTGTCCTTCTTTTGCACCAATATGTATACTCATATTCATATCCTCCATTTCGGTATAAAGGTCTGACCTCTAACTTCATTGTAAACGTTTTACTTCTTCGTTTCAATCATTATTCATGGAGTATTATACCCTTTTAACGTAAACACTACTACTAACCTTTATGAAAAAGGAGGGGTATGATGGGCGACAGTAAAAAAATTCAGCAAGCCGTGCAGCATGCAAACGAAACAAATCCCACTTCAAAAAAGAAGACAAAACCTAACTCTTCTAAAAGTGACCAAAAGATTTTATAAAATTAAGGGGGTTTCTTAATTGGGAAAAAAACATCGTAATCGAATTAATGGTCAAAAGAAAAATAATCATATTTCAAAAGATGTTTTAGAAAGTGAACATAATGCCCATGCAAAAGAATGGAGTGGGGAGAAAAGAAAAAATGGTCCTGGTAATCATATAGAGTAATGATCCGTTTATAGATAAAAAAAGAGGATGTCCAAAAGTTACGCTTTTGTAGACAGCCTCTTTTTAAATCTCTTGTATTTTTTCAGTTATCTTAAATGAATACGATTAATCCTATTCCAGCCGCCAACTTCAAGTCTATAAAAGGATGAACCTTTTCGTCCCTCATCAATTTGCACAATATCACCCGTGGAAACATATCTTCCTTTGTAATCTACTGGTATTGAGTCTTGTACATTTAACATTTTATACAATACTTCAAGGGCAAAATCATGAGTAGAACCAAAAATAGTATCTCGGTGAACAAGCTGATAGCCCTTTTTATCACCAAACTGTTCTGTTTGATAAAGGGTTAGTTCATATTCAAAGAATGTTTTCTGCGCGACCTTTTCCCACATCACTTTTAACACTTCATCACCTCTCGTTATGTTTACCACTACTTACAACACACCGAGTGTCGATTCCTTTGATGAAGTACCACTAGTTTTGTCGATAAGACTTATATGAACCTTCGAATTAATGTACCTATCTTTTCTCCTAATACTAGACGATCATGTTCAGTTATCGTCATTCGAATAAAGGATTCATCCATTTCTAAAGCTTCAGATAGCAATCCTCTTAAACCGCGAGCACTGCGATCAACCTGGAATAAGATTTCCGCATTTGTTTCATTTTGATTTAAAAACGTTAATTCTAGTTCATCTAACTTTCCTCTAAATTCACCTGAAGTTGGAACAAATTCAAACTCTTGTAGAAATGGATACCTTTGTCCATATGCATTAGAAGCAGCTTCACATTCTACTTCTCTTAGTCTAAACCCTAGAGATTCAATAGAAGTTAATATTGCATTCGTAAGCGAGTTAGGTTGTACTTCTATATAGTCCAAATCAGTTGGGTCCACTGCATTCTTAATATCCATTCCTGTTGTCACCCAAACACGTGTATTGCTAATAGTTAATGGTGCATCGTGTGGAATCACAATGGTAAAAGGGAGTTCAATCTTTTCCCCTTCCTTAATAGTAAATGGTTCATTTAATCTTTCTTGGACAATTGTAGCTGTGTTTGTATACTTTCGATCATCACTTACCTTAATAAAGGAAGTATGCAAAGCCAAGTAAATGGCATCTACAAATTGCTCCACCTTTCCTCCTTTAATATAAACCACTCCATTAATTCTCTCACCTGCTTGATAAGATGTTTTATCAAGGACCGTATCAACTGTTGCTGCTCCAATACCCATTGTGGCTAATGCTTTCTTGACGATTGACATATTCATTCCTCCATTGACCTATAATATTTTCTTCATACGGCATACATTCAACTACTCCATCATAGAGTGGTAATGCCGTTTTAGTGTGCAAATTAAACAAAATAATTCTTTGTTTATTTACGTTCTTGTTGAGTAAAAGTTTCATTAGAAAGGAGAAAAAATGAATCCAATTTCAAGGGAAACATCACGATCTGAAGACCTACTATCCTCTATCCTATCAAAAACAAAAAAAGACGAATAAGAACAATGTGACGAGGACTTCAGCCTATTTGAACTTCGTAAAGAAACACCCAGAAGTCCACTGGGCTTTTTTGGCTCATATGGTTTCGAGAAATGGTGGGTACACGATGTGTGATCTTCAATCTTTTCTCATAAGGGAATTGGTCACTGAAAAGGAAGTATTCCCATTTTACCTTTTTTTAGTAACAAGCTAACTATTTTATCTTTCAAGATGCATACCCACAATTACTGTTATATGAAACATGTAAAAAATTAAATAAAGACTATTTTGACAGATTAGAAGAATTTTCTGTTTCAACTTTTATGATTTCTCAGTGGAAACATTTTTATCAAACAAAAAATTACAAAAAGAATAACGTATGCGTTAATTCAAAATGAACAACTTATGTTAGAAGAAAATGTGATTAAGCCATTTAACTATTTTACAAACATCCAAAAGATTATATTTTTTTACAAGATCGAATAAAGCTGTCTTATTGTATATTTCCAACTGTATCAAATAAGAAACACCCTCCTTTATATGGGATAAACCTTCATCATTTTCAAGAGCCCCAGCAGCGAGTGAACATTGGAAAAAGTTTATATTCCCTTTTATATCAATCCAAGTATTCAAACTCATTTCTTCGATTTGCACACTCTACTCCCCATACAGGTTCACGTCATGATTACTGGCCAGAGGTCTATTCTACTATCCAAGATTCCACTAAGTTGCACTCTCCAAAACTTGTGGAGGCTTGGTCCAATTATCATCACCACCATCCGGTGAAACTAGACTGGTATTCGAAACATTCCCCATCCAAACATTTATTTGAACTGGATAAAATGGACTGGGTAGATCAAACAAAATATTTAATTCACTATACTAAAGGGCTAAAAATTCTTCATCAAGCGCTATTTTTATCAAAACAAATAGGGCGATAATTACTCGCCCTTGTCCATTCGTACCTTCTTTATTTATTTTTCGTATTAATCAATTGGATCCAATTCCTCATCAATGATGCATTTAGAAATTAAGTATTCGAAGGTTATATCAGCGATTTCTTCTAGCTCTTCTTTCCCAGGATAATATCCTCTAGCAACCAATTCATGATAGAAGAATTCTGCAATCTCTTCCGTGTCAATCACTACTTCCATCTCACGCATGGTATCCCCTCCTTTAGTTACAAATCTATGAAATTCTATACCTTGATATGCAGAAACTAAACAAAAACTTCGAATGTTTTTTTTAGACAAGCATAGGATGAACTATAGTAAAAAGGAGGGTATTCTTTATGAAAAATGTAACGTGGGAAAGTAAGTTTGATCAGGCAATTAGTGAAGAAGGTTGGATTCTTACATCTCTTGAACATTTCCTAAAACTACTGTTTATTTTATTTATTGGAAGCATTTCTATTTTTTCATTCACCTTGTTCTTATTGTGATTCGTTTTGATGGAGTTGCATTAACAATTTTACTGTTTCATCCATCTTTTTTTTATTAATATGCATCCTTAAATTCTGAATACAAATATTTATAATCGTTGTATCGATCGAGAAGTTCATTCATTCTATTTTCTTGTTTATTTTTGGTTGTCCTTCTGACAGGAGACTGTAATTCATATGAGGCAGACTGAGCTGTATGTCCTTCATCTCCGATTAACTCTAAATCTTCCTCATCTGCTTCTAGCCACTCAGCATCTTTTTATTCGATATAATTCATAAACTGTTTCTTCCCAACCGTCCTGATAATATCTCCAAATCTCAGTACGGTATCCTATTACTTTAAATAAATCATGTTTAAATCCTCTAACTTTTACAATATCACCAATCATGAACTTGTAAGCAATTTCTACTTTTTCATATTTTGTAATATTTCCTTCAAATTCTTCTATATAAAAGAGAGCATCCTCCTGAAATAATCCTTCACGGTTATTCACTTCGTATAAAATTTTGCCTTCTAACCGTTTAATTCCAGTGACTTTACCGACAGTTCCTAAAAAACCTATTACAATGGTCTCACCGATTCTAAATTTTGGTTTTTGTGGTTTTGTCATAGCCTCCCATCTCCTTATCCCTTTTCTATACTATATGCAGGAATATGCCTGATAGGTTCTCTGATTTTTATTCTTTAAAGCCTTTAATCGCACACTGACAATTTGAATCAAGTGTATAAAGGTATAAAAAGTAGACTATCAAATTAGATAGTCTACTTCTCCCAAATTAAATATTCTTCATATACTTTATCAAACGTAGTCATACTCGATAAATAATGGCCATTTAGTTCAAGATAATGACAAATCTCATGATAATCTTCAGTAGCTTTTGGGAAGCCATGATCTAAAAAAGCGGCCTCTGCAAACTCTGAGATGTCATCCCCTGGACGTCCGCCTCTATATCTCATTAAAAAATGATAAAAGGATTTTCTCATAGTATTCTCCTTACCAAAAAGATACTCTTATGGTAAGAGACAAAGTTATTCTAGTCAAATCTAAAATAATTCTTTTTTAAAAATCTTGGTATGCTCAATAATTCTTCAAACGAAAGGGGAGAAGATAGTTTCTCCCTGTCTATTAAAAGTAATTGGTCTTCTATCTCATTTGTTGTAGCCTCTTGGAGCTGTTTCATAGAACAATAGGGACAGTATGTTGAAGGGACTAAGTTAATCTCAATGGCGCCTGAACCATCTGGCAACTCCCAAAATACTGTTTCAAAGATATCAGCAAGTGGGCCGTTTTTACACCATTCACACTTCTTCATCTGGCGTTTCCGTTTCCTATTTTTTTTAGAACTGCTTGATTATTTTTTTTTCTTTTTAATTGATCTCGTTTTTCTCTAAAGTTCTTTAAAGACTCATGACTTGGATCTACTTGATACGTTTCTCGCCTTTCATATCTTGATAAATTTTCAGGGGTAATAGTTCGCCCATTATCCTGTAAGAGGGCAGATATTCCAACAGTATCCGATGAGTCATTCGTTCGGCTATAAATAGAGAAGAAATAATCTTCTCCTGTACCTGGAGTATACCGTTCAGGTTCTGGGTAGGTTGTGATGACACCTTCAAAATTCCGAAGAACTACATGCTTACTTCCTTGTGCTAATAAATAATTAGGTTGAAGAGTAATTTTCCCTCCTCCACCGGGAGCATCTACGACAAATGCTGGTACTGCGTATCCAGAAGTATGTCCTCTTAATCCTTCTATAATCTCTAAACCTTTAGAAATTGGTGCTCTAAAATGACCAATTCCTTCTGATAGATCACACTGATAAATATAATATGGACGAACGCGTATTTTCACTAAATCATGCATGAGCTTTTTCATTATGGAAACTGAATCATTTATTCCTGCTAATATAACTGCTTGATTCCCTACTGGAACACCAGCATTTACTAGTTTTTCACAAGCCTCTTTTGCTTCTTTTGTTATTTCAATAGAAGTATTAAAATGAGTGTTTAACCATACCGGATGATATTTTTTTAATATCCCCACTAGTTTATCTGTTATTCTTTGAGGAAATACAACTGGAGCCCTTGTTCCTAGTCTTATGATTTCAATATGAGGAATTTCTCTTAATGATTTGATGATATATTCTAATACTTGGTCGTTAATTAATAGTGCGTCACCGCCTGATAACAACACATCTCGTATTCCATCATTGTCTTTAATATACTGTATGGCTCTGTCGATTTGCTTTTTAGGTACTCCCATTCCAATCTGACCTGAGAAACGTCTTCTCGTGCAATATCGACAATACATAGAGCATTGATTTGTTACTAAAAATAATACTCGGTCAGGATAACGATGAGTTAGACCTGGTACAGGCGAATCTTCATCCTCATGCAAAGGGTCTTCCAAATCGTATTTAGTTTTATGGATTTCTTGTCCAAGTGGTACTGACTGCATTCGTATAGGACATCTTGGGTCATTTTTATTCATCAACCAGGCATAGTAGGGGGTAATGTTTAACGGAATTGTTTTGGTTGATATCTTTACACCTTCTTCCTCTTCTGGTGTTAAATTAATCACCTTTTTTAAGTCATCTAACGTTCGAATTGTATTGGTTAATTGCCATAACCAATCATTCCACTGCTCCTCCGTCACATCTTTCCACAATACAATGTCCTTCCAATGTACACTAGGTTCATATAAGTCCATCTTCATCATTATTCCCCCAATTTCATAGAAATCTATAAGCACTTGGACCAGATGTTCATGCTTTCAAGCTTGTCATAAATATAGCAATTATTAACAAGCTTCCCATGGTATTCATACCCTAGCTGTTTCAAACTTTTGTTCATACCAAGACTTAAAGCTCTTGCTAAGCTGTAAACGACAGGTATGTTCATACCCTTTAGTTCTTCCTCAAGTTCATTCAAAATGTTTTTTAAGAGTCCTAATGAACGATACTTCTTCAAGGTAGCACAATCCGTAATCTCCGCGTTACAATCCACTCTATTAATCTCTGCTGATGCAGCACTAATCATGTCTCCTTCTATCTCTATGCAATAATAGACGGTATCTTTCATGGATTCTGAAATGTAACGTTCATGATGAATGGGTACTGGATATATTGGAAAGGTATTTTGGTAGAGTACTGCAAGGGACGAACTATCAGATAGGGTAGCTTTTCTTATTTGATATTGTGTGGGAAGCGAAGAAATTGGTTTAGCATGTACTGTATCTAAGTCTCGTAAAATAGTGGTTTCTTCAATATGAAAGTGAGATTCTCTCCTTTCTCGTGTTAAAAAATAAGGAAAAAAACCATGCATCTTCTCCGTTGAAATAGTTATTGATAATCCCCTCGTTATTGAAGCCTAAACGCAAACAATCCTTAACTTGATCCGTACGTGCTTTGACGATGATTTTGTCTGCATTTATTTTTGAAGCCTTCGTTAATAGAGTGGGAAATAGTTCTGATAAGGAATTCGAATAGGTATCTACTCGGATTCGCTTATTATACGGATCACAATATAATGTTGCATTCTCTTTTAATAAGACTTCTTTATACCCCATAAGCAGCTTTCCTCTCTTCTTGGCTTTATTAATCCATTGCAAATTTATGTCCCTAACACGGAACATTGCCAACGCCCCTTGAGAGATGGTGCTCTCTTCCTTGGTACGGTAATGGTAAAAGAAAGATTATTCAAATCCCCCAGGCTTCCCTCCGGTGTTTTTAAACGACCGAAGGGGCTTAAACCTATTTGCTGCTATCATTACTTTAATCAGCCTAAGTCAAAAAACTTCGATTAAAGCCTTATGAATTTAGGTTAAAGGTCACTAATTTTATTTCAGTCATCTCTTCTATACTATAAGGAATTCCTTCTCTACCTGTACCACTTTCCTTGACTCCTCCATAGGGCATTTGGTCCACTCTGAAGGTTGGAATATCATTAATCATGACTCCACCTACGTGAAGTTCCTGACATGCTTTAAAACTCGATTGCAGATTGTTTGTATACACCCCAGCCTGAAGACCATATGGCGATTCATTTACTCGATCTATTGCTTCATTTAAATCTGAAATTTTATATATCGCAACAACAGGTGCAAACGCTTCTTGACAGGATATCTTAGCATTTCTAGGAACATCTGTTAAAATCGTAGGAGTCATTATTCCATCCATTACCTCTCCACCCGCAACAATAGTAGCTCCATCTCCTACTGCCTCTCTAACCCAATTAAGGATTCGCTCTGTTTCTTCAGGTGAAATCATACAACTTAAATCAGTATCTTCATTCAATGGGTCCCCTAGTATCAAATCCTTTGTAGCAAGTTGAAATAGGTTCAAGAATTCCTCATAAACATTTTCGTGAACAAATATTTGTTGAATAGAAATACAAACTTGACCTTGATAACTAAATGCTCCTGTTACAATTCGTTTAATAACTGGAGAAATAGAAACATCTTTATCAATTATGAGAGCTGAATTTGAACCAAGTTCTAATGTGACTTTTTTAAGACCAGCCTTTTCTCTAATCGCTTTACCGACTAAAGGACTACCTGTAAACGTAATCATTTTCACATCCTTGGATTCCACTAACGCATTCCCAACAATATTCCCTTTACCTGTAACAACATTTAAGACACCGTCTGGAAGTCCAGCCTGTTGTAAAAGTTCAGCTAATTTATATGAAGATAAAGGAGTTTGGCTTGCTGGCTTTAATACGACCGTGTTGCCACTCGCGATAGCAGGGCCAACCTTATGGGCAACTAAGTTCATAGGGAAATTAAAGGGTGTAATAGCGCCTATTACTCCTAATGGTTCTCTAACTGTGTAAGCCACTCGGTTCTCTCCTCCAGGTGCAGCATCTAAAGGAATAGTTTGACCCGTTAATCTCCGTGCTTCTTCCGCAGCAAATGTATAAGTCATAATGGTACGGTCCATTTCTTTTCTCGCATCTTTAATGGCTTTACCAGATTCTAGAGTTATGAGTTTAGAGCATTCCTCATGATTCTCTCGTAGTAGGTGAACGACATTCATTAATATTTCTGCCCGTTTGTGTGCTGGTGTTTTTTTGTATGTTAAAAAAGCTTGTTTCGCCACGCTTATCGCGTGATGAACATCTTGAATAGTTGCCTCCGAGACTTTATCTAATTCATTATTTGAAAATGGTGATGTAATTACTTGGTAGTGTTCTGTTGGAACGCTTTGACCATTGATCCATAAATGCTTCATGTTTTAGTTCCTCCTCCATTAAGAACAGATTTATTCTTTTTTAACATACCCGCACCATTCTAATATAGTCCGAACAATGATTTCACAATGAGAAAAAATGGACTCCTCTAAGATCCATTCATTTGCTTGATGAGCAAGACTCGTTTCTCCAGGTCCAAAGATAACTACTGGAATATCTCCTCCTTTTGAAAGAATTCCACCATCCGTACCCCAAGGTGAAGCTTCAAGTATAGCCTCCTTTCCACTTACTTCTTTTACTTTTTGTTTAATTACAGACAATATTGGATGATCTAATGAAAGAGTGCTGGATTGCCATTTACCACCGAACCACTCTAATTTAATTGGGTGTTGATTAAACCATTCCTCTGCGTCGTTTAGTCTACTAATTAGTTGTTGTAGCTCTCTTTGAGCATCTTCCATCGATTCTTCCGGAGCCACTCCATATCTTCCTTCCATTATGACTTTATCAGGCACAGAAGAAGGCCAATCCCCACCTATTATTCTTCCTATATTAATGGGGATCGGAATGTTAACGCTCTCATATAAAGGGTCTACTATTCTGTTATTACGAATTTGTTCTAGAAGTAATAGAGAATCAATGACTTTCCTGCTTAGGAGAATAGCATTCTTTCCATTGTATCTGGTGCCGCCATGAGCCCCTTTCCCATTAACGGTCAACCTGAACCACATGGAACCTTGTTGTTTGGGAAATAATTTCATATTAGTCGGTTCTGGAATAATGGCTGCATCTGCCGTATATCCATTGAGTAAACAAGATAGGGTTCCAGTTCCTCCACTTTCTTCTTCTATCACACTTTGAAATACACAATCTCCTAGTAATGTAACGGGAAGTTCCTTGATTACCTCGAGTGCTAATAAAAGGGAAACGGTACCGCCTTTCATATCAGAAGTACCCCTTCCATATACTTTTCCATTTTTTCTTTCTCCACTAAAAGGTGAAGCCATTGTCCATTCTTTCTCATTACCCGTTGGGACAACATCAATATGTGAATTGAGCAAAATACTCCTACCATTTTGTCCATACCCTTTTAGTGTCGCCACTACATTTGGGTTTCCTGAAAAATTTTCTCTATCACAAGAATAAAAAGGATGGTGTTTTACACAATCATGATCAATATCAAATATATCTAACTGTAAGCCTAGCTTTCTACATTTCTCAATGATGATCGCCTGAGCGTTAGATTCATTGCCTCTCGTGCTGTCTTCCCGTATTAATCGCTGTAAGAAAGCAATCGTCTTTTCTCTTTTCTTTTGAATTAGTTCGTTGATTAAAAACTCCACCTATCTTCCCTCCTTACTCTGTGATGAATATATCATGAGATACTCGAATGCATTCAACTTTTTCACGTAATGTTACTTCTAATGCTTCTTTAGAAAAGGCCTCAACAAATAGAAAATGATCATCTTTCACTAAAAATTTTCCTCTCTCTGTAAAAATTTGCTGAACACAAGCACTAGCTGTTTTGGGAATGGTACATTCTTTCACAAGCTTGCAATTCCCATTTTTATCAAATTGTGACATTAATACGATAACATTTTTACTTTTGGCTGCAAGTTCAGTAGCTCCACCCATTCCTGGTAACCTTTTACCTGGAATAATCCAATTAGCTAAATCACCATTTACATTAACTTCAAGTCCACCTAAAAATGTAATATCTATCAGACCCTTTCTAATAATGGCAAATGCTGTGGTAGAATCCGTATAAGAAGTCCAAGGTACTGTACTAACAGGGTATCCACCAGCATGACATATGAGAGGGTCCTCTTCTCCTCTTTGAGGTGCCTCTCCCATCCCTATTATTCCGTTTTCACTATGAAACGTGACGAGGTCTTCTTTTGAAACATAGTTTGAGATAAGTGAGGGGATTCCAATTCCTAAATTTACAATCATTCCTTGCTTTATTTCCTTTGCAGCTCGATAGGCAATTTTCTCTTTCCATGTCATTCCCATACCCACTTCCAATCAACTCCTTTAGATTGAAGGATATAGTCAACGAAAACCCCAGACGTATGAATGTCATTCGGATTTAATTCACCTGCTTTGACGATTTGTTCCGCCTCTACAATAGTAATTTCCCTGCCATTGCAACTAAAGGGTTTATATTTCTCGCACTCTTTTCATATATAACATTGCCAAATTCATCCGCTATTTTTGCATAAACAATGGAAATGTCGCTAACTAATGATGTTTCAAGTAAATACAATTTCTCATTTAATTCAAGTATCCTTTTATCTTTATTAATTAAAGGATCCTCTACTCCTATATCAGATAAAAAGCCCCCAAGACCAACACCACCAGCTCGAATTTTTTCTGCTAGTATTCCTTGAGGTACAAGGTCGACTTCAACTATCCCTTCTTCTTTTTGTTTTCCCGCAACTGGATTAGAACCTATATGTGAAGTGATTATTTTTTTTACTTCTTTTTTGAACGATTAAAGGTCCAATCCCAATCGTTGGAAATCCAGCATCATTTCCAATCAATGTTAAATCCTTATTGTTTATTTTTTGTGACTAACGAGACTAATGTTGGTGGAGTGCCAATACCACCAAATCCACCGTACATGAGTATCATCCCATCAAAGAACAACTTCATAATCCTATCTTCATGAACAATCTTTTTCCACCTATTCATCGTACTATTCTCCTTTTATACGGTTAAGGCCCTTTTTAAACGTTCTAGTAACAGGTCAATTTCATCAAGTGTGATGGTAAAGGGAGGAGCAATAATAATGGCAGACAAGCTTCGACCATCAATGCCACTACCTGCGGGATAAACTAATAAACCTTCCTCCTTACATGACTGGATCATTAAATTTGTAAATGCTTCAGCACTTGATTGCTCTGGAGGAGTACATTCTATTCCAATTAAATATCCCTTACCTCTAACCTCATTTATAAAAGGATAGAGAGATACCAGTTCGTTTAGCTTTTCAAACAGAATAGGTGATAGTGTGCTGATATTGACTAATAAATTTCTATCTTTTATAAAATTCTGTACTGCAAGTGCGGCTGAGCAAGAAAGCGGATTCCCACTATACGTATGACCACTCATAATCACGCCTGATCCATTTTCAATTGTTTGTATAATTTTTTCACTTACTAGAGTGGCGGCGAGAGGAGAGTATCCAGCACTTAGTCCTTTACCTAATGTAATAATATCTGCCTTGACTCCCCAATGTTCTAGAGCTAAAAATCTTCCTGTTCTTCCGCAGCCTGTCATAACTTCATCAGCAATGAATAATATTCCGTATTTGTCACATATTCTTTTGATCTCTTCATAGTAACCTATAGGGCATCGATGCACCCTCCTGCTGCACCGATAATCGGTTCTGCAATAAAAGCCGCAATATTTCCAGCTCCTAACCTTTTAATAACTGTCTCCAATTGTCTCGCACATAATAATTGGCAAGAGGGATATGTTTTTTCAAAAGGACAAGATGAACAATATGGAGGTTCAAGTAAAGGCCTATCTAATAGAGAACGTTCAAACCTTTCTCTTCTACCTCCGTGTCCAGACAGACCTAGAGCACCTAATGTAATGCCGTGGTAACTTATCCATCTAGAAAGAATAATTTGTTTTTGACATTCTTTTTTCTCTTGCCAATATTGAATCGCAATCTTAATGGCCGTTTCAACAGCCTCAGAACCGCTATTTACAAAAAAGCACCAAGGAGCATATGGCACTTCATTCCCTAGATATTGTGCTAATTCCTCGGCTGGTTCGTTTGTAAATTGTGAACGATACACAAAGGAAATTCTCTCTCCTTGTATCGTCATTTTTTGTATAATCCCTTCCATTCCATGTCCTATATTGGCGGTAACTGCACCTGAACAACCATCTACATACTCTTTTCCATCACTATCGTAAAGAAAAATACCTTTTCCATATTCTATAGTGGGGTAATCGTATCCTAATAAAGGCTTGATAAGAAAGGAATTGGACATTAGGGGGTCCTCCAAACTGCTATAATTTTGTAAGCGCTTTATATATTATTTATTCTTTTTATTGAATGTTTCTTACCTAAATAATTTCAACCTTCTTAATATATATGCCAACTGCTCTTAAATTTTTCTATCATATTTTGTTATAAAGTAAGTTTTATAGATATTTCCATATTTTCGAATTTGCGAAATATTTCATTAATTATGCAGAAATTTGTAGAATAATCTAAATTAAATGTTACAATAATTTTAATATTACATAATTTTTTAAATAGGGGGACAATGATGAAAAAAAAATGCTTCAAAGATGAGAGTTCCAAAACGTATAAACATCCCTTCAATAATATTTCCTGGAATGAAGCTATTCCAAACGATTAGAGGAAAGCTCATTCTCTCTTTTTCCATTCTTTCTTTAGTACTTCTGTTTATTGCTTTTAGTGCACATCAAGAATTTAGTAATTTACAAAAAGAAATTGACTATTTAGTTGATCAAGAGCTTGCAGTAAGAAATACTATTGAAGAAATGAATTCTGCATTACTAATGATTGAAACAGGAGAAAGAGGTTACGTCATTACAGGAAACAAGGATTTTCTTAGTTCTTACACGACAGGAAAAGAGTCAATTTCTCAGTATTTTACAGAATTAAAAACTCTCCTCGCTACAGATGAAACACAGCTTGAGCGCTTTATTAAAATTGAACAAACTTATGCCCTTTGGATTAAAAATATTGACTGGATTGTTGAAACCAGAGATAAAGGTGATGTAGAACGAGCTCAACAAATTGAATCAGATGGTTACGGAAAAAAATATATGGATAGTATTGCTGAATATGTACAAATGATGAAAGAAGACCAAATCATGTCAACATCTAATCGTATTGAAGCACTATCAATGGACTTAGCCATTTCTAGAATGATCATCTTTACTTTATCTGCCGTTGCCATTTTGTTAGCCATAGTATTTGGATTCATGATGATTTTCTCTATTAAACGAAATGTTAAAGTAATTTCTTCATCTTTAACTGAAATGGCTAACGCAGGTGGAGATTTAACGAAACGAATTCAAATTAAATCAAAAGATGAGCTTGGAATGCTTGCAGCTGATACAAATAAATTAATGGATGGTATCACAAATCTTGTGAGACAAGTTGCATTAATGTCTGAAAGTGTATCAGCAAGTTCCGAACAATTATATGCATCAGCTGAAGAAACTTCACGAACCATTGTATCCATTAGCGAGTCTTCCTCTGAAATTGCAGCAGGAAGTGAGCAAACGAAAGGAAAAAATGGATGAAAGCTTATCGTTTATGAAGGAATTAAAAGACTCCTCTCTCACTCTTACCACTCAATCTAAACAGGTAAGAGATGCTGCATCAGCGACCTTAAATGTTACAAATAAGGGCACAGAATTTGTTCAACTAACCGAGCAGAAAATGAATAATATTGAAAGAGCGATCTTACAATCCAGCGAAACCGTTAAGTCTTTAGGAAAAAAATCAGAGAATATTACCAGTATTATTAAAACCATCACCGATATTGCTGAACAAACCAATCTTCTAGCATTAAATGCAGCAATTGAAGCGGCTAGGGCTGGTGAGCACGGAAAAGGCTTTGCTGTTGTAGCTGATGAAGTAAGGAAATTAGCTGAACAATCTCAAGGTGCAACGAAAGAAATTGCCGCGATTGTCTACATGATTCAAGAAGAAGTACAATTAATAGTGGATCAAAATAAAAGAAGCTGTTATTGAGGTAAATAATGGTGTAAAGATATCGAAGGAAACCGTTACTTCCCTAAAAGAGATTCAAACGAATTCTGTTGACACATTACACGTCATAGATGAAATGGTACAACATATTGAATCTACCTTTGAATTAAATAATACTGTCGAAGAGTCATTTGATTTAATTAATCGAATTGCCATTCACACAGCTGAAAGCACTGAAATGACAGCAGCAGCTTCAGAAGAAGGTTCTGCCGCAATGCAACAAGTTACCGCGTCTTCATCTGAGCTATCAAAACAAGCTGAACAACTTCGAGAATTAATCTCAAACTTTAATATGTAACAAGAAAAAACAAGAATGAAAAGACGCTGTCTTCTCATTCTGTTTTTTTAACTACTACATATTAGCTATTTTATTAGCATGGGCGAGGGTAATAACAAACTGCACCAATTATGATTAACAAGATAAAAAGC
Source organism: Bacillus coahuilensis m4-4 (assembly GCF_000171615.1). Taxonomy (GTDB): domain Bacteria; phylum Bacillota; class Bacilli; order Bacillales; family Bacillaceae_K; genus Bacillus_T; species Bacillus_T coahuilensis. The sequence continues at coordinate 26,773 of NZ_ABFU01000028.3, read as the reverse complement.
ACAACAATTAACGCGAACGTATTTGGATTAGACCCAGTGTATGCTGGATATGCATATGTTGGTTGGTCGTAGTAACAATAGTCTGCACCGTGATACATAACATTTCACTCCTCATATAATGTTTTTCTTTCTCTACACCATATGATGATAGCCTGGTCATGTTTTGTGCATTCGCCTAAATCAATCTTTCAATTTTAATTCTGCTTAGTAATTTTTAACACAACATCCGTACCGCCATTTACTTCACCGTTTAATTGCTGATCAATTTCGTTCATCTCATCGGAATTAGTCACGATAATGGGAGTAAGAGTACTCTTCGCTTTTTCTTTAATTAAATTGATATCGAAAGAAATTAAATCTTGACCTACTTCCACTTTATCTCCTTGATTTACATAACTCTCAAATCCTTCTCCATCCATTGATACTGTTTCCAGCCCAATATGTATTAAAATTTCAGCACCATTTAATGCTCTTAGACCAACAGCATGCTTCGTTGGAAACAGTTGTATCACCTCTCCTTTTATGGGGGATTTCACTTTCCCAACAGTGGGTTCAATGGCTAAACCATCACCCATCATTTTTTGAGAAAATACTGGATCAGGTACTTCTTCTAAAGAAACTATTTTCCCTGTAATTGGAGCTACAACTTCTACTGTTGGTGAAACTGGTTCCTCTTTACCGAATAGCTTCTTAAACATATTCATCATCCTTTACTAAATATATAGGAGTATTCCCATTAACTTCGCACAATTCTTACCAAATGGTTCAAAAAAACCAATCATGTTGGTTCTAGTTGGAAGTCATCCTACCAGATACACTATTCCTTAGTTGAAAACTACTACACTAATCAATTCCCAAATCCCCATATCCTAAACTTAATGTATACTAAACACTTATTTGTATACTAAGCTACCCTATCAATAATAACGGGCATTTAGAGGATCATTCTTGGGTTTTTCATTAGGACATATCACCATTTACTAGTCCAAAGAATATGGTAGCTAAGAGTGAAAGATGATCGGAGGAATCATGATGAATGAATCAAACTTTTTGCAGCTAGCTATCCATTATGATGTACTTGCAAAGTATTACAAATACACAGATCCGACAAAACATATTTTCTATTATCAAAAACATTTAGAGTCTATTCATCAAATGATGAAAGATAAATGGGCAGAAAATGAACGTGCCAAGCAGCCAGCTTATATACGTATTTTACATGCCGCACCCACTACTTCAAATGTTGACGTGTTTATCAATAGCCAGAAGGTTTTAACGAATGTACCCTATAAGGGAGTTAGTAATTATATCACCCTACCAGGTGGGTCTTATCATATTGATATCTATCCAACAGGTAATCAAACAGATTCTGTTATTTCAAAAAAAATCGTCACTACACCAGGAATGGTTTACACACTGGCTGCAATTGGAGAAACCCCTACTCTTCAATTAAAAGCATATTTGGACCAACCTTCTGTTCCAGCGAATGAAACCAAAGTAAAATTTATTCATTTGTCTCCCACTAGCCCTACAGTAGACATTGCCGTTAAAAATGGAGATGTTATATTCCCTACTATTTCATATAAACAAGCGACAAATTATTTACCTCTCTCTCCAATGACAGTGGATTTAGAAGTTAGAATAGCTGGTTCAAAGAAAGTTGCCCTTCCGTTACCTAATTTAACTTTTAAACCAAATGAGAGTTATACCATTGTAGCAGTAGGTTTTTTAGAAAAAGAGCCCATTCTAGAATCCATCCTTTTAAAAGGATAAAAATTAGAAAAAGGTCGCCCATTAAAGGCGACCTTTTTCATGCTATCTTACTCATTTTCGGATGGCAAATATAAAGTAAATGAAATATTATTCGTGGCTAAGTCAAATTGATTCGCTTTAACCGAAATATTGTTTTGAATATTCATGCTTGTTACATACAAGTTGACGGTCTCATTTTTATAATCAATATTCACGAACTCTGGTAGATCATAAGACCTCGCAATAAATCTTAATACATATTCCTCTGGTAAAGATATGTTTCCTACAATGATGGAAGGATTGATTAACTGAATATCTCCATCTTCCGTTACAGTGGGTTCAAATTTTAATTGAAACGGAATGGTGGAAGATAAAATAGCAATATCACCTTCAAGTAGTAACTGATCTTCTACAGAAACATTATACTGAAACGTCTCAGTCAATCCTTCATCTTCTAAATATTTTTGAATAATTTGATTCAAACTATCTTTGGTTAATTGGATTTCTACGGGTATTTTAGCATCATAACTCTGTACTATTTCTCTTTCTACAGGTTCATCAAAAGAGACTGTTAAAAGAAGAATAAAAACGGTACAGAATGATAAAACGGTAAGTAATAATGTAAAAAAAGCAGCTTTCCATTTATTCTTTTTCATGTGGATCTATTTAACTCCTCTCAAGGAAAAATTGCTAATTCCTTCCACTTCTCTTGTTCATTTAATGCTAAAAATAACTGGTTTGCCATCCTCTCATATCCAACATCATTAGGATGGAAATAATCTTCTGCTAGAATTGATTCCTCTCCATTCTCAATGAATAATTCAGATATATCAACAAACAATGTTTTATCGTACTGAGAAATAACATCCTCACTTGCCTTATTCCAAAGGGTAAGTACTTCGTCCACTTCTTGAATATTTGTAATAAAAGATAGAAAAGGATTGTAAATTCCCACAAGCACAATCCCTGCGTCAGGATTAATTTCTCGTAATCTTACAATGTTCTTTTCTAGGTTGTTCTTGTACAAGTCAATTTCTCTTTGAAATACTGCTACAGATAAATTTTGAAAATTTCGCTCAAGAACTTTCATCATATCGTTGCCGCCTACTGTTACAATGATTAATTGGGATTGGGACAAAGTTCCTATATATTCTTGATCATCAAGCTTTTTTAGCATGCTTGAAGTCGTTCTTCCTTTTTTTCCTAGATTATGAAACGTTACATCCCCAATGGAGCGTAACTCCTCTAATTGGCTATCTAAATATGGTATATAGCCTCCTTGGTTCTTCGAATCGCCAACTCCTTCGGTTAAAGAATCGCCGATAGAAGCAATGATAATGTCTTCTGGATAAAAGGTACTGGGAATCGCATGATGCTCTAACATTGTCATGGATCTAGATGTTACGGATGTGTGACCTTCAAGTTCATCTGAACAACCAGATAATAATAGAATGATAGATGTAAGTATAATGACAGCTGTACTCTTCACATTGATTCACTCCCTGCCTATGCAGTTAAAAATACATTATACCATGTTTTATTGTATTATATGATGTAATACAATTGGACGATTATCATAATACAAAAAAAATTGACTTTCTTAAGTAGTTAGTAGAAAAATACACAAAGTATAATTCTTTCTATTAACAACTTATAAGAAAGTCAAACCTTTATTCCATAACAATTATTCAGCCATGTACATAAAACCTATCGCTCCAGGACCTGTATGTGTTGAAACAATTGGCGTTGTTGCTCCAATGTGGAAATCTGAAAAGCCAGTTTGTTTACTTACTTGCTCTTTTAAACGTTGCGCTAGTTCCATACCGTCTGCCTCAGAAAGACCAACATATTTAATCGTCTTATTTGCCGTATCTTTCAACATTTCTTTTACCAAAAACTTCACCACCTGAGAATGGCTTCGGACATTTGCAACAGGAGTATATTCTCCACCAGATAAATCCGCAATAGGCTTAATATTAAGTAAAGAACCAATTAAGGCCTTTCCTTTTCCAATTCTTCCGCCTTTTACAAGATTATCAAGAGTGTTCACTACGACAAATAAGCGAGTCGACTCTTGAACTTCGTTTAGACGGGTGAGGATTTCTTCTATACTTTGATTGTTATGAGCCATTTTAGCAGCCTCTAAAACCTGGAAGGCAAGTCCTCTTGAAATAAACTTTGAATCTACTACAAAGACTTTGCTTTTACTCATTTCCGCTGCGCTTTCCGCCGAACGAACAGTTCCGCTCATATTCCCTGTCATATGTATGGATAAAATGATACTGCCATCCTTACCTAATTCATCATAAAGCTCTAAAAAAGTACCAGCTGGCGGTTGTGAGCTTTTTGGTAATTCATTTGAATTAGCCATTACCGTCATAAATTCTTCAGGAGTTATGTCTTGTCCATCTAAATAATTTTCTCCATTTATTGAAATGGAAAGAGGTACAACGTTAAGTTGGTAGGATTCTATTTCTTTTTGTGTTAAATCAGCTGTAGAATCCGTCACAATTTTTTATTTTTTGTCATGTAAACACTTCCTATCCTACATTTCACTATTATTATATCGATTTTTTCACGAAGGTTAAATGATAAGCATTAAAAGAAAGGAAAAAAGAGCGCCAAAACGCTCATGCATTATACTTCAATTGATTCAATTCAAATAATTCTTCATAATCTTTCCATTTCATATTCTTTTTTAAATACTCTTTAAATGAAAAAGATCCAGAACAAGAGTCTCGCTCAATTTTTAATAAGAATAACTGCAATCTCGTTGTAACTACAAAATTTAATGGATGATCTTTATCTAACACCGGAATGTCGCAAACCTTTACCTGTTTTTTAGTATGTGTTGTATACTCTAGGCTTTTGGTTATCAAGATATCAATCCTCTTTTTTATTCCTTTTTCTATATTATACCTTATTTTTGAGTGAAATGTTGCCCGCCAGGTATTTTTTTACCTTATATACTATTGATACATTCAATCGTCTTATTTCGTGAAGAGTTTACTTTACTTGAAACTTGATACCTCTTCATTAAGCTACTTTTTATTGGAATTAAAAGTGATTGAACTGAATTAAACGAGTATTCACTAGGATTACACCACATGGCAATCTCTTCTTTACTCGTAAACATGACAGGCATTCTTTCATGAACGTCCTGAACAAGAGAATTCGCTCCTGTGGTTAATATGATCGCTCCAGAATGAATATTACCCTTATCCCAAAGTGCTGGGAAGGCAAAAGGTTGTTCATTTTTTAATTGGAATCGAAAGGGTATTTTCCTTCATTTGTCTTTTTCCATTCAAAGAAACTGTCAGCAAATATTATCATTCTGCGATGAAGTAGCTTTTTAAATGTATTCTTCTTATCTAAGGTTTCACTTCTTGCGTTAATTAACAAAGAATTTGACCAGCTAGGTTTTATGCCCCAATGAATATCTCCGGCTCGAAAATTTCCCTGATCCAAAATAGCCCCGTAAACCTTCTCACCTGGACTTGTATTATAATTTGGTAACAAATCCAATTCCCACTTGGTAATCGGTAACCATTCTGAAATATCCTCTTTTGATCGTGTCATCGTAAATCTTCCACACATTTTGTAATCTCCTAGTCATCATTTGTTTATATTATTAGTATAGACCATAAAGGAGGAAGTAACATGGAATATGAATTGTATACGAATGATAGTAATAGTCCCGTTGCCATAACAATAGATCCTGATAATGGAATTTATACAGTAAGGAAAGAGGATACGAGTGGAGAAGTTTTTAATTCTTCTGCTGAACTAGTAGCTTGGTTCCAAAGTCATTATGAAAAAAATCAATTTTTAAAACCACACCAATTTAATTCTTTTTTGTCAGAAGCAAATCAGCTTAATGATCCATCATCATAAACGACTTTGGATTTCTTTACATCAAATTTATTAATCCTCATTGAAATCCCTTCTTTTTCGGATTAAACTTACAGTAGAAGTTTCTTCAAGGAGGAAATGTAGTTGACCCATTACGATAAAATAGACAAAAAAGAAAGAAATTGCTAATGCTATCACCCACGGTATAGGTTTTTTACTAAGTATTCCAGCATTAGTACTGCTTATCTTATTCGCGGTACAAAGAGGGACTGCTTGGCATGTTGTAAGTTTTACTATTTTTGGAACAACGATGATCATTCTATACTTTTTTTCCACCATGCTTCATAGTTTCAGACCGTCTAAAGCAAAGCGTTTCTTTGCCATCCTAGATCATTCTGCTATCTATTTACTAATAGCAGGGACCTATACACCGTTTCTTTTGGTTAGTATACGCGGGGCTTTAGGCTGGACTTTGTTCGGAATTATATGGGGACTTGCAATTGGAGGAATTGTATTTAAATTTATATTCGTTGATCGGTTTAATTTAATCTCCACTTTATTCTATATTTTAATGGGGTGGATGATCATTATTGCTATAAAGCCATTGTACGAAAGTATAACTGGAACCGGATTTACATTACTTCTGATCGGCGGAATCCTCTATTCTTTTGGGGCCATATTTTATATATGGGAAAAATTACCTTACAATCATGCCATTTGGCATCTATTTGTTATCGCTGGAAGTAGCTTTATGTATTTTTGTTATTTTACTGTATGTATAATAAAAAAGAGCCTTTCGGCTCTTTTTTTGATTATGATACTAGCTTAACTAGCATATGAGAAAGCATATGTTTTTCTTCTTCATTTCCTACTTTCCATAGTTCTTGCAGTAACTTTTCTTCTCTGTTTTTAGGCTCTTCATGCTTTGCTAAATAATCTCCTACTTTTTGTGCGGATTTTGCAAGCTGCTCTTCATTAAGACCTAACTTTTCAGCTTTGGAAACCTTATCACCTAGATAGCTTTTAAACTCATCGAAATTCTGTAAGATTTCTTTCTTTTTTGTTTTCTGATAAGTTTTCCATACGATCTTCCACTTTGTTTTCTACTCTACTGTTTTGATTAGTCATATTATGTTCCATTTTATCCACCTCTTTTGTAAGATATTATGTATATTCCACAATAAGGAGAATTAAAACGTATTTCAAACAGTTGTCATATTTTGGATATTTAAAGAAATCCTTTTCTGCAACAATTCAGCTAATTCTTTACTTTCTAACTCTAATACTTCTGAAACAGGTATGTGTGGTAAAATACGTACTTGAACGGTGCCTGGTCTAATTCCCCATTTATTTTTTTCCAACAAATCCGCTGTTCCAGTAATGGCTATTGGAACGATGGGAACCTGACCATCTTTAGCTAATCTTAATGATCCCGCTTTAAAAGGAGCCACGTCTCTTCCTTTACTTCTAGTACCTTCGGGAAAAATTAATAAGGAGTGACCATCTTTTAATAACGCACCACATTCTCTTATTGCTTTTACAGATTGTCTTCTATCTGACCTATCAATAAATACACAGTTCATTTCTTCCATCCAATCACGAATTAGCGGTAGCTTTTTCACTTCTACTTTTGAAAGGAATCCAAATGGCTTTTCTATACTTGCCATCAGAGTAGGAATGTCAAAATTACCTACGTGGTTACTTACAAACAAAACACCACCACTAGGAATATTTTCTTCACCTTCCACCATGACCTTTGCGGAAACAGAACGTAAAACCCCTTAGCCCAATTTTTAGGTAACTCTTGCCTTTTCCTATCCAATTCAGCCACCGGTAATGAGTGGTCTAATTTTTTCACATTGCGTAATGTTGGTGTACTTAAAATTAATGAAATACTTAAATATAAGAAAAAATAATATGATTCGTACTATAGGCACCTATGGTCCTCCTGTTTCTATCCTTATTTCGTTATATAGGTACGAAATTCAAATGAGTAAGGGTTATGTTTGTCCCTCTCTCCCTGAACTTGTTCTATCAATTTAAACATATCCCAATCAATGGTAGGAAAATATGTATCGCCTTCAAACGTATCATGGATAAGAGTTACCTCTAATTTATCAGCGAAAGGTAAAAACTCTTTATAAATTTGTGAGCCTCCAATTACCATGTATTCTTCAGAAGATTGTTGATTCATCCTTATGATGTCTTCTATAGAATGAACGGTCTCGCATCCTTCTATATGACTGTGTTGATTTCTTGTAAGTACAATATTCTTTCGATTTGGTAGGGGTTTTCCTAAAGATTCAAAGGTTTTTCTTCCCATTATGATGGTTCTTCCTGTGGTCTTCGTTTTAAAATGCTTGAGATCTTTCGGAAGATGCCATGGCATACTATTATCCTTACCAATTAAACCGTTCTCGTCCATTGCCCAAATGAGTGTAATCATACGCTGACGATTCCTTTAATATGTGGATGGGGATCATATCCTTCTAAACTAAAATCCTCAAATGTAAAGTTAAAAATATCTTTAATTTCTGGGTTCAATTTCATTTTAGGTAGATCTTTCACTTCTCTTGTAAGCTGTAATTCTACTTGTTCAACATGGTTAGAGTATATATGAGCATCACCTAGTGTATGAATAAAGTCACCCGGCTCCAAATCACATACTTGTGCAATCATTAACGTTAATAAGGCGTAAGAAGCAATATTAAATGGAACACCTAAAAATACATCTGCAGATCTTTGGTATAACTGACAAGATAACTTTCCTTCAGCTACATAAAACTGGAATAAACAGTGACATGGTGGCAATGCCATATGATTTACATCTGCAACATTCCAGGCACTGACAATTAACCTTCTTGAGTTAGGATTCTGTTTAATTTGATCTATCAATTGTGAGATTTGATCAATTGTCTCACCATTGGAACCTGTCCAAGATCTCCATTGATGACCATAAACAGGTCCTAATTCTCCATTTTCATCTGCCCATTCATTCCAAATTCTTACTCCATTATCTTGTAGGTATTTAATATTTGTGTCTCCTTTTAGAAACCATAACAATTCATGAATGATCGAACGTATGTGTAGTTTCTTTGTGGTCACAAGAGGAAATCCATCTTGTAAATTATAGCGCATTTGGTATCCGAACGTACTAATTGTTCCTGTTCCCGTACGGTCTTCCTTTTTCACACCATTTTTAAGTATTTCTTCACATAAATGCAGATACTGCTTCATTCAATAACCTCCCTATACCTCATCTATTCTACCAAAAAGGATGCACTTGAATGCATCCTTTTACTAGATTACCTATATTTATTTAAGATAACATCGTGTTCCAGTTTGGAGGGGTATTTTTACTCCAATAGATAGATCCTAATTCATGATGACTTTGAAACTGATCATGATACGTATGATAATGGAAGTTAAAGTAATACCCATCTAATGGAGGACGGTCTTTTCGTACATGAAAACGAATAACATCTTCACCCGTTTCCTCGTTAAAAATATGAAAGATTTTTTCAGAATGCTTATTAGTCGAAAGGTTTGATACCGATAATGTAGTCATAGACTCCGCCGGCAAATCCTTTAAGGTTTCTTGAATAGCTTCTTCAAGTTTTGGTAAAATGACTTCATGAAATTCTCGATCAATTTTTGGTAAGATTTTTTCTCCAAACTTATTGTAAGCCGTTGATATTCCTTGTTCTAATAAAGCATCTACTGCCTTTTCCGGTTCTATTACACTTTGTTGATTTTCAAACGTGTCAAAATTGGTAGCATGAAGATCTTTTTGAACATCTTGTATACTACTTTTTTCCTTAGATGAATTGTCGGTTAGTTTGTCAAAATTAAAGTCTGAAGGGGTAACGAGTCCAAATGTTGCAATTGAAATCAATATAATTAGTGATTTTTTCATCCAAGTTGGCATAATACTCTCTCCCATGCTTATCTTTCTAAAATATAGTATACTATATTTTAGAAAGATTTAGAGGCTTTGTTTCATTTTTTTAATGAAAGGTAAAGAATACTAAATGGAGGTGTTCCCGTGTCAGTGGATGTGATGATATCAATTGGTTTTCTTTTACTACTAGCTTATATGACTTCTCTAACGTTTACAGACTAACTTACTGTACATAAAGGTAAGAGGTGAATTTTCATGATTCACCTCTTTTTATAGATAAAAATAGAAAAGTTCAAATTAGATCAATATATCCATAATGAAATTCAGCTGATTTTCTCTTTAGTTGGGTAAATCCTAAGTATTTAAAACGTAACGATCGAAAGTGATCCTTCAATACCACACGCTTTTTCGCTACTCGTCTTGCTTCTTTAATTGTTTCTAAATCTAATGACTCATAGTGAGCCAGCATTTTAATAGCTGAGATACCATTAGATCCAGAAATACTTTCATCAAACATTGGATCAAAGTATATCACTTCAAAAGCATTACTGGGCTGACTCTTTAAATAGGCCAGGTGATGTGCATTGACTACTTCAATTCTTCTCATCGCTTCAGTTAAATCTGGTAAAGAACTCTCCCAATAATTTAACCCATGCTCCACCACCGTAGATATTCTTTTATCAACTTCTAATGCAACAACTTTCCAGAAGCAGTAGTTGCATAGCTAGCTACTATACTATCTGAACCTAGTCCTAGAGTACAATCTAGGAAACTGTCACCCGCATTTAGTTGTGTTGCCTCCAAAAAAGCATCTTTATGTTGTTGAAGAAGTCGTTTTATTCTTAGCATGGCAAGATTAGGGTGAAAAAATAAGTGTCCCCTTTTAAAGGGTAAAGTTCTATCCTCTCAATTCCGACGACAAGAATATCTTGTTGGTAAGACTCATGAAGTTTTTCTACTGATTGTTTATTTCTATTTATATAAGTACTCCCCAACTCTTTAGATAGGTGTAAAGCATTCTTTATAGTGCTATCCTTAACTCTACCTGCTGTTGTAACTAACATAATTACTGCTCCTTATCTAAAAAAAAAGAAGGAACTAAAGTCCTCTTTGTTTACATTTTCTCAAAACCAGTTTGTATGTTTTGAATAATTTCTTCAATGGTGTGATCCTCTATTTGCTCTCGTGGAATGAAATGAACGACTTCTTTCCCTTTCAAAATGGCCATAGACGGCGATGATGGTTCAAAATCCGAAAGATATTCTCTAAACTTTGCGGTTGCTTCTTTGTCTTGACCTGCAAATACGGTAATTAAATGTTTCGGCGATTCTTCAGTCTGAAGTACAGCTTGAGTGGCCGCAGGTCTAGCTAAACCCGCTGCACATCCACAAACAGAGTTTACTACCACAAAGGAATAATCTGTTTCATTTTCAAAAAATTCCTCAACCTGATCTTCTGATGTAAATTCTTGAAAACCTGCTCTTGTTAGTTCGGTCCTCATTGGCTTGATGATTTGTTTCATGTATTCTTCATATGCCATTGACATGTTTACACTCCTCCTTCTTTTGTACGTGCTTCGGTCATTTGTTTCCAAACGGATCCTTTTGCTTCTACTCCACCTTCAATGCGTTCAATGGCCATTTTCACCTGCATTTTCACTTCAAATTCAGGATCGTTTTCGGCTTCTTTAAGCTGAGAGAGTATGCTCTCGTCACCTTCCTCGTATAAGAACATCGCCGCTCTCCATCTTACAAGTTTGTTGCGATCTTTTAAAGCCTCCGCCATTTCTACCATAGCAGCAGAGAAACCTAAATCTGATAAGCAGTCACCTGCCGTTCTTCTAACCGATCCATTTTTATCTTTTAACGCTTTGTAAAGATAGGGCAACACCTTCTCATCTTCTATCATTCCAAGATAAACAACAGCAAGTCTTCTTATTGCAACTTTATCATCTGCAAGAGCAGAATTTAATAATGGTATGTGTTCTTCTGATATCTCTTTCAGTGATTCTAAATAACGAAACCTTTCTTCAAAGCTCATACCTAGAAATTGCTCTGTATTTATATAGGTTTCCATATTCTCGTCTTTCTTTTGTTTCCCAATAACAATATCTTGAAGCTGCTCTTTAGAATACGTCGCCTCTAATTCTTCAATAAGAATAGCTGCTACTTCATCAAATTCCCCGTAACGAATACCGTACTCTTTCCAATCACGCTGCAAAACTACATTATCCTGGCTTGATTGCGCTTCATTTAAGGCTTTTAGGAATCGATCTGGCATTGAATATCGTTTCTCAGTCATACCATCGGTTAATTTAATTTGCATCGGTATGTTTTTAAACTGCTGAACGAAAACTTGGACTTCGCCAAAATGATCATTTATTTTTGTATTTGTACTTTTATCGTGAGTATCTTCTCCAAAAATTTTACGAACTTGTATTAACAAGGATTCCCAATCATATTTTGCATTTCTTTCTACCGCTAAAAAATCAGAAACATGATACACACCTTTTATACCTTCAATAGCTAAAATGGATTGTATTTCTTCTGGTGCTACGTCTGATTGGTCCTTTGTATAATTATTACGATTTCCTGATGGGAGTTCATGGTCAAGTAACACCTTCATCGTATTTGGACTTGGTGTTGGTTCTATTGCCACGATTTTCATAACCGATCCCCTCCTATAGCTACATATTAAGTTTATCATACGACCACACATATGAAAAAGATTCTACATCTTTACGTAATCCCATTATCCGTTATTGAAATGCAGATAAATATTCCCAGCGTTCCATTAATACCTCCAACTCTTCATTTAATTGTGAAATCTCAGACATTACTGTATTCGCTCTTTCAAAGTCAGATCCCACCCCGTTTAACTCTTCTTCTTTCTCCTTTAACATCACTTCAGCTTCTTCAATCTTTGCTTCAATGGTTTCCCATTCTTATTTTTTCTTTTATACGTCATCTTTTTCTTTTGTTCCTTATTAGGTGTTACCGTGACGGATTGATCTATTTCTAGTTCTTTTGGCTTTTGCTTTTCTTCATCTTTTTCACTTTCAAGAAATTCCGAATACGTTCCATAATAAGAAGCTACAGCCCCAATCCCTTTGAATACGAAAAGTTGGGTGGTGATTTTATCTAAGAAATATCGATCGTGACTAACTGTAATAACAACTCCTGGGAACACATGTAGATAGTCTTCTAAAATGGTCAAGGTTTGTGTATCTAAATCATTTGTAGGTTCATCTAACAATAATACATTGGGATTCTCCATTAACAATTTTAAAAGAAAAAGTCTTCTTCTTTCACCACCAGATAGCTTTCTTATCAAAGTACCATGAGTTGACATAGGAAAAAGAAAACGTTCAAGCATATTTGAAACAGAAACAACATCCCCATTATCAAGAGTAACAACCTCAGCAGTTTCCCTCAAATAATCAATCATCCGCATTTCTCCAGGAATCTCCTCAGATTCTTGAGTATAATAGGCTAATTTCACTGTTTGACCACGTTCTATTTCACCTGAATTCACTTTTTCTAAGCCTGCTAATATATTTAGGAAAGTAGTTTTTCCAGCACCATTTTCACCTACGATTCCAATTCTATCACCTTTTTTAAAAAGGAAACTAAAATCATCTAATATGATGTTGGAGTCGAATTTTTTTGTAACGCTTTGTAATTCAAATACTTTCTTTCCCAGTCTTGCTCCTTTCACATTTAGTTCTAAATTTTCATCAGTACGGTTATCAAGGGATCCTTCAAGGTCTTGGAATCGATCAATCCTAGCTTTCTGCTTTGTTGTTCTTGCCTTTGCTCCCCTTCTCATCCACTTTAGTTCGTTACGATATAAATTATAAGCCTTGGCCATTGAAGCTTGTTCATTTACTTCACGAATCGTTTTCGATTCAATAAACGTTTCATAGTTCCCTTTATAGGAGAAAAGTCTTCCTTTATCTAGTTCAATAATTCTATTCGTTACTGCATCAAGAAAATATCTGTCATGTGTAACAAATAAGACGCTTTGTTGATAACGGATTAAAAACTCTTGAAGCCATGTTATAGTAGCATAATCTAAGTGATTGGTAGGCTCATCAAGAATTAGCAAATCAGGCTTCTCTATCAGACATTGAGCAAGAGCTACCCTCTTTTTTGTCCACCACTTAATTCACTGATTTTTTGTTGTTACATTTGAGATCCCTAGTTTTGATAAAACCGTCTTTGCTGTAGCATTAGCATCCCATGCATTCAACCGGTCCATATCACGCTGTAGTGTAAAAAGAGTTTCTTGTACTCTTTCATTTTCTGGCATCTGTTGAAGCTGTAATAAGCATTTTTCATACTCCCTAATCACACGCATGATTTCTGCATCACTTTTATATACCTGTTCTAATATCGTGAGATTCTGTTCAAGAGATGGATTTTGGGAAAGATAAGTTATCCGGTAATCTTTTGAGTGATCAAATGTTCCTTCATCAGGCTCTTCAATACCAGAGATAATTTTAAGCAAGGTAGATTTTCCTGTACCATTTATACCTATTAAGCCAATCTTTTCTCCTTCTTGGATTGTTAACGATAATTTCTGAAATAGCTGCTTTTCTCCATATGTTTTAGAAACGTTCTCTATACTAATTGTTTTCATACTTCGCCCTTCCATTCTCTAATAAATACGTTTAAAAAATGTTCCATAAACTGGTGACGTTCCTCTGCCATCCTTTTACCCGTCTCTGTATTCATCTTGTTTTTTAATAAAAGTAACTTTTCATAAAAATGTAGAACGGTGGATGTATTTCCGTTCCTATACTCCTCTAGTGTCATATACTCCCTTGGCCTTTCGTCTTCTTTAAAAAGAGGTCTTCCTTTACTTCCACCGTATGTGAACGCCCGTGCAACTCCTATGGCTCCCATGGCATCTAATCTGTCAGCGTCTTGTACGATCATTGCTTCCATCGACCTTAAACTAGGTCCATTTCCACCTTTATAAGAGATACTGGAGATGATTTCTCTTACAACTCTTATCTCAACATTGGTTAGATCACTTTCTACTAGACATTGATTTAAAAAATTCTCACTATCTTCCTTACGAATTTTATCATCTGTTACATCATGTAAAAGGGAAGCATATGAAATGACTTTTAGATTTCCACTTTCTTCTCGCTTTGAAATCTCTATAGCTAACCGATTGACTCGTTCGATATGATCGAAGCCATGACCAGTTCCCTCTCCATCAAAATAGTTCTTAACGTTTTGGTAAATATGTTGATACTTTTCCATCATATACTCCTATCTTATTTTCACAACTTCTAGAGAAAAGTGAAAAATATTAATCAGTTCATCACTCATATGTTCTTCTATGATTTCCTTGAATGAATAGGACCACGTCACTTCTGTATTTTGATTTTCTATACAAATTTTTTTCGTGAATTTTCTTGTTGACCAATTATGTACAATCCGTTCCTCCACTATATGGGCCATGTGGTTAGGTGAGTGGTATTGTATCGTTAAATATATCCCGGTCGGTCCATTTACCTCTAATATTTCATTACTTAGTAGCTCTAAAGAAGAGGAAAGAGTGATGGTTAATCTGATCGATGCATATAGAACTTCTATTCGATATGTTCGATTTAAAGATGCTAGGTCAATTAAATCTTGGCGGTTTACAACCTGAATTCTCCCAAGTAAATCTTCCTCGTAAATAGCTCCTTCTAATACAACTTTCAAATTATCAAAGGCAGTTGGATCAAACATATATACTCTCCTTTACAAGCACATTCCTTCTTTTAGTCTATCAAATTCCACAAAAAATCACAGAATACAGCATCAATACTCAGGCTATGTCGAAATAAAGAGTTCGAAAGCTACAAACTTCCTAGCAAATGTCCTGTACACTAAAAAGAAATATTTACAAAATTTCTTTAAATAGTTAAAATCCATTTAACAATTAAACAGTATTCTTATATTAATCAGTATGAAGGGGGAAGGTGTGTGAATAGACAACCTACTGTTCTCATATTAACAGCACAATATGGAAACGGTCATTATCAAACGGCACAAACTCTAAAAACTGGCTTTCTGCAAAAGGGCATAGACCAAGTATATATATGTGATTTGTACGGAGAAGCCTACCCAGGAATAGATGCTTTTGCAAAAGAGCTTTTACGAAAAAGCTTTTCGAAGTTTGGCGCTCCCTTATATAAAATGTTTTACTATGGAACAGATAAATTATCGTCGAAAGGCTTAGCCTATTTTTATCAGCATGCGGGAAAAAAACGATTAATTGAATTAATTGAGTTATATCGTCCTACAGTTATACTTACAACTTTTCCTTTACAAGCAGCTCCGTATTTGAAAAGTAAAGAACGGGTAGATATTCCAACCTATACAGTTATTACTGACTATTGTGTTCACCCACTATGGTTACACCCTATGATCCACCGCTACTTTGTTGCTACTGATGAGGTCAAAGAAGCATTAATGGATTACGGAATAAACCATCATTCCATTTCAGTAAGCGGAATTCCTATTCGTGACGGGTTTAATCAACACAATTTCTCCTATCGTTTAAAAATGAAGTATGGTTTACATCCTAGAAAAAAAACCATTCTATTCGTTGGCGGAGGGCTTGGAATCCTCCCAAACATGAAGAATATTATACATCAACTATCAAAGAATAAACAAATTCAACTTGTCATTGTGTGTGGAAAGAATAAAGAGATGGAAGATATGCTGAGACCTCTTGCCTTTTTATACCCTGGCCAAGTGCACTTAGTTGGATATATCGATGACATTCACGAGCTATTTTTGATTAGCGATTGTTTAGTATCTAAGCCTGGGGCTATTTCACTTACTGAAGCGGCTGCTACTTCTCTTCCATTAGTCATTTATAAGCCAAATCCTGGCCAAGAAAAAGAGAATGCAAAATACTTTATCGAAAAAGGGGCTGCCTTACTAGCCCAATCTGAAGCCGAAATCATTTCTCAAGTAGAACGGGTCATCCTATCATCAGAAGTATCAAATAAGATGAAGGAGAATTTAATGAGTATCTCAAAAACGAAGTCAAAGGACCGAATAGTAGAAGAAATTCTCCACATTACGATGACCAATCAGATTCTGACTGGAGGAGGCTTATAGAGTGGATACAAGTACTCACATCATTGTAGGAATTGGCTTAGGAACATTAAGCTTTATTGATCCTGTCATTTCTGCTGCAGACAGCGCTACCTTAGTCTATACTGCAACGATTTTAGGTTCTAATGCTCCAGACGTTGATTATATTACTAAATTAAAGAAAAAGTCTGCTTTCTATTCTATTCACCGAGGATTTACTCACTCTTTGCCAATGTTACCTTTATTGGCTTTACTTATTACTATTTGTCTCCTTCCTTTTACTACGCTTCAAGTTGCCAGTCATTTATTTCTATGGACTGTATTAGCTGTTTGTATACATGTGGTTTCAGATGTATTTAATATTCATGGCACCCAAGCTTTAAGGCCTTTCACAAATAAGTGGATTGCTTTAGAAGCCATTCCTTTATTTGATAGTTTTATTTTTCTATTGCATATTATAGGGATTGGTTTCTCTATAGTTCCAACTATTCCAGTTTGGCAGCCTTTTGCCATTATATATCCTATTATTGTTGTTTATTATATTGTTCGTTTCTATTTTCATCGTCGTATTTTGAGCAATTTAGAAAGCCATTTCGTTAACTCAAAATATATAAATGTACTTCCTAGCAGAGTGTTATGGGCATGGAAGATAACCATTGAAACAGAAGATGATTTTCTTTTTGGATCATATTCATTTAATCGATTAATCATTGTGACTGCAATAAAAAAACATGAAACTTCTCAATATTTTATGTTGAGTAAAGAACATGGGGAGATTTCAAACTTTTTAAACAGTTGTGCAAAGTTTATGCCACAGCTTGTTAGTAGAAAAAACGGATGGGAAGTAAGATGGATAGATACTCGATTTAGAAAAGGGCGTTTCTTCCCTTTTATGGGTTTAACCTATTTCCCACATGGCCAACAACCTATTAGTTATTCAGGATGGTTTCATACACCATTTCATTATAAAAAAAAGACTAAATGAAATGATGTTAATTAGTTCAAAGAATAGTAACAGTAATCACCCCATACAAAAAAGCTCAGTAAGTTACTGAGCCTTTTTACGTGTGTATCCTTATTAGGGTCTAGTAACTGGTTGAAATTCTGATAACATTTGAGTAAAGCGCGCACCGTGTCCTTCTGCAGCTTCAAGAAAATAATACTGAGTAAAAACAAAAGTACCACCATTTGGGTTTGGTACAACAATTGTTTTTTATGACTGGATCATCCCATTCCTGACCACCTGATCCGCCAGTACTTCTAAATTCTTTTCCTTTTAAGGCTCCTCAATATCAGATATTGGGGATACTTCCTCATAGGAGATTATTGCTTCTTCATACAAAGTTTCAATTGTATCTTCAAGAGAAGTAGTCATTGTTTGAATCTCCATTAGTACTTTAGGGTACTCATCAGGTAAGGGTTCTTTTAATACAATTTGGTCTTTTTCCTCACCCTCTAATAATTTATATCTTGATTCATCAAAATATATAATGTACTCTTCATTTGACTTTTGAAGTTGAACCATCCCCTGTTCTGATTGACCTTCTAACTCTGTTGTTACTTCTTTTTCTGGTACTAACCAATCCTTCACTTTTGAAACAAGTGCTTGACCTTCGTCATGAATAGTGAAAAAAAGTATAACAATGGAAACTAAAACAATAGAACTAACGGAAAAAAACTTTACGCACTTTAAAAGTACTATATGGTTTAGAAGAAGGTTCTGACTGAATTTCTGCCTCAATGTTTTTCCACATCTCATCTTTTAGCTTATTAAAATTAGTAACTTCTGAACCGCTTTTGAGACGGTTTCTAATTTCCTCATCAAAAAGATTGCGTTTCATCATGATCCCTCCTTTGTGACAGTAGATATTTTAACTTCTTCCTTCCCTTAAAGAGTCTAGATTTAATGGTATTGATATTTAGCTCCAGTATTTCAGCAATTTGTTTTTCTGTAAGGTCTTCTATATATTTTAAAATAATGGGAATTCTTTGATGATCTGCAAGTTGTTGAACCGCTTGATATAGACTCTCATATTCTTCTACATAGTACCGATCCATACATTGGGGTAAATCTCTATTTTCATTTAATTCTGTTGGAATTACTCTTTTATGTTTCTTCATATGCCGCCTACATTCATTCAGAAGTATTTGATAAAACCAAGGCTTAAATGGCCTATCCACTTCAAATTGATGGATATTTTTATACACTTTAATAAATGACTCTTGAACAACGTCAGGTGCAGCAGCATGATCTTTCATGATGGTTGAAGCAATTCTTAGTGCGTATTCTACATGTTCTTCATATAGAATCTTAAAAGCATCTGTATTACCTTGTTTCATTTGTGTGATTAGATTTCGTTCATTCACTTCCGTTCCTCCTTTCATAGCGTTCATATACTATACCTCTCAGTATTAGGAAAAGTTTTTACTGTGATAAGATATGTGCTCAGGGAATGAGTTAGGATGATATCATCAATTTAAAGAAGAGGGTACCAAAAGTATAATTTATTGGGTACACTATATTCTTTTTCAATGGCTCTGTTAAACAACGCTGTTGATTTCCTCCAAATGACTTCGCTTTCCGCGGGAGTCTTCGCCATTTAGCTCCAATCAACAGCTAGTAATCAGCAAAAATCAACATTATTCTTTAACAGATCCTTTTCAATAAAAGATTATCTTTAAATAACTCCGTTGATTTCCGCGAAAAGTACTCTATTCTCAGGGGCAGAGGTGATCATCTTCATAAAATTCCACGCATTTAATTTGGGCGGTGACACACGAGAAAGCCTATTCAGTGTCCTTGGGCTAAGCCCTTTGGGGTCTCACCTTTTCCGCTATTTCCCTAGGGAGTCTCGCATTTGCAGCGAGAATCAACTTAATCAACATGAACAGATGTGAAATTTCTAAAATAAAGAAATAGAAAAGAGGTGACTCAAAAAATCGTTTTTTAACGTACCTTTTTGAGTCACCTTCATTCAAAATAGAAGACAAAAAAACTACAAGATCAGGATGTGGACTAACTTGTTCGTTTTCATTCAGTGCGTCTGTCGCTTTCGTATCATTCGAAGTAATTTTAAACCAAATACGTCCACACTGCCTTTAATTCTATGTGGTTTAATAGATATAGTAGACTTCTAACCATCTACTACTTTGAAACACAGATATCCAACTATGCCCTTTTCACTCCATTATGAACGTCGTAGAACTTGGTAAAGAGGATAAATCCCACTTCTTTTTATCCAACCTAATCTTAGTGTTGAATCCTGCTCTATACTTAACCATTTTGTTGGTTCATATATACTTCTTCAAAGGGTTGAACAACAACAAAACCGTCCCCTTGAAATTTCATTTGAACTGACTCTCCACTAGATCTTCCGATAAATGTTTTTAACGAAATATCGGTAACAAACTCAGGTGTTAAGTTTCCAGACCATGCAACTGTAGCGTTCGGGTCTGTAAATACGGGTTCATTTTGCGTTACCTTTAACGTTAGAGGTTCGTAATGTGAAGTAATCGCTACCAAACCACTTCCCTCTAATTTCACATGAAACAATCCTCCTGATAATATACCCGCCACTTTTCTCATAAACTTAATATCCCATTGTATATTAGATTCGAACGCCAAGATATCGTTACCATTAACATATAATGAATCTTGACTTAACTCAAGGATAGAAATCTTTTTTCCTTGATCTGCTAAATATAGCTTTCCATGTCCCCTAGCATACATTAATGAAGTTCCCTCTCCTGTTAATGCCTTTTTGAATAGCTTTCCAATCCCTTGCTCTAAAACCCCTTGACGTTCAAATTTTACATGTCCTTTATAAGCAACCATTGCCCCTGCTTTAGCAAGAATAGCATCCTCTAAATTGATTTCAAGTAGTCTTTCTGTTTCTAATTCAAATAACCCCTGGCCTTTGTCACGCTCTTGTGTATTCTCTATAAACTGCTCAATTGAATACTTTCTTTCCATTCTTCCCTCTCCTTTTAAATAATTCTAAGATTTTTGAAACAAATAAATCGTTGAAAATGATAGGGCTTCCTTCAAGTCTACTGGCAATGAAACGGATAATTTCTCATTAAAATCTTGTTTCCACACATAATCTTGATCAATTAATGTAAACCCATTCATTTGCATTAGTTCTCTAAATTCCCATGGCATCATGGTATGACAGACAGCCGTTTTCCCAACCAGACGATCAAAACTATTTTTTCTAGGTGAAGCAGTTGGTCCTAGTATACTCGCTAAGTAGTATCCATTGTCTTTAAGTATTTCACGTACATTCCCTATAGCAACAAGAGGGTCAGGAGTCCACTCTAATGAGTTGACTGTTAATGCCGCATGAAATTCCCCCTTTTTTAAGGGGTAGGTTCATCAAATCTCCTGTAAGATAGGACAGACCTTCTCCCTCTTGTGATTTAGCAATCATAATCATCTCATCTGAAAAGTCCATTCCAGTAGCAACATATCCTTGACTTCTGAGTAGATAAGTTCCATAACCATCCCCGCATCCTAAATCTACAATGGTAGATCCTATTGAAACATGTTTCATAAAAAACGGAATAATCTTACTTCTACTTCCATTCTTCCACATAGATTTTGATCGCTGATGCCAATTTTCCGCTTGCTTATCCCATTTTACTTTTGACAAAGAAATCCAATTTTCCATAAGTCCCCCTAGACATTGTTATATTATTTATTGTATCGGAAATAATGGTTAAAAAGGAGTGATTATATGGAAGAAATGAAAAAAGTCTATACGTATTCGGATGGAAGWATAATGAATATTGAAACAAGCAATGGCAGGATTATTTCTTATAAAAAGGCTATTTATGAAACTCAAGCAGGGAGCCTCTCTCCAGGAAATGTGGAATTTCATTCAAGTATAATGCCTTTTGAACACCACTCGTCATTATGAAATACGGCATATTCATACTATTCCACTCATGATATAGAATAGAATTATTAAACAGACTCTCTACGAAGAACGTGCTTTAGTACTTACGGGGGCATTATCATTTTGCTTCAATAAACAGCCGGAAATATACAAAAATCAACCATATTCTATACTAATACCAAAATAAAAAACCGCCGGTGGCGGTTTTAATTTTCTCCGTTATTTTCTTCTTGGATTTCCTTTAGTCGTTTTAAACGTGTTTTATCCTCATCTAGGAACTGAACAACATCACCGATGCGGTCGATCGCATCCCAACTTAGATGATGCTCTATTCCCTCTACATCTTCGTAAATATGCTCATCTTTAACTCCAATCAACTTTAGGAATTGCTCTAATAAATCATGGCGATAAACTAATCGTTTACCAACTTTTTGACCTTTAGCAGTTAAGCTAAGTCCTCTATATCGTTCATAAACTAAGTAATTATCTTTATCAAGCTTTTGTACCATCTTCGTAACGGATGAGGGATGCACGGAAAGAGATTCTGCGATATCAGATACTCTTGCATATCCTTTATTCTCAATTAAGAGATAAATTTGTTCAATATAGTCTTCCATACTAGGTGTTGGCATACCGGTCCCTCCAAACTCAATTCTACTAAAAGTTTACTATACGGCCGGTAATATAACAAGGATTTCTATATCGTTGACTCGGCAACCTTTCGTTTTCGTAACCACTTGGACAATAATCCATGTTGAGGGCCAAATATAAAGCATAGAGCAAAGATAACTCCAGCCATTACAGCCATCGCTCCTGCAATTGAGACATCTAAGAAATATGCCAGGTAATACCCCGTCACAGCATCAACACACCCAATAATGGCAGCTAAAACAAGCATGACAATAAACTTATCGGTTAACAAATAAGCACTAGCACCTGGCGCAATGAGGAAGGCTACGACTAAAATCGCACCTACTGCATCAAATGCAGCTACAGTCGTAATCGAGACCATACCCATTAATATATAATGAATGAATAGAACAGGTATCCCTAATGCTGCAGCCATACTTTCGTCAAAGCTTGTAATCTTAAATTCCTTATACAATAAAAAGATTAACAAAGCATCAAGTAAAAGCACAACAACTAGAAGAACAAATGATTTTGGTACTTCACCAAACAACGCTAGGTCAACTGTATTCCACGGAACAAATGCAATCTCTCCCATTAAAACGTGTTCGACATCTAAATGAACATCAGAAGCATACAAAGATACTAAGATTACACCAAGAGCAAACATAGAAGTAAACACTACTCCAATACTCGCATCCTCCTGTATCCCTTTAGACTGAAACAATTGAACAAAGAAAGCCGTAACAATTCCTGCTATTGCAGCTCCTATCAGCATATATAGCCCGTTTAGTGATTGTGAGATTAAAAAGGCCAACACAATCCCTAAGAGGACTGAATGACTAATGGCATCAGCAAGCATTGACATTTTTCTAAGCAGTAGAAAGGAACCTACAACGCCACAAGTGACTCCAACTAAACTACCTGTTATAAGAATCCACGCTTCATAACCCATTTGTTACCCCCCTCTCTTTCCCGAAAGATTGGTTGAAGGTCATATTGCGATTGAATATCTAATAATCGATTCATTAAAAATTTTGAATCTTTCTGATTGACTAGATCTAATGGTTGATCTAGGTACTCTTGAATATTAACATCTGTTAATTGATTCGGGTACATTTCTTTCAGTTCTGCAAGTCGGTCAATCACCAATTGTTGTATAGCAATTTCTTTTCCTTGCTCCGTAAGATTCCAGCCAATATCATTAGATTCTATCCATCCTTTTAGCTCGTATCCATGTATTAACTTTTCCCTTTTCTTAACACTTAACGATGATGATGAATGTAACTTCTCAGTTGATAGGTTATTTTCTAATTCAAATTCATACATTCTGATGAGTAAACCTTTTTCAGTTAATAGTTGATCATTTTTCCATCTTTTTAGCCATATAGACACAAGCCCTCGCTTAGGAGCAAAAAGCATGGATAATACAAACACAACAGTTGCTACTAGTACAATCAGGGGCCCGGTTGATAACCCTCGCTGAAGTGTGCTTATACTTGTTCCTGCTATACCTGAAAAAGCACCTACTAATCCTGCAACTATAACCATTATTCCTAAAGAATCCGTCCAAAATCTCGCCGCTATTGCAGGAGTTATGAGTAAAGCTGCCATCATAATAACACCAACAGCTTGGATTCCTATCACAACAGTTATTACTAAAAGAGATAAGAATAGAAAGTTTAAGAAACCTACTGGTAAACCAATCCCTCTTGCAAATTCCGGATCAAACGTTGAAAGCTTGAACTCTTTAAATAGTGCAAATGTCACAACGATTAAGGCTAAGGCAGTGACCATCATAATTTGAACATCCAAACCGACTAAGGATGCTGCTTGCCCGAATATAAAATCATCTAATCCGCTTTTATTTCCTGATGGACTTTGAGCTACTTTCGTTAGTAACATAATCCCCGCACCAAAGAAAACAGAAAGGACAAGTCCAATAGAAGTATCTTCTTTGATTCTAGATTGACTTGTAATAAATTGGATTAAATAGGCTGCTAATAGACCGGTGAATGTGGCTCCGATTAGTAAACTGATAAAATCCTTCTCTCCTATTAATAAAAAAGCGATGCAAATACCAGGAAGAGCGGCATGTGCTACCGCATCTCCAATTAGACTTTGTTTTCTTAATAGGGCAAAGCTTCCAAGTACTCCACTTGCAATTCCTAATAGGAGAGTACTAAGAAGAACCCACTGTGTATTTGCATCAGTCAATACGGATTGTATGATCTGCTGCATCGTTTCTCCCCCTTATTGGGTAACAATGGTGGATTGGTCTAAGAAAGTTAGCTTACCACCATATGTTTTTTGTAATAATTCAGAAGTAAAGACTTCTTCTGTTGGACCAACTGCGATTGTCTTTTTATTTAATAGAAGTAACCAATCAAAATATTCTTTTACGGTTTGTAAATCATGATGTACAACTAGAACTGTTTTCCCTGCTTCTTTAAGCTCGTTTAATAATGCAATAATAGCTTTTTCAGTTGCTGCATCAACACCAACGAAAGGTTCATCCATAAAATAAACTTCTGCATCCTGAGCTAATGCTCTTGCTAGAAATACTCTTTGCTGTTGTCCACCAGATAATTGACTAATTTGACGATCGCTATATTCTTTCATCCCTACTTTATCAAGGCAGTCTAAAGCTATCTCAACATCTTTTTACTTGGTCTTTTGAACCAACCGACATGACCGTATCTCCCCATTAATACTACATCTAAAGCATTCGTCGGAAAATCCCAATCCACACTTCCTCTTTGTGGAACATACCCAACTTTTTTATTTTTTGGTGAGTAGCCTTCACCTAAAATCTTAACGTTACCAGATGCTTTTGGAATCAATCCAAGAACAGCTTTTATTAAAGTAGATTTCCCCGCTCCATTTGGCCCTACAATCCCCATTAGCTTCCCCTTAGGAGTAGAGAAAGCAACATCCATCAATACGGGCTTTTTGTGATAGGCTACAGTTAAGTCTTTTACATCGATTGCAGACATTTATAAAACCTCCTACTTTAGTGCTTCTACAATAGTATCTACGTTGTGACGATACATGCCTATATATGTTCCCTCTTCCGTCCCTTCTTCTCCCATTGCATCAGAGAACAATTCTCCTCCAATTACAACTTCGTGACCCTTATCTTTTGAACCTTCAATAACAGCATTGATTGACTTTTCTGAAATACTACTTTCTACAAATACCGCTCCTATTTCACGCTCAACGAGTACGTTAACAAGCTCTTGTACATCTCCAAGCCCGTATTCTGCATCTGTACTTAACCCTTGTAGTCCCATTACTTCCATATTATAGGCAGCACCGAAATAGTTAAACGCATCATGTGCTGTCACTAAAACTCTAGACTCTTCAGGAACTTCTTGAATCTTTGAAGCCGCATATTCTTTTAACTCTGTTAATTCAGCAAAATACTTTTTCTCATTCTCTTCATATAGTTCTTTGTTCTCAGAATCATATTCACTTAAACCTACTGTTATTTCGTGTAACGCATCCTGCCAAATATCAATATTAAACCAAATATGAGGATCAATAATCGTTGCATCCGCCATATCATCTCGTAAAAATGAGGGATCAATCCCTTCTGCAATTGCATAAGTTGGTTTTGTTTCATTCATTTTCTCAAAGATTTCTAACATTTTCCTTCTAAATGAAGACCATTATAGAATATCATATCTGCTTGTTCTAATTTCTTCATATCGCTTTGAGTTGCCTTATAAAGATGAGGATCTACTCCTGGTCCCATTAAGCTGACTACTTCAACTTGGTCTCCACCAATATTTTTAACTCCGTCAGCGATCTGAGCAATTGTTGTGACTACTACAATTTTTTCTTCTCCATTATCCGTTGTAATTTCGTCCGATCCACATGCAGCTACTACTATCATTCCAACCAACATCATCATCATTAAAAACAGCTTACGCAAGTGTTTCATTTGCATCTGTGTAACCCTCCTATAATCTTTTATTATGGCTAAATTGTTTCATATGAGAAACATTACTTTACTTTACTATGTAATTTGCTCTAAAAAGGTGAAATGTCCTATTAAAAAACAAAATATTTTTTTGACTAGATAAATAAAAGTTTCCTTTGTGCAAATTTTAAAGCCTAGGAAAACAATCTGTCAACTAAATCAATTCGACACCCTCTCTTTTGTTTTGATGAATAAAAGTTTCCTTAATGCAAATTTTATAGCCTAATCTAATATTTAGTCAATCCTTTTTGTAAATAATTCAATTTTTACTATAATCAAAAAATTGGTAGCCCTTTCTTGACTCTATATTGTAAAAGTTGTATATTAAAACCATTAAAGGACAGGCTTTTGTTCTTTAATACTATTTTTCCGAGCAGCATTTGCTCTAACGATTTAGGAGGATTTTGAGACTATGCAAAACGGTAAAGTAAAATGGTTTAATAATGAAAAAGGTTTTGGTTTTATTGAAATTGAGGGAGCTGAAGATGTATTTGTTCATTTCTCTGCTATTGAGGGCGAAGGATACAAATCTTTAGAAGAAGGTCAAGAGGTTTCATTTGAAATTGTAGAAGGAAGCCGTGGACCCCAAGCAGCTAATGTAGTTAAACTATAATACACAACATATATGGAAAGGGGAGGCAAATTGCCTCCC
>NZ_ABFU01000029.1 GCF_000171615.1 Bacillus coahuilensis m4-4 | reverse complement strand
CTCGAAACAATTCAAAAGCGTATTGGCCGTCTAAAAGCTATTGAAAAAATGGAAGAAGACGGAACTTTCGATGTACTTCCTAAAAAAGAAGTTGTACAACTAAAGAAAGAGCATGAGCGTTTAGTTAAATTCTTAGGTGGTATTAAAGATATGAAGAGCCTTCCAGATGCTCTATTTATCGTTGACCCACGTAAAGAACGTATCGCTGTTGCAGAAGCTCGCAAATTAAACATTCCAATCATTGGAATTGTTGATACAAACTGTGATCCAGATGAAATTGATCACGTAATCCCTGCAAACGATGATGCAATTCGTGCAGTTAAACTTCTAACTGGTAAAATGGCTGATGCTATCTTAGAAGCTAAGCAAGGTGAAGAAGTTGCTGAGGTTGCTTTAGAAGAAGCTGCTGAGTAATCTTTTGAAAAGGTGATAAGAGGGTAAGTCCCTTATCACCTTTTTTTAAAGAATATGCTTTAATGAAATAGGAAATGATGAAATTTAGTACATATTAAGGAGGAATTCCACATGGCTGTAACAGCTCAAATGGTAAAAGAACTTCGTGAAAAAACGGGTGCCGGAATGATGGATTGTAAAAAGGCACTAACAGAAACTAATGGTGATATGGACCAAGCGATTGATTTTCTTCGTGAAAAAGGTATTGCGAAGGCTGCAAAAAAAGCAGATCGTATTGCTGCTGAAGGTAGCACGTTTATCCTATCTGAAGGAAATGAAGCGGTAATCCTAGAAGTGAACGCTGAAACAGATTTCGTTGCGAAAAACGAAAACTTCCAAAACCTTGTTAAGGAACTAGCTGAGCACTTATTAACGAATAAGCCAGAATCTGTTGAAGTTGCTTTAGAACAAACAATGGCAAACGGTACGTCTGTATCTGAATACATCAATTCTGCTATCGCAAAAATTGGTGAAAAAATTACACTTCGTCGTTTTGCAATCCGTACTAAAACTGATAACGATACATTCGGCGAGTACCTTCACATGGGTGGACGTATTGGAGTACTAGCAGTTGTAGAAGGTACAACTGACGCTCAAGCGGCTAAAGATGTTGCAATGCACGCTGCTGCTCTAAATCCTAAATATGTTTCACGTGACCAAGTTTCTGCTGAAGAAGTTGAGCGTGAGCGTGAAGTTCTAACTCAACAAGCATTAAACGAAGGTAAACCAGAAAATATCGTGGCGAAAATGGTCGAAGGCCGTCTTGGGAAGTACTTCGAAGAAGTATGTATCCTTGACCAACCTTTCGTTAAAGATCCAGACCAAAAAGTAGGGAAATTCCTACAATCTAAAGGCGCAACTTTGACTGACTTTGTACGTTACGAAGTTGGAGAAGGTATTGAAAAGCGTCAAGAAAACTTCGCTGAAGAAGTAATGAATCAAGTAAACAAGTAAGTAAGATAGTCCTATCTTACCTATAGTAGCCGAGAAAATAGGGAGCACACTGTGTTCCCTATTTTATAAGGAAAAATACATAATGGAGGTTCTTATGACCGATCCAAAATATAAACGAGTCGTATTAAAATTAAGTGGTGAAGCTTTAGCTGGAGATGAAGGCTTTGGAATTAAGCCTACAGTGATTAAATCTATTGCTGAACAAGTGAAAGAAATTGCTGAATTAGGTGTAGAAGTCGCAGTGGTCGTAGGTGGCGGAAATATTTGGCGCGGTAAAATTGGAAGCGAAATGGGAATGGATAGAGCAAATGCTGATTATATGGGAATGTTAGCAACAGTTATGAACTCATTAGCTCTTCAAGACAGTTTGGAACAGCTAGGGATAGAGACTAGAGTTCAAACCAGTATTGAAATGCGCCAAGTTGCAGAGCCTTATATAAGAAGACGCGCAATTCGCCATCTTGAAAAGGGACGAGTAGTTATATTTGCAGCTGGTACTGGAAATCCTTACTTCTCCACTGATACAACTGCTGCCCTTCGTGCGGCTGAAATTGAGGCTGAAGTTATATTAATGGCTAAAAATAATGTTGATGGAGTATATTCTGCAGATCCAAGAATTGATAAGGACGCGTTTAAATACGATGAATTATCTTACTTAGATGTTTTAAAGAATGAACTAGCTGTTATGGATTCAACTGCATCTTCATTATGTATGGACAATAACATCCCTCTTCTTGTATTCTCAATTATGGAAGATGGGAACATTAAAAAAAGCAGTTATAGGTGAATCAATTGGTACAATTGTAAGGGGGAAAAATTAATGTCAAATTCAGTTATTAACACTGGAAAAGAAAGAATGGATAAAGCAATCGCTGCCTATTCTAGAGAATTAGCTTCTATCCGTGCGGGTAGAGCAAATGCTTCTTTATTAGATGGTCTTTCAGTAGAATATTACGGTGCTCCAACTCCAATTAACCAAAATGGCATCTATTTCAGTTCCAGAAGCTAGATTACTTGTAATACAGCCATATGATAAATCAATACTGGGTGAAATTGAAAAAGCCATCCTTCGCTCTGATCTAGGATTAAATCCTTCAAATGATGGATCCATTATCCGTTTAATGATTCCAGCGTTAACAGAAGAGCGCCGTAAGGAATTAGTGAAACTAGTGAAAAAAGAAGCGGAAGATGCGAAAGTAGCCATTCGTAATATTCGTCGTGATACAAATGATGACCTAAAGAAACAAGAGAAAAACGGTGAAATTACAGAAGATCAACTTCGTGGGTACTCAGATGATGTTCAAAAGTTAACAGACAAAAATATCGAAAAAATCGATAGTATGACAAAAGATAAAGAAAACGAAATTATGTCTGTTTAAAAAGTAATAGTGTCCTAATAGGTCAGACTCTAACGATACTTTCTTTTAGGAAATGCGTTTGTATTTCCAGATAGGAGTAGCTCTGGGTCTGACTTTTCTTATTGACAAAAGACTTAACGCCTTAACTATTTCCTAACTTCAGAATAAAAGGAGATATCTATTTTCTTTTTTTGGTTATGATAAGATAGACATTAGCTAGAAAGAGTTATGCTTGGAGGACCAAACATGTTAGATAAAATGAAATTTTGGAATAAAGATAACCAGAATGGCTTATCCATAGATGAGCGTTTAAAAGAAGTCGTACACTTTAACATACCAAATCATATTGCTATTATCATGGACGGTAATGGAAGATGGGCAAAAAAAAGAGCATTACCTAGAGTAGCAGGGCATCATGAAGGAATGAAAACCGTCCGAAAAATTACCAAGGTAGCGAACCAGTTAGGCATAAAGCAGTTAACGTTATATGCATTTTCTACTGAGAATTGGAAACGACCTAAAATGGAAGTAGAATATTTAATGAAGCTACCCGAAGAATTCTTAGGAACATTTCTACCAGAATTAGTAGAAGAAAATGTAAAGGTGACGATGATGGGGGATGAAGAAGCCATTCCACCTCACACAAAAAATGCCGTATATAAAGCGATTGAAGAGACAAAAGAAAATGATGGACTTATATTAAACTTTGCTCTGAACTATGGAAGTAGAGCTGAGATACTAGATGGCGTTAGACATGTCTTAAAAGATGTACAAAATGGAATACTAAATGAAAAAGAACTTACCGAAGAAGTGTTTAGTAAGTATTTAATGACAAAGGATTTTTGTGATCCTGACTTACTAATTAGAACGAGTGGAGAGATACGTTTAAGCAATTTTATGCTTTGGCAACTAGCCTATACAGAATTTTGGTTTACTGATGTGCTTTGGCCAGATTTTTCTGAAGAGCATCTTGTTGAAGCTATTGAAGCGTTTCAAGGGCGATCTAGAAGGTTCGGTGGGTTAAAAAGTGAGGAATAAAAAATGAAAGAACGTACAACAACAGCCATAATCGCAATGGCGGTATTTCTTCCGTTTGTATTTTACGGTGGACTACCATTTATAGGATTAATCTATATACTAGCTACTGTAGGTCTTTATGAGACGTTAAAAATGAGAAAACTAAAGCTATACAGTATTCCAGGATTTATTTCTGTAGCATTATTGTGGATTTTTTTAATCCCTAGACAATATAATGAAATAATAGAGCAGTTTGGATATAGTAAAATTGAACTAGCTATGTTAGCCGTACTCCTTTACTTATCCTATACAGTCATTACTAAAAATGAATTCAATTTCGATGATGTGGCGTTTATTGTTATGGCTATATTATACGTTGGATTTGGTTTTTATTATTTTATAGAAACAAGGTCTGCTGATACAGGTTTGACTTATGTAATCTATGCTCTATTAATCATTTGGGCAACAGATTCTGGGGCATATTTAATTGGTCGTCGACTTGGAAAGAAAAAATTGTGGCCGCTTATTAGTCCCAATAAAACAGTTGAAGGATCGATTGGAGGCATCGTAAGTGCCATGATCATTGCTGTAGCTGTTTTCTTCTTATTTGAATGGTCTATATCTTTACCAAAATTATTAGTGGTTACTGCAATTCTATCTGTATTTGGTCAAATTGGGGACTTAGTAGAATCTGCTTTGAAAAGGCACTATTCTGTTAAAGATTCAGGTCATATCCTCCCGGGGCATGGAGGCATTCTAGACCGCTTTGATAGTTTATTATTCGTTTTTCCTCTTTTACATTTATTTGTAATTATAGGAGGGTAATTTAGATTTAGGAGAGAAGATGATGGTGAAAAACATAAGCTTAATGGGTGCATCAGGTTCAATTGGTCTACAAACATTGGATGTAATTAGAGAGAATCCAAGCGAATTTAAGCTTGTTGCCGTCTCTGTTGGAAGAAATATTGAGAAATTAAAAGACATCATTCAGGAGTTTGCACCAGCGCTAGTTTCAGTACAAGAAGAACATGATGCGGTACAACTTCAACGAGAATTTGGACAAAAAGTCAAGGTATATCATGGGAATGAAGGGTTGGAGAATGTAAGTACCTATTCAGAAGCTGAAATTGTGTTAAATGCTGTAATTGGAAGTGTAGGACTTTCACCCACATTAAAGGCCATCCAGGCTGGAAAAACGATTGCGCTTGCCAATAAAGAGACTCTTGTGACTGCTGGACATATTGTAATGAATGAAGCAAAAACACATGGTGTTTCCATTTTACCGGTTGATAGTGAGCATTCCGCTATTTATCAATGTTTGCAAGGCGAAAAAGCGTCTCAAATAGAACGGTTAATTGTAACAGCATCAGGTGGAAGCTTTCGAGACAATACTCGAGATGATTTAAAGAATGTTACGGTTGAACAGGCTTTAAATCACCCTAACTGGTCTATGGGAGCAAAAATCACCATTGATTCAGCTACAATGATGAATAAAGGTCTTGAAGTAATTGAAGCACATTGGTTATTCGACATTCCTTATGATAAGATTGATGTTCTATTACATAGAGAGAGTGTTATTCACTCCATGATTGAGTTTCAAGATAGCTCTGTTATGGCTCAGTTAGGAACACCAGATATGAGAGTACCCATACAATATGCTCTAACCTATCCTGACCGCATGCCTCTTGTTCATTCTAGGCGATTAAAACTTGAAGAGTTTGGAACTCTTCATTTTGAAAAGATGGATTTCAAGCGATTCAAGTGTTTGGATTTTGCTTATCATGCAGGGAAAATGGGTGGTAGTGTACCGACTGTGTTAAATGCAGCGAATGAAGTAGCTGTTGCGGCTTTTCTTCAAAATAAAATCACCTTCCTTACAATTGAGGATTTAATTGAAAAAGCTTTAGAGAAACATTCTGTTGTACATGCTCCTAGCCTGGGAGACATTCATGAAATTGATTTGGACACAAGGAATTATGTTAAATCCTTACTATAAAAAAGGTGGTTGGACGATGTGAATACAATTTTAGCCTTTGTTATTATTTTCGGTGCCCTGGTCTTCTTCCATGAATTAGGACATTTTATTTTCGCTAAACGTGCTGGGATTCTTGTTCGTGAATTTGCTATTGGATTTGGTCCGAAAGTATTTCATTATAAAAAGAATGAAACCGTATATACGATTCGTTTGCTACCACTAGGTGGGTTCGTTCGAATGGCTGGAGAAGATCCTGAAATGATCGATTTAAAACCTGGTCAAAGGGTAGGACTATTGTTAAATAAAGACGAAAAAGTTGAAAAAATCATCATTAGTGGAAAAGATCGCTATCAAAACCTAGTGATGATGGAAGTGGAAGAAGCGGATTTTGAGAAAAACTTGTTCCTAAAAGGCTATTTAGAAGATGAAGAAGTAGTAAAGTCATTTCCGTTAACAAGAGACTGTACCATTGTTGAAGAAGGAAATGAAACCATGATTGCTCCTTGGGATAGACAGTTCCCTTCCAAAACCCTAGCTCAAAGAACTATGACCATTTTTGCTGGACCGATGATGAACTTTGTACTAGCTTTTGTCATTTTCTTGATACTAGCGCTACTTCAAGGGGTACCTATGGATAAACCAATCCTAGGCAAATTAACAGATGATGGTGCTGCAAACGAAGCAGGCCTACAAGAAGGTGATGAAGTAATCACGATTGATGGTTCTGAAGTAAATTCTTGGTTAGATATCGTTTCCATAGTGGAGAAAAAGCCCGGAGAAGAACTCCTATTTACCATTAACCGAGATGGTCAAACAGAGGATATAACCGTGATACCTCAAGTTCAAGAAATTGAAGGCACTCAAGTGGGTAAAATCGGAGTATATGCTGCACTTGACCAATCACCACTTAATGCTTTGACATACGGAGCAACAGAAACGTATAAATGGACAATCGAAATACTAAAGCTTTTAGGGCAATTAGTAACGGGTCAATTTACGATTGATGCATTGTCAGGTCCGGTTGGAATCTACAAATCAACGGAAATTGTTGCGCAGTCTGGCGTCTATTATTTAATGAGATGGGGAGCTATTTTAAGCATAAACCTAGGGATAATGAATTTACTTCCAATACCTGCTCTTGATGGTGGAAGATTGATGTTCTTCTTAGTAGAAGCTGTGAGAGGAAAACCTGTTGATCGGAACAAGGAAGGATTTGTTCACTTTATTGGTTTTGCGTTACTGATGGTTCTAATGCTAGTTGTAACATGGAATGATATACAAAGGTTTTTCTTACAATAATTTTCAAGAAGTTTGAGGTGTTTTTTATGAAACAAAGTATGACGTTTATTCCAACACTAAGGGAAACGCCAGCAGATGCAGAAATTAAAAGTCACCAGCTCTTATTACGCGCTGGATTTATGAAACAAAATACAAGTGGTATCTACAGCTTCCTACCATTAGGTAAGAGAGTTTTAGCGAAAGTTGAACAAATCATCCGTGAAGAAATGGAGAATGCTGGAGTAGTAGAAATGTTCATGCCAGCTCTGCAACAAGCTGAGCTATGGCAAGAATCCGGACGTTGGTATACGTATGGATCTGAATTAATGAGAATGAAAGATCGTCATGGAAGAGAGTTTGCATTAGGAGCGACTCATGAAGAAGTGATTACTAGTTTATTACGTGATGATGTAAAATCATATAAAAAGCTACCACTTTCACTCTACCAAATTCAAACAAAATATCGTGATGAAGCTAGACCTCGTTTTGGTTTGCTGCGTGGCCGGGAATTCATTATGAAAGACGCTTATTCTTTCCACGCTTCCAAAGAAAGCTTAGATGAAACGTATGATCGAATTTTTCAAGCGTATTCAAATATCTTTGAACGCTGTGGATTAAATTATCGTGCAGTTATTGCTGATTCTGGTGCTATGGGTGGGAAGGATACTCATGAATTCATGGTTCTTTCTGAAGTTGGAGAAGATACCATTGCTTATTCAGATACATCTTCTTATGCTGCTAATATCGAGATGGCACCAGTTGTTACCCAATATGAAATGAGTAGTGAAGAACAGCTATCGATAGAGAAAATAGCAACTCCAGGGCAAAAAACAATTGAAGAGGTTCGACAGTATCTTTCAGTAGATAGTACTAGAGTAATTAAATCTCTATTATTCAAAGTAGATGATGAATTTGTGTTAGTGCTAGCTAGAGGCGATCATGAGATAAATGATATTAAAGTGAAGAATGTCCTCGGTGCATCAGTTGTCGAAATGGCAGATCCAAATGAAGTGAAAGAAATAATGAAGTGTTCCATTGGTAGCATTGGTCCAGTCAATACAAACGTGAAGGTCATTGCAGACCATGCCGTTAAATATATTGTGAATGGAATAGCTGGTGCAAACGAGGAAGATGTTCATTATAAAAATGTAAACATTGACAGAGACGCAAAGGTAGAGCGCTATGAAGATTTACGATTTATTTTAGAGGGTGACCCATCACCAGATGGAAAAGGTGTAATCAAATTTGCTAAGGGTATTGAAGTTGGCCATGTGTTTAAACTCGGGACAAGGTATTCAGAAGCGATGAATGCTACCGTTTTAGACGAAAATGGAAAAGCAAAACATATGATTATGGGTTGTTATGGAATTGGCGTCTCAAGAACTCTTGCGGCAGTTGCAGAACAATATAACGACGAGAACGGATTACTATGGCCAGAAAACTTAGCTCCTTATCAAGTTCATATTGTTCCAGTTAATATGAAAAATGATGAGACAAAAAAAATTAGGCGAAGATTTATACAACCAGCTTAAAGACCAAGGGTTAGAAGTATTACTTGATGACCGTATTGAACGTGCAGGCGTAAAATTCAATGATTCAGATTTAATCGGAATTCCTGTAAGAGTTACAGTAGGGAAACAAGCATCTGAAGGTAATGTAGAGTGTAAAGATCGTCGTACTGGTGAATCAAAGGATGTTTCCATTGAAGAATTAAGCTCCTATATCAATCAATTGTTATAATGTAAATGATAGGTTAAAGGGTTAGAGTGGTTATTTCTTATTTTTCAACATAAAAGTTGTTTCGTGTAAAGTGACAGTACATCCCTTTTATATAACAATGCAAATAAATCATTTATCGAGATGAAGTGTTCAATTGAAGAAAAGGTACCCATTGGTGCCTTTTTCTTATTGTAATCCTTCTTGAATATAGAGCATACTTTCATTAAGATGGATAAAGAACACGTAGAATGGAGAGTGAGGCATGAGTTCAATCGAGTTAAGTCGAAAAGATAAGTTTCGACTCTTGCTACAACAAATTGAGTTAACAGACGATACTGTCATGCCTTTTTTTCAGCATGGAGAAATCGTTAAATTAACGGTAGACCGCAAAGAAAAGTCCTGGCATTTTGAATTTTCACTACAACAAATTTTACCATTTGAGGTTTTTGAAAAGCTTACAAGAAGGCTAACACAAGCCTTTCAACATATTGCTTCTATTAGTTTTTCGATTGCATGCATAGACCAAACAATTAACGAAGCTCAAGTGGGTGAGTATTGGAGAGAATGTCTAAAAGAAATACAAGGAATTTCTCCTCCAATTTTACACGTGTTATCGAAACAAGTCCCAACCTTACAAGGTCATCGTTTAATGATTCAGACTTCGAATGACTTTGAATTACAAACCATTAAAAAGAAATATAGTGAAGTGATTGTTGGCATTCTTTCTGACTATGGTTTCCCTTCATTAAGTATAGAGGGAACGATAGCTGAAGAGGGTCCTTCAGATGAATACCAAAAATTTATTGAAGCTAAGCTGAAAGAAGACCAAGAACGTGCAAAGCAAGCGGTCATCGATATGCAAAAGAAGGATGATGCAGTGGGTCAAGAAGCCCCAAGTGGTCCAGTTACGATTGGTTATACCATTAAAGATGATGCTGAATTTAAGAAATTAGTAGATATCTTAGAAGAAGAAAGAAGAATAGCTGTAGAGGGGTATATCTTTGACTCAGAAATTAAGGAGCTTAGAAGTGGTCGTACTCTTTTAACCTTTAAAATTACAGATTACTCCAGTAGTATCATAGTAAAGATGTTCTCAAGAGATAAAGAAGACGCAGCCGTTATGCAAAATGTGAAAAAAGGTATGTGGGCACGGGTCCGTGGCAGTGTTCAGAATGATACATTTGTACGAGATTTAGTCATGATTGCCAATGATTTTAATGAAATTAAAAGTGTAGAACGTCATGATTCTGCAGAAGAAAAACGAGTAGAACTTCATCTTCACACACCGATGAGCTCAATGGATGCTGTAACCTCTACGGGAGAATTGGTTGCACAAGCTGCTAAATGGGGGCATAAGGCTATAGCCATCACAGACCATGCAGTCGCTCAATCTTTCCCTGAAGCATACGGAGCAGGTAAGAAAAACGGAATAAAAATATTATATGGTGTAGAAGCAAATTTAGTGGATGACGGTGTCCCGATTGCTTATAATACCTCACATCGCTTTTTACCGGAAAGCACATATATTGTTTTTGATGTCGAGACTACTGGTTTATCAGCCAACTACGATACCATTATTGAATTAGCAGCGGTAAAGGTTTTTGACGGGGAGATTATTGATCGATTTGAACGATTTGCAAACCCTCACCATCCTCTATCCGCTACAACGATTAATTTAACTGGTATTACGGATGATATGGTGAAGGATGCACCTGAAGTTTCTGAAGTAGTGACTGATTTTAAAAAGTGGGCAGAAGATGGAATTTTAGTTGCTCATAACGCTAGCTTTGATATGGGGTTTTTAAATATATCTTACCAACGGGCAGGACTTAAAAAGGCTAGTAACCCTGTAATTGATACACTTGAACTTGCTAGATTTTTATACCCGTCTATGAAAAATCATCGACTGAACACATTAGCGAAAAAGCTCGATGTGGAACTTACTCAGCATCACCGTGCCATATACGATGCTGAAGCAACAGGGTATATCCTAGCAAAGTTGTTAAAAGAAACGTATGAGAAAGAAATCAAGTATCATGATCAATTGAATGACTATATGGGAGAAGGAGATAGCTATAAGCGCGCTCGCCCATATCACTGTACTCTTATTGCTCAGAATGATACAGGATTAAAAAATTTGTTTAAATTAATTTCTATTTCTCACCTTCACTATTTTCACCGAGTTCCTCGCATTCCACGAAGTGTGTTGCAAAAATACCGTGAAGGGATTCTTGTTGGCTCAGGATGTGATAAAGGGGAAGTTTTTGAAGGAATGATGCAAAAGTCTCCAGAAGAAGTAGAGGATAAAGCACGGTTTTATGATTACTTTGAAGTACATCCAAAAGAAGTCTACAGTCATTTAATTGAGCTAGAGCTCGTTCAAAGTGAAAAGAATTTAGAAGATATTATTCATAACATCGTTGCCTTAGGAGAAAAGTTAGAGACCCCGGTGGTGGCCTCAGGAAATGTGCATTATAAAGATCCAAAAGATAGCATCTATCGTAAGATATTAATTGGCTCACAGGGCGGGGCTAATCCATTAAATCGACATAACCTACCTAAGGTTCATTTTAGAACGACGGATGAAATGCTTCATGCGTTTGAATTTCTAGGTAATGAAAAAGCGAAAGAAATTGTTGTGACGAATACGAATCTAATTGCTGACATGATTGATGAGATCAAACCGATTAAAGACGATTTATATACTCCTAAAATTGACGGAGCTGATGAAGAAATCCGTAGAATGAGCTACAGTATGGCAAAGAGCATTTACGGAGAAAACTTACCAGAGATTGTTGAAGCACGAATAGAAAAGGAATTAAAAAGTATAATAGGCCATGGATTTGCTGTCATCTATTTAATCTCGCATAAACTAGTTAAAAAATCGTTAATTGATGGATATCTGGTAGGTTCTCGTGGGTCAGTAGGTTCTTCCTTTGTTGCGACCATGACAGAAATAACGGAAGTTAATCCCTTACCACCTCATTATGTTTGTCCAACGTGTAAAAAATCTGAGTTTTTTGATGATGGATCTGTTGGATCAGGGTTTGATTTATCGAATAAAAGTTGCCCTGATTGTGATGTTCCTTATACAAAAGATGGC
Organism: Bacillus coahuilensis m4-4; assembly: GCF_000171615.1. Lineage (GTDB taxonomy): Bacteria > Bacillota > Bacilli > Bacillales > Bacillaceae_K > Bacillus_T > Bacillus_T coahuilensis. Next base: position 19,233 of record NZ_ABFU01000029.1, on the reverse strand, counting down.
CATGATATTCCGTTTGAAACATTTCTTGGATTTAAGGGAGATAAGGTACCAGATATTGACTTAAACTTCTCGGGAGAGTATCAGCCGAGAGCCCATGATTATACGAAGGTTCTCTTTGGTGAGGATAATGTATTTCGAGCAGGAACAATTGGTACCGTTGCTGAAAAAACGGCATTTGGTTACGTGAAAGGCTATGCCTCAGATAATAATTTAACGATTCGTGGGGCTGAAGTTGATCGATTAGTGAAAGGATGTACAGGTGTCAAACGGACTACTGGACAGCATCCAGGAGGGATTATTGTTGTTCCAGACTATATGGATATTTATGATTTTTCCCCTATCCAATTTCCAGCAGATGATCGAACGTCAGAGTGGAAGACGACCCATTTCGACTTTCATTCAATACACGATAACTTACTGAAACTAGATATTTTAGGTCATGATGATCCAACGGTTATTCGTATGCTTCAAGATTTATCTGGTATAGATCCTAAAACCATCCCAACGGATGATCCTGAAGTGATGAAGATTTTCTCTGGTACTGAGTCCCTTGGAGTAACAGAAGAACAAATCTTATGTAAAACAGGAACCCTCGGGATTCCGGAATTTGGTACTCGATTCGTCCGTCAAATGCTTGAAGACACAAAACCAACAACATTCTCTGAGCTTGTTCAAATTTCAGGGTTATCTCATGGTACTGATGTTTGGCTTGGAAATGCTCAAGAGCTTATTCATAATCAAACGTGTACACTGAGTGAAGTAATTGGTTGTCGTGATGACATTATGGTGTATTTGATTTATCAAGGTCTAGAGCCTTCTTTAGCATTTAAAATAATGGAATCTGTTCGTAAGGGTAAAGGTCTTCAACCTGAAATGGAAGAAGAGATGAAGAAGAATAATGTACCTGATTGGTATATCGATTCTTGTAAAAAGATAAAATACATGTTCCCAAAAGCGCACGCGGCTGCCTATGTATTAATGGCCGTTCGAATTGCATATTTCAAAGTACATCACCCTATTCTATATTACGCAGCGTATTTTACAGTTCGAGCAGAGGACTTTGATGTAGATGCTATGGCAAAAGGTCCAATGTCTATTCGTGCAAAAGTAGAGGAAATTCTAGCAAAAGGGTTAGATGCAGCCCCGAAAGAGAAAAGTTTACTAACTGTATTAGAATTGGCATTAGAAATGACAGAACGTGGGTTTAGCTTTCAAAAGGTTCATTTATATAAGTCTCATGCAAGTGAATTTATAATTGAAGGAAATACGCTTATTCCTCCGTTTAATGCCATTCCTGGCTTAGGCACAAATGCAGCCATTAATATCGTAAAAGCAAGGGAAGAAGGAGAATTTTTATCCAAAGAAGATTTACAGCAAAGAGGGAAAGTATCGAAAACCATTATCGAATACCTAGATAATCATGGATGTCTAGGATCTCTACCCGATCAAAATCAGCTCAGTCTCTTCTAATGCTTGATTTGATGCGGTTTGCATAATATGAATGAGTATGGTATATTTTTATTGGAAATACTATTTATAACTCTGGTGAAAGAGTGGGCGCCCCCCACTCTTTCGTGTTTATTTACGGAATTAGTAGACCTACATAATAGATGCTTGGGAGGTATGTATGAGTAAAATTACAGATCTCGTAGAACAACTAGCACCACCAATTTTAGATGAACTAAAGTTAGAGCTAGTAGACGTAGAGTATGTGAAAGAAGGAAGTAATTGGTTTTACGTGTGTATATCGACAAAGATGCCGGTGTGGATATTGAAGAATGCGGAATTGTTAGTGAACGATTAGGAGAAAAAATCGATGAACTAGATCCAATTCAACACAATTATTTCCTAGAGGTATCATCACCTGGTGCTGAACGTCCTTTGAAAAAAGAAAAGGATTTTGAGAAAGCAGTCGGTAAGCAAGTTTATGTTAAAACATATGAGCCTATTGAAGGTGAAAAAGAGTTGAAGGTAAGCTACTACAAAATGATCAAGATACTCTTGTTGTTGAGGTTACAATCAAAACAAAGAAAAGAAAAAAATAAGAAATTCCTAAAAGTAAAGTAGCCAAAGCTCGGTTAGCTGTTACTTTCTCCTAGGATGTTGAATTTAAAGGGGGATGATCCTGATGAGTACTGAATTATTAGATGCGTTAGACTATTTAGAAAAAGAAAAAGGGATTGCTCGTGACATTTTAATCGATGCAATTGAAGCAGCACTTGTTTCTGCTTATAAACGTAATTTTAATCAAGCGCAAAATGTACGAGTTGACCTACATCAAGAGAACGGCACCATTCGTGTGTTTGCGCGAAAGGAAATTGTCGATCAAGTTTTTGATCCTCGCCTTGAAATTTCCATTGAAGATGCCAAGCAAATTCACCCTGGATATGAGGTGGGTGACATTGTTGAGCTGGAGGTAACACCAAAGGACTTTGGTCGTATTGCTGCCCAAACTGCAAAACAAGTCGTAACACAACGTGTGCGTGAAGCGGAACGCGGAATTATTTATTCTGAGTTCATTGATCGAGAAGAAGACATCATGACTGGAATTGTTCAACGTCTTGATAATCGTTACATCTACGTCGCTTTAGGGAAAATTGAAGCGCTTTTACCTATATCTGAACAGATGCCAAATGAAAGCTATAAGCCACATGACCGCATAAAAGTGTTCTTAACGAAAGTAGAAAAGACAACAAAAGGTCCTCAAATTTTTGTATCCCGCACACATCCAGGGTTACTAAAAAGACTGTTTGAAATTGAAGTGCCAGAAATCTTTGATGGAACGGTAGAAATTAAATCTGTTTCACGTGAAGCTGGAGATCGTTCCAAGATTTCTGTGCATGCAGAAAATCCCGAAGTAGATCCAGTAGGTGCTTGTGTTGGTTCAAAGGGCACTCGAGTTCAAGCTATTGTTAATGAATTAAAAGGTGAAAAATTGATATTGTTGAATGGTCTGAGGATCCTGTTGAATTTGTTGCAAATGCTTTAAGTCCAGCTAAAGTACTTGAAGTTCAAGTAGATGAAGACAATAAAGCGACAACTGTCATTGTACCTGACTATCAACTATCCCTAGCTATTGGCAAGCGCGGTCAAAACGCTAGGTTAGCTGCCAAATTAACCAATTGGAAAATTGACATTAAAAGTGAGACAGATGCTAGAGAACTAGGAATTTATCCGAGTGAAGAGACAGGGAGTTTAGATTCCTTCTTCAATGATGAGACCGATGAACTTTAATAAGAGGTGATATGATGGCTAGTAATAAAAAGATACCTCTAAGAAAATGCGTAGCGACTGGTGAAATGATGCCCAAAAAGGAGCTCATACGAGTTGTTCGTTCTAAAGAAGGGGAAGTGTCCATTGATACGACTGGGAAAAAATCGGGTCGTGGAGCATACCTTTCAAAACAAAAAGAAGCCATACTACTTGCTAAGAAAAAAAAATAAGCTTAGCCAATCACCTAGATGTGAAAATACCTGATTCAATTTATGAAGAATTAGCCATCCTTGTAGAAGAGGAGAAAGATTAATTTGGATCAACTTAAATGGGTGTCACTTCTAGGTTTAGCACATAGAGCAAGAAAGACCATTTCAGGGGAAGAGCTTGTTGTAAAGGACATTCGTACTCAAAAAGCTAAGCTTGTACTTCTTTCAAAAGACGCTTCTAGTAATACAGCAAAGAAGATACAAGATAAGTGTGAGTACTATAAAGTCCCCTTGAAACTAGTCGATAACCGTGAATTGCTAGGAAATGCAATTGGGAAAGATGCACGAGTAGTCGTGGCGGTTCTTGACACGGGTTTTGCAAACAAGTTGTTGCAATTACTCGCTTAATCTTAACGGGGGTGAAGGAATGAGTAAAATTAGAGTATATGAATACGCTAAAAAACATAATGTTTCAAGTAAAGCTGTAATAGATAAATTAAAAGAGATGAATATAGAAGTTTCCAACCATATGGCAACGATTGAGGATAATTCATTACCAAAACTAGATCAAACGTTTGCATCTAAAGGTAATAATGAATCAAAAGCCTCTACAACAAACAATAAGCCAGCAAGTAAAAACACGGCTGGAAAAACACGTGATAACAATAAAAAGCCAAGCGGCCCGAGAAATAATAAACGTAACGGCGGGAGAAATACGAACCAAAAACGTACTCAGCCTCAACCACAAGCCCCAAGAAAAGTAAAAGAGCTACCAGAAAAAATTACGTTTGTAGACTCTTTAACAGTCGCTGAACTTGGTAAGAAGTTACACAGAGATCCTTCTGAAATTGTGAAAAAATTATTCTTACTAGGTACGATGGCAACGATTAATCAATCACTTGATAAAGATGCAATTGAATTAATCTGTGCTGATTATGGTGTAGAAGTAGAAGAAGAAATTGTGATAGATACTACGGATTTAGAAACGTATTTCACTGAAGACGGAGATGATAATCTATCAGAACGTCCTCCTGTTGTAACCATAATGGGTCACGTTGACCATGGTAAAACAACGTTATTAGATTCTATTCGTAACACAAAAGTAACCGCAGGAGAAGCTGGTGGAATCACTCAGCATATTGGTGCTTATCAGGTTGAGGAAAATGGTAAAAGATTACATTCCTAGATACACCAGGTCACGCAGCTTTTACTACTATGCGTGCACGTGGTGCTAAAGTAACGGATATTGCCATTATCGTTGTGGCAGCGGATGACGGTGTTATGCCTCAAACGGTTGAAGCCATTAATCATGCTAAAGCAGCAGAAGTTCCAATTATTATTGCTGTAAATAAAATGGATAAGCCAACCGCTAACCCTGATCGTGTTATGCAAGAGTTAACGGAACACGGTATTGTGTCAGAGGACTGGGGTGGAGATACGATCTTCGTTAAGTTATCTGCTTTATCAGGAGACGGAATCGACAATCTTCTAGAGATGATTTTGCTTGTTTCTGAGGTAGAAGAATACAAAGCTAATCCGGAACGCAATGCAATGGGAACGGTAATAGAAGCAGAACTTGATAAAGGACGAGGATCTGTTGCTCGTTTACTTGTACAAAATGGTACATTAAATGTAGGAGATCCAATCGTTGTAGGGAACACATTTGGACGAGTTAGAGCGATGGTTAATGATTTAGGTCGTCGAGTAAAAGTGGCTCTTCCGTCTACTCCAGTTGAAATCACTGGGTTAAACGATGTGCCTCAAGCAGGAGATCGGTTTGTCGTTCTTCCAGATGAGAAAACGGCTCGTTCTATCGGAGAAGCGCGTCAGCAACAAGCGATTATTGAACAACGTAATGAAAATAATAAAGTTAGCCTAGACACATTGTTTGATCAATTAAAACTAGGGGAAATGAAAGATTTGAATATCGTGTTAAAAGCCGATGTTCAAGGTTCAGCAGAAGCTTTAGCAGCTGCATTGTATAAGATCGATGTAGAAGGCGTTAAAATTAAAATCATTCATACCGGTGTTGGAGCCATTAATGAATCGGATATTACACTAGCTGCAGCATCAAATGCCATTGTCATTGGTTTTAATGTTCGACCTGATGTAAATGCTAAGAGAGCTGCGGATGCAGAAGGTGTAGATGTCCGTTTACACCGTATTATTTATAAAGTAATAGAAGAAATTGAAAGTGCGATGAAAGGCTTACTAGACCCTGAATTTGAAGAAAAAGTAATTGGTCAGGTTGAAGTTCGTCAAACGTTCAAAGTGTCTAAAGTTGGAACAATTGCAGGATGCTATGTAACAGATGGAAAAATAACAAGAGACTCCGGAGTTCGTATAATCCGTGATGGTATTGTTGTATTTGAAGGAGAAATAGACTCTCTTAAACGTTTCAAAGATGAAGCGAAAGAAGTGGCTCGTGGTTATGAGTGCGGTATTACGATCAAAAACTTCAATGATGTGAAAGAAGGAGACGTTATTGAAGCGTACGTAATGGAAGAAATCAAACGTACATGATCGGGTCTTTGGAATGTGAGTTCTTCATCCCTCATGTCCACTCATTAAAAGAAAAACGCAGTGTGCTACAAAAAGTCTTAACTAGGTTAAAACAAAAGCGAAATGTTTCAGTAGCTGAAATTGACCACCAAGATATGTGGCAGCGAACCCGAATTGCCATTGTAACCGTTGCTTCTTCAAAACTTGCCTGTGAAAAAGAATTAGAAAGGTGCGTAACCTTTCTTGATTCGTTTCCAGAGTGGGAGAGAACAGACATTGTGTATGAATGGTTGTAACTAAAAGAGGTGAATAAATACATGAGCTTACGTTCTAATCGAATTGGCGAACAAATGAAAAAAGAGCTTGGAGATATTATTAGTCGTAAAATTAAAGACCCACGCATTGGGTTTGTGACTGTGACGGATGTACAAGTCACTGGAGATCTTCAGCAAGCAAAGGTTTACATTACGGTATTAGATGATTCTAAGCGAGAAGACACATTAAAAGGGCTTTCTAAAGCTAAAGGGTTTATTCGTTCTGAAATCGGAAGTAGAATTCGTCTAAGAAAAACACCTGAGCTTCTTTTTGAATTTGATGAGTCCATTCAATACGGAAATCGGATTGAATCGATTATTCGTGATATTAAAGAAGACGAAAAATCTGAGGAATAATCAAATGGATAGGCTCTGCCTATCCATTTTCTTTTCTTTCAACTAAATCACTGAATACAGGAGGAGTTAAGGTGAACGGAATTCTTCCATTATGGAAAGAAAAAGGCATGACAAGTCATGATTGTGTTTTCAAAGTTAGAAAAATTCTTCGTATGAAGAAGGTAGGACATACAGGTACGCTAGACCCAGATGTGGAAGGGGTACTACCTATTTGTCTTGGAAGAGCTACGAAAATCGCTGAATATATAACAGATGCAGGAAAAGAGTATGTTGGGGAAGTAACATTAGGCACTTCTACCACAACAGAGGATGCATCTGGAGAAGTGATTGAGAGTGTAGACTCTGTTGAGGGCGTAAATGTACCAAAAGTATTGAAGGTACTAAAGAGCTTAGAAGGAGATATTGAGCAAACTCCTCCTATGTACTCTGCTGTTAAGGTGAATGGAAAAAAATTGTATGAATACGCAAGAGCAGGTATCGAAGTAGAACGTCCCACTAGAAGAGTCAAGATTTATTCCATTGAATTACAAGAAGATTCGATAGTTGATAAATCAAATGTAACGAGTTTTAAATTTAAAGTGAAATGTAGTAAAGGTACATATATTAGAACCCTAGCTGTTCAAATTGGCGAGCGTCTTGGATTCCCTGCACATATGTCTTATTTGGTTCGTACACAGTCGGCTACCTTTACAAAAGACAATTGCGTAACATTAAACGAGCTCCAAGAAAAGGTGGAGCTTGGGCTACTTGAAGATTGTTTATATCCACTAGAGCATGGAATTTCTTATTTGCCCCAATTTCAATTAAATGATACATTAGCAGAGAAAGTGAAAAATGGTGGAGTTTTTCTTTCACCAAAGGATTTTCCTATGAACGAAAAGGTTGTAATGGTCTATCAAGGACAAATGCTTGCAATATACCAGCCTCATCCTTCTAAAGAAGGTATGGTCAAACCAGTAAAGGTTATTATGAATGAGTAGAAATTAGGTGAGAAGATGAAAAAAATCTCTGTCCATCATCCGCATGAATTCACTCAAAGTGAATTTCCACCCCTAGTTATGGCATTAGGCTACTTTGATGGAGTGCATAAAGGTCATCAGAAGGTTATCCAAACCGCAATAGAGTATGGTGAAAAAAATGGCTTAAAAAAGGCTGTTATGACATTTGACCCTCATCCAAGTGTAGTACTTGGTAAGGAGCACAAACATGTTCATTACATTACCCCGCTAAAGGACAAAGAAACCATTTTAGACAATATGGGTGTTGATTATTTATTCGTTGTTCGTTTTACATCCGACTTTGCTAGTTTACTTCCTCAAGAATTTGTTGATCAATATATTATTGATTTTAATGTAAAGCATGTAGTGGCCGGGTTCGATTTTTCTTATGGAAAGTTAGGTAAAGGTACAATGGAAACCTTACCATTTCATTCTCGAGAAATGTTTTCACAGACCACTGTAACGAAATTAAGTATGGAAGATGTGAAAGTAAGTTCCACACTGTTAAGAGAATCGATACAGTCTGGACAAATGGATAAGGTTCAACTTCTACTTGGCAGACCGTTTGAAACTAGAGGTACTGTTGTACACGGTGAAAAACGAGGAAGAAAATTGGGTTTCCAACGGCTAATATTGAAATATCAGATGATTATTTACTTCCTCCTACTGGTGTGTATACAGTTCAATTGTATGTGCAAAATGAATGGCATGAAGGAGTATGCAATGTAGGATACAAACCTACCTTTCATAATCCTGAAGAAAGAGATTTAAGTATTGAAGTACATATTTTTAATTTTAAACGGTCTATATACGGGGAAGAAATTATTCTCAGGTGGTATCAGCGGATACGTAGTGAAAAGAAATTTAATGGTATTGACCAATTAATAGAACAAATTCAGCAGGACAAAGAAATGGCGATGGAGTTTTTTAGAAATTCTCCTTAATGACTTGAAATCAATATAAAATAATAGTATAGTATTAAAGGTAACATTTAGAACCATTGCTTGGCTTTTCGACTCACCGACGAAAGCTAGGGAATTGGGGATATCTATATTAGGAGGTGAAAAGGATGGCAATCACAAAAGAACGTAAAACTCAACTGATTAACGAATATAGAACTCACGAAGGAGACACTGGTTCTCCAGAAGTTCAAATCGCTATCCTAACTGAGGAAATCAATAGCTTAAACGAACACTTACGTACACACAAAAAGACCACCACTCTCGTCGTGGACTTTTAAAGATGGTAGGACACCGTCGTAACCTACTTAATTACCTACGTAACAATGATGTACAACGTTATCGCGATCTAATCAACAAGCTTGGTTTACGTCGATAATTCTTAAAGAAAGCGGGACACGTTCCCGTCTTTTTTTTAAGCATTGGTAGTGATACTTTTCTTATTTCTATGTATAAGAATTAGGCAATATTGATTACACTATTGATACATACTAAAAAAGTAAGTTCGACAAGTGCGTTTATTTTTCGTGCATGTTAGTATAGAAGTATATAAGGATACTTTTGTTATAAAATTTGTAAGAAGTTAGAGAGGAGTACATATATGGATCAAGAAAAGAAAATATTTTCAATAGATTGGGCTGGACGTGAACTTTCTGTTGAAGTTGGAGAGTTAGCTAAACAAGCGAACGGAGCAGCATTAGTTCGCTACGGTGATTCAGTTGTACTAAGTACTGCAACAGCTTCTAAAGAAGCAAAGCAAGTCGATTTTTTCCCATTGACGGTCAATTATGAAGAAAGATTATATGCTGTGGGGAAGATTCCTGGTGGATTTATTAAACGTGAGGGTCGTCCAAGTGAGCGAGCTGTTTTAGCTTCTCGTTTAATCGACCGCCCATTACGTCCTCTATTCCCAGATGGATTCCGTAATGAAGTGCAAGTAGTAAGTATGGTTATGAGTGTTGATCAAGATAATTCAACTGAAATGGCAGCTATGTTTGGATCTTCACTGGCATTATCGATTTCTGATGTACCGTTTGACGGTCCAATCGCTGGTGTTGTCGTAGGAATGATTGATGACAAATTTTTAATTAATCCAACTGTTAGTCAGATGGAAGACAGTAAAATGAATCTTATCGTTGCAGGTACGAAAGATGCGATTAACATGGTAGAGGCTGGAGCAGACGAAGTTCCAGAGGAAACGATGTTAGAAGCCATCATGTTTGGTCATGAAGAAATTAAGCGTCTTATTTCTTTCCAAGAAGAAATTGTTGCTGCGGTAGGTAAAGAGAAATTTGCCGTTCAATTATTTGAATTAGATCAAGATTTAGAAGCTGATGTCCGCTCTTTATGCGAAACCGAAATGGTGGCTGCTATCCAAACGGTTGAAAAGCATGCCCGCCAAGAAGCGATCTCTAGCGTCAAGGCAAACGTAATGTCTCATTACGAAGAAAAGAGGCAACTGATGAGATTCTTAAAGAGGTTGGACAAATTTTAGATAAGATGGTAAAAGGTGAAGTTCGTCGTCTTATTACAGAAGAAAAAATACGTCCTGATGGCCGTAAAGAAGACGAAATTCGTCCGCTTTCATCAAGCGTTGGATTGCTACCAAGAACACATGGTTCTGGATTATTCACGCGTGGACAGACTCAAGCGTTTAGTATTTGTACATTAGGTGCACTTGGTGATGTTCAAATCTTAGATGGTTTAGGAATTGAAGAATCAAAACGCTTTATGCATCACTATAACTTCCCTAGCTTTTCAGTAGGTGAAACACGCCCTTCGCGTGGACCAGGACGTCGTGAAATTGGACATGGTGCTCTTGGAGAGCGTGCATTAGAACCTGTTATTCCAAATGAAAAAGATTTCCCTTATACGATGCGTTTAGTGTCTGAAGTATTAGAATCTAATGGTTCTACTTCTCAAGCAAGTATTTGTGCGAGTACATTAGCCTTAATGGATGCTGGTGTACCTATTAAAGCGCCAGTCGCAGGTATTGCTATGGGACTAGTTAAATCTGGAGAACACTACACAATACTTTCAGATATTCAAGGGATGGAAGATCATTTAGGTGATATGGACTTTAAAGTAGCGGGTACTGCTGCTGGTGTCACTGCTCTTCAAATGGATATTAAAATTGATGGACTTAGTCGTGAAATATTAGAAGAAGCACTTCAACAGGCTAAAACAGGGCGTATGCATATTTTAGAAAGCATGATTGCGACACTTCCAGAAGCACGTACTACGTTATCTAAATATGCACCGAAAATCTTAACGATGTCCATTAATCCAGACAAGATTCGTGATGTTATTGGACCAAGTGGAAAAATGATTAATAAGATCATTGACGAGACTGGAGTAAAGGTAGATATCGAACAAGATGGTTCTGTCTTTATTGCTTCTGCTGATGAAGAGATGAACAAAAAAGCGAAGAAAATGATTGAAGATATTGTCCGAGAAGTTGAAGTAGGGCAAATGTACTTAGGTAAGGTTAAGCGAATTGAAAAATTCGGTGCATTTGTTGAAATCTTTGAAGGTAAAGATGGTCTTGTTCATATTTCTGAGCTTGCTGAAGAACGTGTTGGGAAAGTTGAAGATGTAGTAAAACTTGGTGATGAACTTCTTGTCAAAGTGACAGAAATTGATCGTCAAGGAAGAGTGAATCTTTCTCGTAAGGCAGTTTTAAAAGAGCAAAAAGAAAAAGAACAAGGAGCAACTGAATAACTCCTCTAAAAAACAGCATATTTGCTGTTTTTTTTGTTTTTCATTTCTCATGTAGTACTAGTTCTAACTTGTCCCTCGATTTCATAGTTTTGAAGGAGGGAGGGGTTGTGATGAAAAAAGGTCTTGTCTTTACTAGTCTTGCTATTATTGCGTTTTTTTTAATTAAAAAATCCATTTGTGACGACGTATATGTTTCAACTAAAATCTGTTGCATTTCCAGTAGCAACTCAACAGACTCTATTACAAGAAATAGAAGAAAAATCAAAAGAGTTCGAGGTTCCTGCAGCAGATGCTAAAATAGATCCCGTTTGGAAGACGGTTCCTGGGTACAATGGCTTGAAAATAGACATACAATCTTCCTATGATAATATGAAAGAAGTAGGAGAATTTAAAGAGGAGTTGTTAGTGTACGAGCAAGTATCACCCTCTGTACATTTAACGGACCTATCTCCTGCGCCTATCTATAAAGGTCATCCAGATAAGCCTATGGTTAGCTTAACGATTAATGTTGCATGGGGAAATGAATATATTCCCGATATGCTTGAATCTCTTGAGAAGCATAAAGTATATGCTACGTTTTTCTTAGAAGGAAGATGGGTCAAAGAAAATCCTGAAATGGCGAAAATGATTGCTGAAGCAGGTCATGAAATAGGTAATCATTCCTACTCGCATCCTGATTTAAATAAATCTTCAAAAGAGAAGACCATTGAAGAGTTAACCAAAACAAATGAAGTGATTGAAGCGACAATTGGGAAGAGAGTGAAATGGTTTGCTCCTCCAAGTGGAAGCTTCAATGACACAACAGTGGATGTAGCGGCCACACTTAAGTTAGGAACCATTCTTTGGAGTGTCGATACGATAGATTGGCAAAAACCTGCTCCTAGCGTTATCATTAGTCGTGTAGAAACGAAGCTACACCCCGGTGCCATCATCTTAATGCATCCAACAAAATCAACGGCCCAAGCATTAGATACCGTTATTGTTTCAATCAAGAATAAAGATTTACGATTGGGTACTGTATCTCAATTAGTGAAAGAAGAAAGAATAGTAGAGAGTAGAAAATAATTTCTCAATTGGGGTATAGTAAGATATAGAAGTATTTTTGTAGTGGTCAGAACAGGAGGAACAGATTTTGATAAAGAAATATACTTGCAAAAATGGACTAAGAATTGTACTAGAGGAAATCCCTACTGTTCGTTCAGTCGCAATCGGAGTATGGATAGGTACAGGCTCTAAACATGAAACACCAGAGAATAATGGTATTTCACACTTTCTAGAGCATATGTTTTTTAAAGGAACCAAAACCAAAACGGCCCGTGATATTGCGGAAGGCTTTGACAGCATTGGTGGGCAAGTGAATGCCTTTACTTCTAAAGAATACACATGCTATTATGCGAAGGTTCTCGATAATCATGCCTCATACGCTTTAAATATGTTAGGCGATATGTTCTTTCATTCAACTTTTGATAAAGATGAATTAGAAAAAGAAAAGAATGTTGTGTATGAAGAAATTAAAATGTACGAAGATACACCTGATGACATTGTTCATGATGTCTTAAGTAAAGCTATTTATCAAAACCATCCATTAGGGTATCCCATCTTAGGGACTGAGGAGACCTTATCAACATTTTCACAGGATACGTTAAATCAATACATGCATGAAACTTACACACCGGACCGAGTGGTTGTTTCCATTGCAGGTAATGTGAATGAAGACTTTATTCAAGAGGTTGAAAAGTTGTTTGGTACATTTGAAAGAGGCAATGCTCCACAGCTTGAAAACCGCCCAGTTTTTCATGAGAATCATTTATTTAAATCAAAAGATACCGAGCAAGGACATCTGTGTATCGGCTACGATGGGTTAGAAATTGGTCATGAAAATATTTATGATTTAATCATATTAAATAATGTTTTAGGTGGAAGTATGAGTTCAAGACTTTTCCAAGAAGTAAGAGAACAACGAGGACTAGCCTACTCAGTCTTCTCTTATCACTCTTCGTATGAGGATAGTGGCCTTGTCACCTTGTACGGCGGGACTGGTGCAAACCAATTAGATCAACTGTTTGAAACCATTCAACAGACGATTCAGTCTTTAACGAATGAAGGCATTAACAAAAAAAGAATTAATGAATAGTAAAGAGCAGTTAAAAGGAAATCTTATGTTAAGCCTTGAAAGTACAAATAGTAGAATGAGCCGTAATGGTAAAAATGAATTACTATTAAAACGACATCGCTCATTAGATGAGATTGTAGAAGAAATAGATGGCGTCACATTAGAAAGAGTGGCTCAAGTGGCTTCAGATATTTTCTCACAACCATATTCAACTGCATTAATCGCACCAAGCAATTCATTAAAATTGCCGGCTAGTGTAAGGTAATTGAAATGAAATTACTTTAAGCATCCTTTTATATAAACACTTTGTTCAATAATCATGTTGATAGTAGCACATTTCCAGCAGACCATTGTAACAAAATGGAGAAGACTTGCGGGAATCAACTGAGTTGTGACAGAGTCTTTATAAAAGGATGCTTTTCTGTTTTAAAAAAGAGGATCGTACATACATTTATAGTAAGGGATAAAAAAGGGGGGGAGACTATGAGATTAAGTGAATTAAGTGGAAAAGAAATTGTAGATTTTAGAAGAGCAGAACGTTTAGGAATAGTTGGCCAAACAGACTTAGAGTTTAATGATAAAACGGGAGCGATATCTTCTTTGATTATTCCTTCTGGCAAAATGTTTGCTCGAAAGTCCAAGAGTGAGGTAAGAGTCCCCTGGTCAAGAATTCGCACCATCGGAGCGGATATGATCATCCTAGAAATTACAGACGATGAAAACTGATCTGTCTTTTCATTTACTATCAAGGCGCATCTCCCCGAGAGATGCGCTTTTTCTATTCACCCTTCTGTATTTAGGCACATAGTATGTTGAAGTAACACATGTCGCCCACAAAAATAGAATTTTAAAGAAGGTGAAGACATTGATGCTGACAGGAATGCAAATTGCAATCATAGGAGGGGATGCCAGACAGCTTGAGATTATTAGAAAGCTATCTGAACTTGATGCAAAGCTCTCCTTGATTGGATTTGAACAGCTTGATCATGCATTTCCAGGTGCCTGTAAAGAAAAATTGGGGAAATAGATTTTTCGGTACTAGACGCTATCATACTTCCTGTTCCTGGAACCAATCTCGAAGGGGAAGTCGATTCCATATTTTCTAATGAAAAAGTGGTGTTTACTGGAGAGTATTTACAAAAAACACCTGAACATTGTGTAGTATACTCCGGGATTACCAATTCATATCTAACTTCTATCATGGAAGAGTCAAAAAGATATCATGTTCAATTATTTGAACGCGATGATGTAGCTATATATAACAGTATTCCTACTGTAGAAGGAACAATCATGATGGTGATTCAAAACACAGATTTTACCATTCATGGTTCAACTTGTGCCGTTTTAGGACTTGGAAGAGTTGGGATGAGTGTTGCAAGAACGTTCCATCATCTCGGGGCAAAAGTTAAGGTTGGAGCAAGGAGCACAAGTCATCTAGCGAGAATTCAAGAAATGGGACTACAGCCATTTTCTCTTGATGAATTACAAAAAGAGATGAGTAACGTTGATATCTGTATTAATACGATTCCTGCAAAAATTGTAACGGCACCTGTGATTAATTCAATGCCATTACACACGTTAATTATCGACCTTGCATCTAAGCCAGGAGGTACGGATTTCCGGTATGCAGAAAGAGAGGGGTAAAGGCGTTGTTAGCCCCAGGCTTACCTGGAATCGTTGCACCGAAATCGGCAGGACAGATTCTTGCTAATGTATTGTCTCAGCTGCTATTTAATCAGCAACACGATAAGAAAGGAGCAGAATAATATGGAGTGGAAGAATACAAGAGTTGGATTTGGACTAACAGGATCTCATTGTACGTATGACGCAGTTTTCCCTGAAATTGAAAACTTAGTGAATTTAGGGGTTGAAGTACTTCCTATTGTTTCGTCTACCGTTAAGAATACGGTGACAAGGTTTGGCGACGGAGAAGATTGGATTAAGCGTATCGAAAATGTGACGGGTCATAAAGTAATAGATAGCATTGTGGCGGCAGAACCACTAGGACCTAAAATTCCACTAGATTGCATGATTGTTGCTCCGTTAACGGGGAACTCAATGAGTAAGTTAGCGAATGCCATGACGGATTCGCCTGTCTTAATGGCTGCTAAGGCAACATTACGAAATCATCGTCCTGTGGTATTAGGAATCTCAACAAATGATGCCCTTGGTTTAAATGGAACGAATTTAATGAGACTAATGTCTACAAAGGATATATATTTCATCCCATTTGGTCAAGATGCTCCAGAAAAGAAACCAAAGTCTATGGTTGCTAGAATGTCACTACTACAGGACACTGTAGAAGCCGCGATTAATGGACATCAGCTTCAACCAGTTATTGTTGAAAGATATAAAGATTAATACTAGGGCGACCTTATGTTGGTCGTCCTTCGTATCGTGTCTGCGCGTTTTAAATAATCGTTAAAAATACTTTCTAAACCACTCATCATATATTAAAATGTAAGGATAGTTAGGGAACTGGAGGAATATGATGATGACGAAAAATCTATATAATGTAGCCGTAGTCGGAGCGACTGGTGCAGTGGGTCAACAAATGTTAAAAACACTTGAGGAAAGAGAATTTCCTATCGATACATTAAAACTTTTATCTTCTGCAAGATCTGCAGGTAAAGAAATCAAGTTTAAAGGAAAAAGTTATCAAGTAGAAGAGGCAAAACCAGAAAGCTTCGAGGGAATTGACATTGCCTTATTTAGTGCGGGTGGAAGTGTCTCTAAAGCGTTAGCACAAGAAGCGGCCGATAGAGGTGCAATCGTTATAGATAACACGAGTGCATTTAGAATGGATCCAAATGTACCGTTAGTCGTTCCTGAAGTAAATGAAGCAGATCTCCATACACATAACGGAATTATTGCTAATCCTAACTGCTCCACCATCCAAATGGTCGTAGCACTTGAGCCAATTAGACAAAAAATGGGGCTGAAAAAGTTATCGTATCCACCTATCAAGCTGTGTCAGGAGCAGGAAAGGTTGCGATTGATGAACTATATGAACAGACTCAAGCTGGTGTAGAAGGAAAAGACCTTGAGGCAAAAGTTCTACCTGTTAAAAGTGCAGAAAACATTATCCAATTGCTTACAACGCAATCCCACAGATTGACGTTTTTCAAGAAAATGGATTCACATATGAAGAAATGAAAATGATAAATGAGACGAAAAAAATTAATGCATCTTCCAGAACTGAAAGTTGCCGCAACATGTGTACGTTTGCCTATTGAAACGGGACATTCTGAATCGGTTTATTTTGAAGTCGAACAAGAAGGTGCAAGCGTTGAAGAGATTAAGAGTTTATTGAAGGAATCAGATGGAATCATCCTACAAGATGACCCATTTAATCAAATTTATCCGATGCCGTATTACGCTGCCGGTAAAAATGAAGTGTTTGTCGGAAGAATTCGACAGGACCTTGATGAAAGAAGTGGCTATCATATGTGGGTCGTATCTGATAATCTGTTAAAGGGAGCAGCCTTCAATTCAGTTCAGATTGCAGAGAGTTTAATTAAGCTGAACATTATTTAAATGTTCGACAGTTGAGGTGGAAACATGAATATCATCGTTCAAAAATTTGGGGGTACGTCAGTACGAAATGAAGAAAATAGAATAGCGGCTTACAACCATATTAAGAGAGCACAGCAAGAAGGAAATAAAGTGGTCGTTGTTGTATCAGCTATGGGAAGAATGGGAGAACCGTACGCTACAGATACCCTTCTTTCTTTAATTGGAGGAGCCAATACTACATTGTCAAAGCGAGAGCAAGACGCTTTACTATCATGTGGTGAGATGATTTCAAGTCTTGTGTTTACCAATATGCTAAATGAAAAAGGAATTCATTCTACTTCGTTAAATGGGTCACAGGCAGGATTTGAAACCAATGCAGATCATACAAATGCAAAAATTATCAATATGAACACAGAACGCTTATTAAAAGAATTAGAGGTATATGATGTGGTCGTCGTCGCGGGCTTTCAAGGAGCAGCACCAAATGGCGATGTTACTACTATCGGAAGAGGTGGCAGTGATACCTCTGCCGCTGCACTAGGGGTTGCATTACATGCAAGTATGATTGAAATTTTCACGGATGTTACAGGCATAATGACCGCAGACCCTAGGATTTCAGAGAAGGCTCGACCGTTAACAACTGTCACCTATAATGAAGTAAGCAACTTAGCCCACCAAGGTGCCAAAGTTATTCATCCACGAGCAGTGGAGATAGCTATGGGTGGCGGAGTACCGATTCATATTCGCAATACGAACAGTAATGAGCAAGGTACGATCATTACAGAAGCTAAAAAATATGATCAAGGTTTTCACTCTGAACGATTAATTACAGGTATCGCACACGTCACAAATATTGCCCAAATCAAAGTCAGTGCGAAGGAAGATCAGTATTCCTTGCAATCGGATGTGTTTAAGGCAATGGCACATGCAGGAATCTCTGTAGACTTTATCAATATTTCTCCAAAAGGAGTTATGTATACAGTAGCGGAGCATCATGTTCAAAAAGCCGTGGCATCGTTAGAAGCGCTTGGGTATGACGCAAATGTAGAAACAAAGTGTGCAAAAGTATCTGTTGTAGGTGCAGGTATTCACGGAGTACCCGGTGTAACATCGAGAATAGTTACGACCCTTTCTGAAGCAGGTATTAGCATACTACAATCTGCAGACAGTCATTCGACTATTTGGGTTTTAGTGAAAGAAGAGTTGGTAACAAAAGCAGTGAATCTTTTACATGATGAATTTGAATTACACAAAGATTAGACTGTTTGAATAAGTGTTAAGGGAGTGTAGAGTTGTGATAGATTTTGGTAAAGTTTCAACAGCAATGGTAACCCCATTCGATTCAAAAGGTAATATTGATTTTGAAAAAACGACTACATTAGTGAATTATTTAATCGAATCAGGATCTGATTCTTTAGTCGTTGCTGGTACAACAGGAGAATCTCCAACGTTAACTACTGAAGAGAAGCTGGCTTTATTCTCACATGTTGTAAAAGTTGCAAATGGTCGTGTACCAGTTATTGCAGGCACCGGTAGTAATAATACGTACCAAACCATAGAATTAACAAAAAAGGACTGAAAAAGCTGGCGTAGATGCCGTCATGATTGTTACTCCATATTACAACAAACCAAGTCAAGAAGGTATGTACCAACATTTTAAAGCGGTTGCTGCATCAACAAGCCTTCCAGTCATGTTATACAACGTTCCAGGGCGCTCAGTTGCTAAATTGTCACCTGAAACGGTTATTCGCTTATCAGAAATCTCCAATATCGTCGCTGTAAAAGAAGCTAGTGGAGATCTAGACGCAATGACTACCATCATTGCTTCCACTCCACAAGACTTTTTACTGTACAGCGGAGATGATGGATTAACCTTACCGGTTCTTTCTATTGGTGGTAACGGAGTAGTTTCAGTGGCATCTCATATTGTTGGTACTGAAATGCAGGAAATGATTTCAGCATTTTTTGATGGGCAACACCAAAGAGCTGCCGTTATTCATCAGCAGTTATTACCACTTATGAACGGTCTCTTTGCTGCTCCTTCTCCAAGCCCAGTTAAAACCGCTTTGCAATTAAAAGGATTAGACGTTGGTTCCGTTCGTTTACCAATGATTCCTCTTAACGCTGAAGAACGTGCAACATTATCAGCATTGATTAAGTAAAAGACATAGAAAGAATAAACAGCCTTCCTGAAGCGTTTAGGCTTATAGGGGGCTGTTTTTTGTGTTGGTATTCTACTCTGTTATGACGCCATTTAGGAAAGTTTATGTGGCGCTCTTCGTGTTTCCTTTATTTCAAGAATACGCCCTCCAATTCACACGCCCCTGACGG
>NZ_ABFU01000030.3 GCF_000171615.1 Bacillus coahuilensis m4-4 | reverse complement strand
GATTGAGCAAATCATAAATGATTTGCTTTTACCAATAAAATCCCCTTATTCACTTTGCGTTCTCAAAATATTTTAATCGTACCCTTGAATAGTTTGACTGATAGTTATACTCCATGGCTTCTAGTATAAATTCCTCAGCGTACCCTGTTAGCAACATTAAGTTGGGAATAGTTGACCTCATTCCTGCAGAATGGCAACGAATGACTGCTAGTGAAATAATCCCTGTTGCTTTTTTGTAAGATTTCATGATGGGCAATTGTTGGTACATTGAATCAACTCCTGAGTGTTGAGAACAAGATTACATAAGGGGTTACATTCGTCTACTACAATTATTTTACAGTATTATGTAGTGGTTGTATAGGGCAAGAGTTATTTTCTTTCTAATTATTCTAAAATTAAAAATAATTTAAACTATATTATCATTATTTTGTACATTCATAAATATAAAGTGCTTAACACATAATAAGATATTATAATCTCATAGGTGAACTGATGAAAATGATGAAGAAACTCTTTAACATATCTTTAAGTATAATCCTAATCTTTTTACTTCTGCATTCGAGAGTGAATCTAGGATATGTAGAATACATAAACACTCATCCGCTTATTTTAACTCCCACATATTCTGGTGAGCTTCAATTATTTACAGATGGAACAGAGCTTTTTGATCAATTACTAAAAGATATAAGGAGTGCAAAAGAAAGTATTTACATTCATTTCTTCATTTTTAGATCAGATGATATAGGAAATGATTTATTGGATTTATTATCCGAAAAAAGTGAATTGGGAGTAAATGTAATCTTATCTGTTGATTATATAGGAGGAAGAAAAATACCGAATAGAGTGATTCAGAAATTAAAGGCGAAAAACATTTTATTTATTGAAAGCAGAAAACCTTCTCTTCCCTATTTTTTCTATTCGATTCAACACCGAAATCACAGAAAGCTGATCAGTATAGATAATCATGTATCATATATAGGTGGCTTTAATGTAGGAGATGAGTATATAAGTAAATCGAAAAGATTTGGTTATTGGAGAGATTATCATGTAAGAATTTCTGGTAATGGGACTTCTGAAGTAGAAAATCAATTAATGAGAGATTTTAAAGAAGATGCACCTTATTATACTTCGAATTTAAAGGAAAAGACCCCTTCTATGAATTTGGAAGAGACTTTGCATTTATGTTTTCTACTGGGGAAACGTATGAAGAAAAATTAGTAGAAATCATACAAACTGCTAAAAAAAAGAATCATTATTGCTACACCATACTTCATTCCAAGTGACCATATGATAAACACTTTAAAAAACAAAATTTCAAATGGGGTAGACGTTATTTTACTCGTACCCGACAATACAGATGCGTGGTTCACAAAACCACCTAGTTATCCTATAACAGAAGAATTAATGTCACTTGGTGCTACAATATATTTATATGAAAAAGGATTTTTTCATGGGAAGGTTATGTTGATAGATCAAGACGTTGCTGTAGTAGGTACAGCGAATTGGGATTCTAGAAGCTTTCACCTTAATGATGAAGCTAGCGTAATCATTTATAAATCAGCATTACTACATGACATTGAAAAGGAATTGACTATTGATTTTCAGAATAGCCGAATATTGACCCCTGCATTATTTGAAGAATTACCACAGTGGGAACTCTTTTTAAAGCAGACTCCTAAATGGATTACATATTATTTTTAGTTCATTTAGATAAGAAATGATATGCTGAGTAAAAAATCCATTAACTATTAAGAACGGGTATACAAATATCTACTGTATTCCCTTTTGTGACTTTAAAGCCGTGTTTAAATTGTTTTAAATTGTATGGAGCTGCAATCGTTAATCCTATTTCTTTCGTGAGGGAATAGCACTTCTTAAGATGCTTACCAGCTAATACATCTTCTAAAGAAGTAGAAACTTGTAGATAAAACGCCTCAGGTATTTCAAAGGCTTCCATTTTTGATGGTGTTTCATCAATCTGAATGACTTCCGTACAAGCCATATACGTATATATTCCGTTAACGTGGTAATCCTGAGGAAATAGTTCAATACCATATAGCATATCCGTTTCATTCATGTGCTTAATTCTATGCATATTTTCATAAAACAAAGTCCATATCTTACTAAAGTTAAGATGACTTCCTGTTATCCCTACAAACTTCATACTGGGCAATTTCACAATGGAATAATTCAAAATTACTACACTCTCCTTTACTGAATCACTGCATCTCCAGTAGTTGAATGAATCCTAATAGATGGACCCTTACCTTCCGAGTGTTGAAAATTTCCTTCAACAGTTGTAGATAAATTCTTTTGTTCAACTGTAATTTCTCCTGTAGATGTCGTATATTGTAAAGCGTATTCATCCAAAGTGCCGTTTGTTTGAATAAAAATATCACCGGTTGTTACGTTGAAATCTAATGAATCTCCAACTTGGCCTTCGAATAAGATATCACCAGTCGTAGTATTACCTTGAACTCGACCAAGAGAGTTCACTAGTTCGATATCTCCAGTTGTAGAGCTTAAACTAAATTCCTCACTTTGACCGTCCTTAATGTTTATATCCCCAGTAGTAGCGTGAACTGAAACCAGCTGACTTTCCAATTCTTTTATATAAATATCACCCGTTGTAGAACGGATGTTAGTTGAAATTAAACCTTTAATTGGACGTAACTCAATATCACCGGTTGTTGACTCTGCTGTGATTGATTGAAGAAGGTCCATCGGTACATATAAGACCCCTCTTCCTGAATAGGACGGCGTTAACGGCAA
Source organism: Bacillus coahuilensis m4-4 (assembly GCF_000171615.1). Classification (GTDB taxonomy): domain Bacteria; phylum Bacillota; class Bacilli; order Bacillales; family Bacillaceae_K; genus Bacillus_T; species Bacillus_T coahuilensis. Next base: position 115,620 of record NZ_ABFU01000030.3, on the reverse strand, counting down.
CCAAAACCATAGGTTCTCTCTTTCTTTAACCTCTATAGTTAATCGAGAACCTGATTGATTTGCAGCAGTCTCTACATGCTCAATAAAACTCTCGTCACCTTCTAAATATAAAACAACTATGTCTTTCTCATGGGGTAGTACTTGTAAATGTGTTGTAGTACTTGTAATAAATAACTCTTCGGCACTACCCATTTCAAATTCAACTGTGGTGGATGTCTCTATTTTATAGGACCATTCATCCCTGTTCATAAAAATTAATACGATTAATCCAGCGACACCAACCAAAATCAAAAATACAGATACTCCAATAAGTTTCTTCAATTACTTCTCCTCCTTTCTATTTGGAGAAATAACTTCTATATTCCACACTATATACTTTCGAGAAATATAAAATAACCCTTTTGAAAGAAACCATGTCACAATACTAAATAAAATTCCGAAACCTAAGCAAATCATACTAACAAATACTGTGCCTATCCACGGGAATGCAGTCGAATAGGTGACCCACTCTGAATTTAAATTCAAGGTTGAGAAAACAGGCTCTGCAAATGGGACAATAATTGCTGAAAAAATTAATACGATACTTGTTCCAAAAAATCCTAATAGTACCCCAATCATTCCCAAGAAAGGACCTACAATAAACGTTAAATTAAAAGAAAAGTAAAGCAATTCCAATGACGATTGTTTCAACTTTAGATCTGCCTGAATAGTTATCCGTTATTTTTTTGACTTAATCTTCCTAAATCTTTGTCTCCCAAGGAAATATACTGATTACTACTGTGATTGTTTTGGATAGATATCCGCTGCTCACTTAATGAATCGACAACCTTTTTGGAGTTCCAAGGTAGGTTACGATCTCATTCGGCGATTTTCCGTAGGCTACCCCTAAATCAAATCGTCTATCGTAATGCATCATAACTTCTTTCATTTTTTCTTCTGGATACGTCATAATCAACGATTGTATGTCATTTAGATATTTTTCTTTCGTCCAAATCTCTTCTGATTCTTTTGATAAATTCATCAATACAATTCCTCCTTATCATAACAGAACGAAAAATCAACACGACTTTTTTAACTAAATCTTAATAATCTTCAAACATATATAACGTTTTTGGTCTCTTCTATTCATTCTATCTTTACTATAGAGGAACATTCTTTTAAAAGGAACAATCCAAAGATATAGTTATTTCTACATCTGAAGTCGTAGAAAAGATTCTCATTCATTAAAAAAACGCCCCGTCAAGGCGTCTCATAACAACTTATACAATTGAGTAGCGGTTTTTTTTAATGAACTCTCCTGTGTAATCATATTAAATAATGCTTTCACAATTAATTTATCTGGTTTTTCTTTTTTAATTTCAACTGAAATTTTTTCAACACATGCTAAAAGCTCTTTTTGTAATTCTAGTGGAAGTGAATGTGATATAATTTCATCCACCAATCGTTTCCAAATTTTCTCTCTTTCCTCAAACTGTACAAAGCTACCTTGTTTATCTTTTTTAACAAAGTATTTTTCCATTTTACTGTGATCCAATAAAGGCTTAGATTCACCTTTCAAATAGACTTCTCCATACATTCTGATATGTGTCACCATGTGACGGGCTAAATCACCAGAAGATATCTCATGGTCCTCCGATAAATAAAGAGTCATATAGGCAGTATATAATGATTGACTCATCCATAATAAATCCCATTTATATGGAGTTATTTCATCGCCGAACAAATCATATATTGCCTCATTTAACCATGAGAAAAAACGACCTCTCATTCTATGTTCTAACCCTTTAATCTTTTCGTTATTCTTAGGACCCTCTCCCCTCATATGCATAATCATATAAGAACGATATTCGAACATACCTTCAAATTGCACAGAAAACTGTTTGATTAATTTTTCTTCTGTTGATAGTTCCTTTTGTAGTGAAACAACAAATGAACGTTCAAAAACGATTTGTTGATAATGCTCATAAATCGAAATGATTAGATCCTCTTTTGAAGGAAAATAGAAATATACAGACCCTTTTGATATTCCTATTTCATCAGCAATTTGTTGCATAGATGTTGCTGTATACCCATTCATTGCAAATAATTTTGTAGCAGCTTCAAGTATTTGTTGCCTTTTATCCATTTACTCACCTATTCTTCACCTTAATAAAACACATTGAATAACACACTCTGAGTTGACTTAAAAGTCAGTTCATGAAAAAATGACTCATGAGTCAGTTAAGAAAACTAAATATGATCACGTCTAAATTAGTTATTATTTTTTAGTTGACTTTAAAGTCAACTTTTTAGGAGGAAATGTATGTTAAGTTGGATGTTAAAGAGATCAAAAATATTCATGGTGCTTTTTCTATTATGTTTGATCGTCGGTATTTATACGTTTATTTCTTTACCTCAAAGAGAGCTACCTGAATTTTCGGTAAACGCCGGCACGATTACAACCATCTATCCCGGTGCAACAGTTCAAGCTGTTGAAAGAGATATTACGAATCCCATTGAAGAAAAACTGTCCTCCATAGATGGAATTGATGAATATTCATCTTCTTCAGCTGCCGGAGTTTCTTCTATTATACTAACAGTTGAAGATGGCCAAGACAAAAACGAAGTGTTTAGTAATGTGCGTCAAGCGGTTTCAGATGCTGCAAGCACATTTCCTGATAGTGTAACAGAGCCTAACGTAACCATTATATCTGGAGGTACTGCTATCTCGTCTTACACTCTAACAAGTGATAATCGAAATGAATTATCCGATTTAAAGGATGAGATGGCTAGATGGAAGGAAGAAATTGAATCCATTCCAGGAGTGAGTATGGTTCAAATCAAAGGTGTAACGGATGAACAAATCACCATAAATTTAGACTCAGAAAAACTTAGTGAGTATGGCATTCAATTCCCTACAATACTTACATCTATAAATGAAGAATTTTCACCAACTCCACTTGGAAAGAAAGAACAAGATGGACAGATTGTTCAATTAGCAATAGATTCCTATGGACAAATTGAAGAATTAAAAAAATTAATATGTGGGCACTTCCACAGATGGTAATTCTATTTATCTTTCAGATGTAGGTGAAATACTTTTAGAATCTAAGCCTGCAAAGGACCTTATATCTTATAATGATACTCCAGCCATTTCCTTCACAGTCAATGTGAAACCAGGTGAAGATATCCCGTCAGTTGATGAAAGTGTATCAATAAAAATGATGGAGCTTTCAAACTCTTTACCTTCGTCTATTGAATTTAATGAATATTACTCTCAAGCTACTTTAGTAACAGACATTTTCAAAGGGTTATATATGAGTTTAGCCATTGCTGTCATTGCAGTTATTTTAACTTCATCTTTGGGTTTATCTTTATCTGGAGCATTTGTCATGGCATTAGCTGTCCCTTTATCTGTATTAATAGGACTAATTCCTTTACCATTTGCAAATGTAGATCTAAATCAAATTTCAATTATTGGCGCAATTATTGCACTTGGAATTTTAGTAGATGATAGTATCGTTGTGAACGATAATATTCAGAGACGATATCGTTTAGGTGATGGAGCTCTAGCTGGTGCAGTCAATGGCGTGAAGGAAATCTGGGTTTCCATTGTCACTTCTACGTTAGCTATTGTTTTTACTTTTTCTCCACTAATTTTCTTAAGTGGTGGCAACGGGGCGTTTATACGTGCTTTACCAACCGTATTAATTACTACAATATTAGCTTCAACTATTGTAGCCCTATTCTTCGTGCCAATGGTTCGTTACCAATTATACAAGCGTTCAAATAAAATGATTTCAGATACACCTGGACTTCTTGGCAACCATTAAATATGCTAGCAGATTGGTATGCAGATAGGGTTTTAAGATCTATCGGAAAGCGTCCGGTCGTTATTTCTCTTGTCGGTCTCATGATTACAACTGGAATCTTTGGTTTGGTAGCCTTCACTCCTTTTGAATTTTTCCCTGCAGCAGACCGTGAAGAAGTAACCATTGACGTGACCTTACCTATTGGAACTACATTAGAAGAAACATATGAAGAATTATCGGATATGGCAGATGTTCTATCACAAGACGAGGGTGTATTCGAAACAAGCATCTTTGCAGGAACAGGAGTTCCGGGTTTATTCACTGGTTCAATGGATATTACCGGTGATTACACAGGTCAAATTGTTGTAAGAGTGGATAGAGAGAACCAAACTGCTAAAGGATTGATCGACAAATGGACTGAACCATTACGTTCTGAATTTAGTAATGCGACTATCTTTATGAATACGATTGAACAAGGTCCCCCTTCAGGTGCTCCTGTTACTGTAACCATTTCAGGGCCTGATATTGAAAAATTGACATCTATCCAAGCTTCTTTACAAGACAGAATTGAAGAATTGGGTACTGAACTTGTATTAGATAATATTGGGAAACCAGAACCAACCATATCCTATTCTCCAAATCGAGAAATAATGGAAGAATACGGAGTATCTATCAATCAAATAAGTGAACAAATCCGACTCACAACGGACGGTATTCCCCTCTCATCCTTTGATAACGGAATAAACAAAAAAAGAATATGACTCTATTCATTGATCGATTACAACCAGAAGATTCTCTACAACTATCCGATATTGAAATTTTTGCTCCAGCTCCAACTGGCCCACCATCCATATTGACTTTGGATGAGTTACTAGAAGAAAATAAGACAGAAGAATTACAAAGAATCCCTCACCTTCAAGGAGAGAGATCCATTGTCTTAAGAGCATTCCCAGGAGAAGTTGAAAACTTTAAGGAAAAGGTTACAACCATTGTTGAAGACGAACGAAGTAATTTAGATGATGAAAATTACCAAATTTCAATGGGCGGAGAAAATCAAGCTCAAAATGATTTTTTTGCAGAGATTATTGTGTTGTTTACCATCGTAATTTTTCTAATTTACTTGTTAATCGCTTTTCAATTTAATTCCCTTTCTCTTCCTTTCCTTGTATTAGTAGCCGTATATCTAGCAATTGCAGGAGCTATTTTTGGGTTATTTGTTACTCAAACTCCGATTAGTTTCTTAGCGGTAATGGGAATGGTATCATTGACTGGGATTGTTGTTAGAAATTCTGTTGTGTTAATAGAATTTATGGAGCAAGGAATAAATAAAGGAATGAGCTTGTTAGAAGCGGTGATGGAGTCAGGTAGAGCGAGAATTAGACCTATCCTTTTAACTGCATTAACTTCAATCGTAGCTTTAATTCCAATAGCTGTTAGTGGAGATGCATTATTTACTCCTCTAGCCGTTACAATTATCGCAGGGATCTTATTCTCTACAATCTTAACGTTAGTAATTGTTCCTGGCTTATACTTTGTGTTCTACCGTTTTAGAAAGAATAAACGAGCTATAGATTAGAAAATGAAAGGAGACTGAGAGTTAATTGTCAGTCTCCTTTTCAATATGCTTAGCGATTAGTAGCACAATAATTGCTCCAATCAAACTCCCTAGCGTATTCATGGATAAATCATCAATATCAATAGATCTTCCTAGTGGTAAGTAAAATTGTGTTACCTCAATAGTTAATGACAGTAAAAAACCAAAATATATACTTACGAAGACAGGGCGTGATTGTTTTATAAATATCCAGCAACAAGCTGCTCCAAAGGGTAAAAATAATAGAATATTTGCTATCAAACTTCTAAGTGGAATAAAAATATTCCCGTTATATTGGATGTGTAAAATAAAGTTACTGAATGGGATAAAATTATAGTTCTTCCATTGGTCATTCCCTTCTTGAGGAGTTAAGGTGACAAGAGCAATGCCGATGGTGGCAAGAAAGAAGACGATATATGGCAGCAACTTTCTCCACGTAAAATATGTACGCTCTCTTATCCATATTCTTAAAAACAAAAACATCATAATCATGCTAATTAAAAAACAATGGAATGACATAACTAAATTCCTTAAGTATGATGATCATAGAACCTTCTCCTAATTTTTCTACAATTATCCATCTTTATTCAACCTCATATGGTATGCTACTTACGAACAAATTATTAATAGAGGTGAAATGGATATGAAAGAGTTTCCTCAACTTGAGACTTCACGACTTCTTTTAAGAGAGTTAAAAGCAGAAGATAAAAGAGTCTTATTTACTAATTTTACTAATGAACGTCTGCTTCAATATTTTGGTATGGAACCTTTCCAAACAATAGAGCAGGCTAAACAATTTATCGATCAAGCAAAAATCGGATTTGAAAACGAAAAAATGATTCGCTGGGCCATCGTAATAAAGGAAAATAACCGTTGCATTGGTACATGCGGTATACATAACTGGGTGCAAAAGTTTAATAGATGCGAAATCGGTTATGAAATTGCTGAAGAACATTGGAGAAAAGGGTATGCCACTGAAGCAATATCCGCAATGCAAGAACATCTTTTTACACAGTGTAATATAAATCGAATTGGCGCAATTGTATATGTACAGAACAACGCTTCTATTAATCTACTTGAAAAACTAGGATTTCAAAATGAAGGTATTCTAAGACAGTACATGAAGCAGCACGGTAAGTTTCATGACACCGTTATGCTTTCTCTACTAAATCCTACAAAATAATTTTCTAATAGGGCAATTGATCGAATAGACTGGTTATTAAAAATAATTTACTACAACCTACTAAGATAAATCCTACTAGAATAACTGAATTTAAATGATTAGTAACCATTAGTATATACCCATATACAATAAATATTGTGTCTATATAAAGTATGGGTTTTTCATCGTTTTCCTCTTTTACATTGTAAAAGCACGTATTGATTGTACCATACAAATGAAGGAACATGCTGTAAAAATTAAGTATTCTGAAAATAAGGAATGAAGGAGGTTTCATAATATGATAGGAGTACGTTAAGGAAAGGCGGCATCTTTATGTTTAAAAAGTTACGAGGTATGAATCGGAATGTATGGATTCGCTTCTTTGGTGAATCACTTAATGGGATTGCATTTATGATGCTTCAACCATTTTTTGCTCTTTATCTAGCGGATAAAGTCGATTCACTCATTTATGTTGGAATTGTGATGGCAATCTCTCCTATTTTCTCAATATTTGGGACTATGATAGGAGGAAAACTAGCTGACTTATATGGTCGTAGACCTATTATGATCTGGTCAATGTTAGGTAATGGAATCGTAATGTTAGGATTTGTCTTTTTTTGATACATTTATTATGTTCGCGGTGTTAAGCGCATTGTTAGGATTTTTCAACTCACTTTTTCACCCAGCAGCATCTGCAATGGTTGCAGATGTCACAACACCAGAGCAGCGCAATGAAGCGTTTGGCCTATTACGTATGGGGCATAATATAGGAGCGGCAATAGGTCCCTTACTTGGTGCATCCATTATATTTTTCTCTAAAAGCATCATCTTTTTAATCACAGCAAGCACTGTTATTTTTTATGCGTTCATTGTGTTTATATCTATTAAAGAAACCCTACCAAAAAGCGATCTCGTAAAGGAACATGCAAAACAATCTGCTGAGAAAATCCCTTCTCCTTTTTCTGTTTTATGGAAAGACCGCCTATTGTTGGTTTTCGTTTTAACTGGTGTAGTAATCAGTATGAGTTTTTCCCAGACAGAAGGAATGCTCCCAATTCATTTTGATATTGAAATGAAGCACTTACCTGAAACATTAAATCCATTTCCTTACTTATTAGCATTTAATGGATTGCTTGTCGTGTTATTTCAATTCCCAATCGCTAGTTGGAGTGGAAAGTTTAGAATCGGAGCGGTTATGTTATGGGGGTCCATTTTATTTGGACTTGGACAAATTGGAATAGCATTATTACCTTCCACATTTTATGAAGCTAGGTTAGATTTTCTTCCCATATTATTACTTTTGTTAGTTGTTTATGCCGTGTACACGCTTGGTGAAATGCTTATCACCCCGGTACAAATGACATTTATATCAAATATTGCACCTGATCATTTACGTGGAACTTATATGGGAGCTGCTGGCTTACAATGGATCATTGGTGGTGCAGTAGGACCCATTATTTCTGGATATCTATTAAATAAAGAACTGGGAGATATTATGTTTACGGCTCTTGGAATCGGATGTATGATCGCAGGCGTTGTTTATTTAAATATTAACAAGTATTTAATGCCTAACCCGACAACACATCCATCATTATCCACTTCAGTTGATAATCAGAATGGATAGTTCACTCAATCCCAAAAGACCATTTCACCTATATACAAAATAAAAAGACTCCTAAAAAAGGAGTCTTCTTTAATTGGTTATATTATTTAGTAACGTTAGCAGCTTGAGGTCCACGGTTACCTTCAACGATTTCGAAAGAAACTTCTTGACCTTCTTCTAAAGATTTGAAACCTTCGCCTTGAATAGCTGAGAAGTGAACGAATACATCGTCTTGACCTTCAACTTCGATGAAACCGAAACCTTTTTCTGCGTTGAACCATTTTACTTTACCTTGTAGCATTGTTTTTCCTCCTGTGTGAACAGCTGTTCACGTAAAAATATTACTATTCTTGCTCTCAACATACTCATTTTGACGAAGATATATTTCTTCTTGCATGAATCGCTTGAACAACAATAATTAATTTAATTATAACATTTCACCTTTAAAATGCAAACAGATTTAGGGATTTTTTAGAAAATACTTATCGAATATAAATGGTCCAAAAGGCAAAAATGCTGCAACCACAGCAAGTCCAAATTGAATGATTGACCATTTATCAACAAAAAATAAGTGAATCGCTGCAACGATGTAAAACGTAAACAGCCCACCATGAATGGCACCCACAACAGATACCACTTCTGGAATACCAGCCATATATTTTAATGGCATCGCAATTCCTAATAATAGTAAATAAGAAATGGCTTCACCATAACTTAGCAATACGAATCGACCTCTAGCTGTATATAACATATTTATGTGCCTCCTATATTCATGTAAAAGGGAATCATTAAATCTTTTGTTTAATTACTCTACTGGACCGGCTTTTATAAGCGCCTTAACATCGGAGACAATCATATCCATAGGTACTTCTTCATTTCCTTGATAATCTTTTACAACGGTTCCATTTTTGATCAACTAAATAAAAATTCACTCCATGAATCACTTGGTCTGACGTTGGATCATTTTGCACAATTGTTTTAAACGAGTTTAGCGCAAGCTGTGAGATGAATTCCTGTTTATACCCTGTTACTAAATGCCAATTATCTTCATTTGCTTCATAATTACTTATATACTCTGATAATACTTCAGGACTATCATTTTCAGGGTCTACACTAAATGAAACAATTTGATAATCTGTTACACCTTCCTCATCTAACATTCCTTGAATTTGAGACATATTATACGTCATGGGAGGACAAACCGTTATACAATTAGTAAAGATAAAGTCGACTAACGTAACTTTACCGTTTTTTAAATTCGTTCTGATTGATGGGCTCTCCTCGTTGATTTGTTGCTTCAAAATCTTCTATTTCATATTGATAATCGGAATGAAATCCACCATTACTACAAGCACTTAATATGATTGTAAGTACAAATACAAAACCAACGTTTTTTATGTATTTCATCATAATCCCCCTTTTCCATTTCAAAAACCAAAACAATTCCATGATAGTCAATTATTTTAAAAAATAACAATGTACAAAATGTGAACGGTCTATATTTTATTTTGATTCCAGCATAATGCTCCTAATGCACCAGCATACATTCCTTGTTCTAAAATTATGGAATGAAATTTAAACTCTGTCTGGAGCATAGCGATTCTTTCTTTTAACACATCATTTTGATAAAAAGTTGAACCAATAAATACAAAATCATTCACTTCATAAGCTTTTGCTGCCTCTAACGCTAAAACTAGAATCACTTCAGCAACCATATTGATTATCCCAACCATATGGTCGTTTCTCGATGTCGACTGATGAACTGTTTTTGCGAAATTACTGGCAGTAAGTAACGCATTTAACGGCGCTTCTCCATTACCATATATGTCTTTAACTGTAAGATCCACTTTTGTTCGATCTCCTAACCTGCTCCATTTCATTATTTCTTCAAAGTCTTTTGCACCTAGAAGAGTTCCGAGGCCGACAAGCGTCCCTCCTCCTATCCCTGTGCCTGTTACTCTTTCTACTTTTTCTTCCGATACAAAATGGATAGAGGTTCCAGTTCCAACACTTACTAACATGAAAGAACTGGCACTCCATTTTTCTTTTTGTAGTAGTATGTTAGTCCCAAGCGCAATACTCTTAAATTCTGAGACTTGAACGGCACGTGGAAATATATCTACTAGCTTATGGGACGCTCCTCCTGTTATATGAATAGTAGAGAATGAATCAAAAGAAACTAAACTCTTAATCATGTTGATATGTTCAGTAGGAAACCTTTTATAATGTAATTTTCCATTGTCTTCAATGACTAATTTACATAAAGTACCTCCAGCGTCCACTCCAATATTCGCCAAATTTCTCACCTCTTGCTTTACTTCTTAATTAATAAATTGGAATGTAGTAGAGCTTCCTGTTTGAGAAGAATTCACGACTAATTGAGCATCAATTCTTTCTTTTAATTCTGGTACATGAGATATGATTCCTACTAGTCTTCCAGTTGACTGAACATCTAACAATGCTTCTATTGCATGGTCTAATGATTCTGGGTCTAATGTTCCAAATCCTTCATCTATAAACATCGTTTCTAAAGAGACTCCTCCTGCATATTGTTGAACGACTTCAGCCAATCCTAGAGCTAATGCTAGAGAAGCTTTAAAACTTTCTCCACCTGACAAAGTCTTTACATGACGCTCTTGTGAGGTATACTGATCAAAAACAAGAAGTTCTAGACCACTTTGCACATTACCTTTTGATCGCTCCCTTTTTCTCATTAACAAATATCGTCCAGATGTCATTTTGGTTAATTTCTGATTGGCAACAACTAAAATATCTTCAAGAAACGATGCCAATACAAAACGTTCAAATGTAAGGCGATGAACATTGTCACCCCGAGCAATGCTTGCTAAATGACCAATTAAACTAAATTGAGTTTCTAATTCCTTTACTTCTTCATTAATCATTGTAACTTTAGTAAGGAGCTGCTGATGATGAGTGAGAATTGATTGACTAGAAAAAACTTCAGATTCTTTCATTTCAATTTCCTTAATACAATCTACTTTAGACTCTCTTAATTTATCTATATGTGGATATTCCACTTTATTTAGACGCTTTATACTATCTTGTAACCTATCTTCCACACTTCGTTTGTCCTCTCGATAAGTACTAATATCAAGTTCTAAATATTGTAGCTGATCAATAATCTTCAAGGATTGATAATACTCTTCATCTGTTTTGAAGCCTTGTGCTACTTTAGCTTTTTCCCATTTCTCTAACTCATGATGATAAGCTTTTGTTTGTTTATCAATATTCTCCATGATGGAATGGTAATGTAATTCTACTTGTTTGTATGCATCAATGGAATCTTGATAGTTTATTTTCGCATGTTCAAACATCTGAAAAAGCTTATCTTTTTCTACTGTTACTTTCGTTACTTCCGTTTCATATTCCTTCTCTTTTCTAAGAGATTCAGGTATCTTCTTTTCAAGATTTTCTAGTGTAGCTTTTACAGAAGATAGTTTTTCATATGACCTTCTTTCATTTTCTACCAATTCTCGAATGGAGTTTGTCAATTCTGATTGTTTTATTGACAATTCCGCTTGTTTTTGATTTACTCGACTATTTTTTTCTAAGAAAAGATTAATTTCTTTTAACTTTTCCGCTAATTCTTTACCAGCTGAAACGGCTGATTCAAGTAAGATTTCTGTGTCAATGAGAGTATATTGATCAATGATTCCTTCTAAAACTTCTTCTTTATCTTTCACCTGATCACATATTGAATCGTATAGTGTACTAGTTTTTGTGAATTCTCGTTCTGCTTCAAGAGTTAACTTTTGAAACTCCTGAACCTCTAATTCAGCTTGTTTCAAGTCTTCCTGGTTAACCATTTCTTTCTTTGCCATAGATTTTAAAGGGTGTTGAGTAGAACCACATACAGGACATGCCTCTCCTGCTACAAGAGATTGTGCGAGTTGATAGGCATGACTATCTCGCCACTTTTCCTGGAGAAATTTTAACGTAGCCTCTTTATCTTCAACTTGTTTACGAGATGCATTTAATTCCAACGTTCTTTGATTTACTAACTTCGAAATTTCATTCTGTTTAAATAGTAAATCATTCATAGTCCTTAACTCTCTATATTCATATCGCTTTTTTTCTATACGATTTTCAATCCTCATCTTCGCTCGTTGGTATTCATCAAGTGATTTGATGACTTTTTCTTATTTCTTCTATTTTTGTCGTGACTTTATCAAGTTCTTCTTGTTGCTGTTTTAATTCTTTTTGTATGATCCGATGGTGCTTCATAGCATCGTTTACTTCTTTTTTAGTCGAAGAAATAGCATAGACATCTTCTTTCAAATTCTGAAGATAATGAAACTTTTTTTCTTATTTCGTTTCTAGAATCTTCGTTATGAATTTGCTCGTCTAATTCTACTTTTGCCATTTCTACATTTTTTTGTTTGTTGAATCATTAAGGTATGCTTTTCACCTTTTTGTTCGTGTAAGAGGTGCAAATCTTCTTTTAGTCGAAGGCAGAACTGTTCTTGAGGCTGAAGTAATTGAACCTTACGACCTTTTTGTAACTGCTCTTCCTTTCGGGCCATCTCTAATTCTTTACTTTGGATGATTTTATTACTTTTCTTCAAGGTGTTCTTTTTCTTTTAAATTGATCCAGTAAAGCTTCAGCTTCAACTAATTTAGTATTGATATTGTCTCTTTTTTGATGTAATTGGGACAACTCAGCTTTACGGTATTTCAAAAATTTGATTCTTCTTTTATTTCTTCCTGTAATAAAAATAGAATCTTTATATCATGTAAAGTTTCATCTTTTACTAGCAGAGAAAGTTCATCCACTCTTCTCGGTTCAATAGATTTCAATAATAAGGTTCTATCCTGTAGACTGCGTTCAACTAGTTCGCGGAGTCTCTTTGCTTCATCTTTTAGTCGGTTTTGTATTAGCTGATAATATTCTGTATGAAATAATCTTTGTAATATTAGTTCTTTGTCTTTACTATCTGATGTTAAAAGTTTTCTAAATTCATTCTGTGGAATCATTAATATTTGTCTAAACTGATTTGCATCTAATTGCATAATTTCTTTGATTAACTCATCTACATCTCGAATAGAAGAAGCAAGTAATTTTTCCTGCCCTTCGTATATTTCGTACAATTCCGCCATAGCTGGAATCGTTGTATATCCTTCTACCGTTTTTTTTCTTTCTTGCCTGCTGTGGCTTTCTAACAATTCGATAAGTGGTTCCTCTTAGCATAAATGTTAGCTCTACTTCAGTTTCTACATCTTCATTCGCAAAATGACTTCGCAGGTCCTGTCCTGAACGGTCTTCTCCACTTGCTTTCCCATAAATAGCAAAGCTAATTCCGTCGAAGATTGTAGTTTTCCCTGCTCCTGTCTTTCCAGAAATGACAAACATCGTTCTATTTTCGAGTAAACGGAAATCGATTTTTTCTACATCTGCATACGGCCCAAAAGCCGTCATAATCAATTGTAAGGGTCTCATTCTTCCGCTCCCAACTTTACTTGATTCATTATATGCTGAATATATTCTCTTTTTTCTGTAGTAAACTCTGAAGATGTCATTGAAGAATAGAATTCTTCAAACAAGTCGAGTTCTGTTTTCTTTTTATTTTTCAAGGTTCCAACCTCGTTATTCCGCTTAATATCTAGACGGTCAATTCTTCTTTCGAGATGTAAAACATTTGGATATACTTTGCGTAATTGATTGATAGGGTCTATTATTGCCCCTTCATCTAGTAGGGATATTTTTAAATAATCCTCTACTTGTTGAGATTGGTAAAAACTAGGTTCTAACAGTTCTTCTAAAAATCCTTCAATCACTCGCATGTCCTTCAAAGGCTTAAGTTCTCTTTCTTCTATTGAGATACTCCCTTTTTCAATTGTTACAATGGATACACTCTTTCTTTGCGAAGCTTCTGAAAAAGAATATTTTAATAAAGAACCTGAATACTTTATAGATGGATGCTTAATCGCATCGGGACTGTGAAGGTGACCTAAAGCTGTGTAAGTAAATGGAGCAAACACTTCTTGTCCAACACAACTTGAACCTCCTACACTTAGAACCCTTTCTGAATCTGTTTCTTTCCCTCCTAAAACAAAATGATGACCAATTAATACATTGGGTTCGTTCCTATTCATTTTTTCTTCAATTCTACCGGATATTGCCTTCATGGCATCATGATGGGTTGAAATTGATTCATCTTGGAGGAGCTGCCGAACCAATCCTGGCTCGGCATATGGAATCGTATAAAAATTAACTCCTTTGATACGTATAGGTTCAAATGAAGGATTTAATTTCCCTTGCAAGTATAGATGATTTTTTTTTATTACCATGAACTCCCAAAATGCAAACGCTCTGCACTATCGTGGTTTCCAGAAATGGCCACGATAGGCGTTTGAAGTTCCACGTTTATCTTGTAAAATATTTCATCCAGTAAGTCAACGGCCGCAGTCGGTGGAACACTTCGATCATAAAGATCACCTGCCACTATAACGGCATCAGGTTGTTCTTCTTCCACTAAATCAACCAATTGATGTAATACAATTTTTTGATCCTCGGTCATGTATAATCCATGTATCAGTTTTCCTAAATGCCAATCTGCGGTATGTATAATTTTCATAATTCCACCTCATTAAAAAATACTGATTCTATTATATCAAAGTGAATCAATACGTCATGATATGTACGTTATAAATAAAAAAAAACGGAACCAGTATACTGATCCGCCGCTTTTCGCTTTTGATTTCATTAGCTATTAAGGTCTTTATCTAAGCTCGTACGAACTAACCCAACCTCTTCAAGAAGATCTCCAAGAGTTTTTTCTGCTTCTGCAAATTTTTCATTTGCGGCATCCATATTGGATTCATCTTTACGTAGTTCTTCTGCTTTCATTTCATACGATTCTTTTAACGTAGTAAAAGCTCCTTCTACTTGCTCCTTATAAGTACCAAGTTCATCAGAAAGCTCAATTTTTTCTTAATTCAGCTGCCGCATTTGCAGCAGCAACAGACGCTGAGTCTTTAGCAGTTTGTAGTTCTTCACCTTCTAATGTAGCTTCACTCACCATATAATCTGTTAAATCTTTATCCACACCATTTACGATTGTTGTCATATTTAAGTATTCACGCATAATTGCTGATTTAACTTCTGCTGTATCAACTTCTGCAGTCTCTTCTGCTGGTGTAGCCTCTTCCTCGTTACTTCCACATGCAGCTAGCATTAAAATTGCTACAAAAGTAAATCCTAACCATTTCATTTTCTTCATGATGGTATCCCCTTCCATAAGTGCAGGTATAATTAACTGAAAGCTACCACTATTTAAAACCTTCAGTTACCATAAAGTATCTTATCATTAGAGTACCAAGTGGTAAAGAGAATATCCTTCGAGACACGAAAGTTTAAATATTAAAAATTAACTGACTACTCTCTCATTCAGTTTATAGACACCTAGTAGAAAAAAGGTGTAGCCAATTAGACTACCTATCACATTTAAACAGATATCATCAACATCTAAAGCACCAACTTTGAATACATACTGCAAATATTCAATACTCGCAGAGAAAGCAAAGGTAATACAAATCAATTTAATCATTATTACATATGTTTTCTTTAGTACCGGTAAGAAAAACCAAAGGGGATAAATGCAAGGATATTGCCAATTAAATTATCTGTATAATGATACGATTCAGCTGTGCGTATATGTTCATAAATACTTTTAAATGGAATTAAATTAATTCCCGTTCCTTGAAATTGCCCACTTGAGACTGCCGTTCTATAATTAAGAAAAAAATAACAGATAGAACAAAATAGTAAGATATGTACAAAACAACATAATAACGATCCCTCTAATAAATATTTTCACTGTTTCACACCTCATCAAAATAGTATCATACAAGAGTAATGAGGGATAGATACTCCTTGAGTTTACTCTTTTTCTCTACTATAATTATAAGGATAAAACCAAGTATCAAAAGGTTTGGAGTGGGGTTATATATGCTACAAGGTTGGTTTATGTTATTTATATTATTTTGGGGACTAGTGCTTGTCTCTTCTTTTGCAATTGGTGGTTATTTTATGTTCAGAAAGTTTTTGAAAAGACTTCCAAAAGATGATGGTAAATCTATCTTAGACTGGGAAGAGCACTATGTAAATGAAACTAGATCATTATGGGGGCAGAATGAAAAATCTTTATTAGAAGAACTAGTAAGTCCTGTACCTGAGCTTTTTCGTGATGTTGCCCGCCAGAAAATTGCAGGCAAAATAGGAGAATTGGCTTTACAGGAAGGGGCAAATAAAATTACACAAGAACTATTAATTAGAGGATATATTTTAGCCACACCTAAGAGAGACCAAAAATTTTTAACGAAAAAAATTAAGATGAAATGAAAATTAATACTGAACCTTATGAAGTTTATTTTTAAATAAATTCCGTCCACGTACTTTAACGTGGGCGTCATTTATTTAAAGGACCTTGAATCGTATCGTATTCTGATAATAGCTTAGACAATGGTACTGCATCTCCAATTTCCTCAAATTCTGGAATGAATTCTCGTAATACATCTGCCATTTTATCTCCTGTAATCCCTACATGACCAATTGCAATTAACTCATTTTCTCGGGCAAGCCTTTTCTCCAGTAGCTTTGCTTTTCCAACCATATGTTCAATCGTTCCAACGTGATCTAAAAATATTTCATTTTCTAAATAGGAAACACCTAATTCGTTCGCCAATTTTGGAATAACACTTTGCGTAGAGGTTTTGCTGTCTAGATAATATAGATTGTTTTCTTTACATACTTCTAAAATAATTCTCATCACTCTTTCATCTGCACTAGCTTTTGAACCTAAGTGGTGATTCATCCCTACCGCATGAGGTACACTTTTAATAGCTAATCGTACTCTTTTTCTTATTTCTTCGTCCGATAGGTCGGTTGTAATGGAACCTGGTCCTAACCAGCTTTTTTTCCCCCGTACCGGCTCAAGTGGTAAATGTATAATGACCTCATGACCTAATTTGTGAGCTTTTTCAGCGTCTTCTTTACTTGTTTCCAAATGAGGCATCACTGCTACAGTAAGAATAGTTGGCAATTGAAGTATCTCTTCTGTTCCCTTCATATTATTTCCTAAATCATCTATAACAATGGCAAACTCTTTCGTTTCCTTTGCAACGATAACATCTGATTGTACTATAAGTATGAATAGTAACAAAAGAATCCCAAAAATCGATTTCACTAACTTCTCCTCCTATATTGCATTCTTTTTGGTTAGTTTTCCATTTACCTTAAAAGCTATACAAGCTGCTTAACCTAGGTGGATAAATAGACAACAAAAAAACCACTGAGTATACAGTGGTTAGATTGTGGTTGGTTGTATTGGATTATGTGATCTTAAAATTTTCTTATATTGGAGAAGCATAGCAATTCTCCAAGGAACAATCATCCCAAAAGCTAGAATCCAAAACATGCCACTTAATTCACCTAAGTCAATTTGAGAGCTTAACCAAAGCTTCATAACAATTCTGATTAGTAATAAACCTACTAATACAAAAATAAATGCTTTAGAGCGTTTTAAATAGATGTCATTCCCTACTACTTCAAACTTACTTGTACGTATTAAGATTATAGAAAAGAGCATTCCCACTAACAGTGCTTCTGCTATACCGATTAAACTCACTCGAAAAAAGGGAAAGACAAACATTAAAGCACCTGTACTCATAAATAATGGAGGCAGAATAATCTTCTTTTCGTTTACTGGTTTCTCACTTGCCTTCATTCTAATAATTAACACTAAAACACCCATTAGTATAGCAAATATACTAGAAATAGCTATATACATAGTCCATCATCCTTATTTGATTACATTCTATTCTCCATTGTATCAAAGGAAAATAAATAAAAAAAGAGCCGTTTTATGGCTCTAGCTACCTTATTCTAAAACACGGGATATTGAATCTAAGACTCTGGCTTGATCAAATGGTTTCACAATAAAGTCTTTGGCACCGCTTTCTATGGCTTCTACCACCATTTTTTGCTGCCCCATAGCAGAACACATAATAACTTTTGCATCAGGAAACTCTGTATGTATTTCTTTTAATGCTTCTAAACCTGATTTAACTGGCATTGTAATATCCAATGTAAGGAGGTCTGGTTTAAACTCACGGTATAGATCTATTGCTTCTTGACCATTTTCACCTTCACCAACAATTTCATGACTACCGTTCTCTAACATATTTTTTAGCGTTAGTCGCATAAATTTCGCATCGTCTACAATCAGTATTCTTGCCAATGATGAAATCCTCCTTATTACTAACCTAACTTACAATTAATACTTTTTTACTATAACACCACACACCACAGGACTTCAAACCTATTTTTCTAATTAAACTAAATCCTCCTCGGATTGGTTCAATTATCATTAAAACCCTTGGAAGCCACCAGTAAGTGTCGTTAGATAACTAATTACTGTAGTAAAAAGATCAAAGAAAAGCAGAATACCAAATGCTATCATAATGTAACCACCTATTTTGACTAATTTTTGGCTATGTCGTTTAATGACTTTCATATGTCCAACAAAGAAAGAAAGCAAGATAAACGGTATAGCAAAACCTAGAAAATAAGAAAACATATACACAGTACTTAGTTCAGGATTTTCTACAGCTAAAGCTATAACAGTCCCTAATATTGGGCCTGTGCACGGTGTCCATCCTGCAGCAAAGGCAAGTCCTATTAAAACCGACCCAAAATATCCGCTAGGTCTATTCTTAAATTCAATACGACGGTCCTTCATTAAAAACCTGGGTAAACACACCAACAATAACCAACCCAAACACAACAATAATAATACCACCAATTTGTCTAATGAAATCTTGATTTTCAATAAATACTCTTCCTATGAAAGAGGTACTAAAGCCTAAAGCAATAAATATAATAGAAAACCCTGACAAAAAGAATAAAGTATGTAATAAGCTATTCTTTTTTAAGCATGGGGTTTTCATCTTTTAATTCTTGTATAGACATTCCAGTAATATATGATAAGAAAGCTGGATAAAGTGGTAAGCAGCATGGTGAGATAAAACTAAGAAACCCTGCTCCTAAAGCTACTATGATTGATACATTTTCCATTTAAAAATACACACCCCTAATCTATGCAGTTCCTTTTATTTTAACAGAGATAAAATAAAAATAGACCTGCATCACCTGTGAACAATTTGTGACATCCTCGTCATACAAGTTCCCCAATTTTATAAAGGATACAATTTTACTTTGAACTATCTTTTATTTTCTATTATACTATACTTACAGATTTTGTACTGTATTTCGTTTGAGAGAAAGGGAAACTTGCTGTGACGAAACTTATTCTTCTTGATAAAATAGAAAGCAAGAGAAAAGAATTATTGAGTATAGCAGCAGAGCAAGGTCTTACTTCTCTTGCGGCTATTGAAGTAAGTCAAGAACTTGATCAATTACTTAATGAATATAATAAGCTATACTTATCAAAAAAATTATCCCCTACAACTTAAGTAAACTTATAATACAAGAGGCTGATTCCTATATAGGAACCAGCCTCTTTCCATATAAATTAATAGGTACTACTTTTATGTTTGTTTTGTAATAAATACATGTTGTAATATAGTCCTTCATGAGTTAATAATTGCTGATGATTACCTCTTTCTACAATCTCTCCTTTATGCAACACAAGAATTTCATCTGCATCTTGAATGGTAGATAATCGATGAGCAATGGCAATGGTCGTTCTCCCATACCTCATTTTCTTTAAAGAAGACTGAATGAGTTCCTCTGTTTCCGTATCAATATTTGCAGTTGCTTCATCCAATACTAAAATACTCGGTGACACCGCCATCGTACGTGCAAATGCTAGTAATTGCCGTTGTCCACTTGAAAATGTGGATCCACGTTCTTCCACTTTATGAAGGTATTTACCCGGTAATGATTCTACAAAAGAAGTCGCTTCAACAAAAGTTAGCGCTTCTTTTGCCATATCATCTGTTATAGTTTCATTATATAATTTAATATTGTCCATAATTGTACCATAAAATAAGAAAGGGTCTTGTAACACCAACCCTACTTTTTGCCGTAGTTCTTGAAGTGGATATTGTTTAATGGATATACCATCTATTAAAATGTCTCCTCGATCAAACTCATAAAACCTCATAAATAAATTAATGATAGAACTCTTACCACTTCCTGTATGACCTACTAAAGCTATGGTTTGTCCAGGGCTCGCCTTAAATGAAATAGATTTTAACACATCTTTTTTACCATCATACGAAAATGATACATTCTTAAATTCAATTGTCCCCTGCTCAATTACAAATGGCTTATTTTCTTGCTGTGGACTTAATTCTTTCTCATCTAGTAGTTTGAACACCCTAGATGCAGAAACAATTGCTTGTTGAAACAGCGAAAGTCTCATCATAATTTGATTTACGGGTTCAAAAAAACGATCGATATAGCTTACAAAAGCATACAATACTCCAATCTCAATACCACTTTGTAAATGAGTCACTCCAAAATAATTAAGAATAACGACTAAAATACTAACGTAAAGTAAATTCATTGCGGGCCTTAATAATAATCCATCTACTTTAATATTTTTTAAACCTGATTCATAGTGGCGGCCGTTTATCTGTGAAAACTCTTTTACTAATCTATCTTCTTGTCTAAACGCTTGAATCATCTTCATTCCCTGTATGGACTCGCTTAATTTTGCGTTTAGTTCACTTAATCTCTCCCTCATATCTGAATAAAAAATCGAACTTAATTTTCTGTATGTTCGAATAATTAATAATATGATAGGTAATAAGACGATGCATATTAAACCTAATGTCCTATTTAATGAAAACATGGCAATAAAAATTCCTATCATTAAGAAACTACTTTGGATAAAAGTTACAAGCACACTGACAAACATATCTTTAATGGCTTCTGTATCATTTGTTACCCTTGACACGATACTACCTGCAGGCGTTTTATCAAAATAGCTCATCCCTAAATTTTGAACCTTGGAAAATACATCGATTCTTAACTGCTGAATAATTTTAAGAGCTATTTCTTGAAATTTTACTAACTGAAAGTAACTGACAACTGAATTCAGTACCTGAATACTTATGTAGACTCCACTTAAGAGTATTAATGGTGTAAAGGGGAAATTTTTAGGAGATAAATAATCATCAATAAACACTTTGACTAGTAGTGGACCTGCCACCTCTCCTAAAGTAGCTATTAGTAATAATACAAAAGCAAGAACTATGCTTTTCTTATGCGGTAATGCATAGGTCATTAACCTCAAGAATACCCCCCGTTGATGTTTAGGTGAAAGCTCCTCTTGCTTATTCATGGCGATCACCTTCTTCCACTTTTGATTCCAACTGCTGTAATAAGTACATATCATAATACATTCCTTTTAATTTCATTAATTCTTCATGTGTACCTCTTTCAGCAATCTTTCCTTTATCTAACACAATAATGAGATCCGCATGTTGGACAGCACTCATACGATGTGCTGTAATGATGGTCGTTTGGTCTTTCCTATTATTTTTTAAAGAAGTTAGTATGGCTTCTTCCGTTTTTGCATCCACTGCACTTAGTGAGTCGTCTAAAACAAGTAGTTCCGGTTGCATCAGGATGGCTCTAGCTATTGAAATTCTTTGTTTTTGTCCACCAGAAAGTGATACACCCTTCTCTCCTACCATCGTATGAAACCCGCGGGTGAAGTCTTGGATGTCTTCATATATATGCGCTAGCTTCGACGCCGAATAGACTTCTTCATCCGTTGAATTCGGAACGCCGAAGGCAATATTATCTCGTACACTCATTGAAAATAAATAATGATCCTGAGGAACATAACCGATTGACTCCCTTAATGAACGTAACGTATATTGCTCAATGCTTTTATTCGCGAATATAATGCATCCATTCGTAAGACTGTATTCTCTCATCAATATCTTTAATAATGTTGTTTTTCCTGCTCCGGTTTTTCCTACAATCCCTAAGGTTTGTCCTTTATTTAAAGTAAAATAGATTTGGGATAAAGCTTTTGTTTCTGAATCTGGGTAATAAAATTCCTCAACTTGATACTCCAGAGAACCAATAGGTTGATTATCAACAAGATCTTCCCCCATTTTTATATCCGATTTTTCCCTCAGAAGAGTTTGGATTCGATCATAGCTAGCTCTCCCTCTCTCAACAATATTAAATAACCAACCAAACGCAAGCATTGGCCAGATTAACAAACCTAAATAAGTTGTAAATGAAATGAGCTCTCCTAGAGTCATTTCATCATTCATGACAAAACGAGAACCAAATGCAATCGAAAGAAAGAAAGATATCCCAACAATAATGGAGATGGTTGGGTCAAATAAAGAATCCACTTTTGCCACAGACATATTCTTTTCAACAACGTTTTCTGACTGCTTTGAAAAAGATTCCACATCTTTTGATTCTTGCCCAAATGTCTTCATTACTTTTATTCCATTAATACTTTCCTGAGTCTTATCATTTAAGTGGGAAAACGCTTCTTGAGCAAAATGAAACCGACTATGTAGCAGTGTTCCGTAGTAATTTGTAAGTATAGCCATTATAGGCATTGGTAGTAATGCGATGACTGTTAATTTCCAACTGATGGTGGACGCCATAGTAATGATCACAAATCCACCGACTGCTAAAGAATCAACTAACGTCAATACTCCTGCACCTGCCGTCTCTCTAACCGCTTGGATATCATTTGTGGCATGAGCCATTAAATCTCCTGTACGTTTTTTTTGGTTAAAATGAGGGGGGCATTTTTGTAAAATGAGAAAACATGTCATCTCTTAATTGCTTAGCAAGTTTAACGGACGCTCCAAATATCATAACTCTCCAAACATATCGAAGTCCGTACATGAAGATTCCTGCACTAATGAGAACAATACTCCACAGAAATAAATTTCTAGTGGTCAATTCGTTTGTAATGATTAAATCTACTACAATTCCAATAACTTTAGGTGGTACAAGTTCTAATAGAGCCACACAAAGGAGCATAAGAATACCAATACCGTAAGCTTTCTTCTCTTGAACAAAAAACCACCATAAATCTTTAAATATTCTCATGTATCCACCCCATTTATTTGAAACTAAATCTAGATAAGTTTACCAAATAGTTTAATAATTGGGAAGATACTATAATTTTAAGTGGTTTGCAATCGAGCGTAAAAAACACCCCAATTTGGGGTGTTTTTCGCTTATTTCATTTGTTTTTGCATTGCACTCATCATTTGATTGATTTTCTTTTGAGATGGCTTTTGACCCATTTGCATCATCATCATGCGTAGCATTTGCTCATTGATAGGTGGATTTTTCTTAAGATAGTTCATCATGTAACGACGTGCTATGAAAAATCCTAGTGCAAGACCCGCAATAAGAGATAGCAGACCTACTAGAATGTATAACCAAAGCATTCTATTTCCTCCTTCATGTTGTCTATAAGACAGTGTACTAAACACTATTGTATTATACAATAGTTCGTTCGGATTTTCTTCCCTTATACGAATTTTCTTTGTTTAATTGGCTTTACCCAACCAAATTCCTCCTGCTCTAGATTTATAGCTAGGAGCTTACCTTCAAACTTTTTAGTCTTTTCAAAAAAAGTAAGCTTCTGCATCATAGTATCCCCATGCGTTGATAAGAAAATAACGTTCAAAAATCACTAATCTTGCCCCGCTATTATATTCAGGAAATAGTATTTCATAGGATTGCTGTTTCATTGAAAATTCTTCAGAACCGTGCAACTGTTGATGTATAAATCGATAAGTAGGTAAGTATGGAAGAGGAATTGAAATATAATTAATTTGACTTGCTAAAATATCACGAAGAGCTTCGTGTTTTGTTATTTCATAATCTTGAAATAAAGAAAAAATAACCTTTCTCTACCATGAAAGAAATGAGCGACTTCTTCTTTTATCCAATAAATTCGATAGTTTCTCATTTTTCCACCTCTTTTATCCTTTCCTACTATTATACGGAGTAAGTTTAAAAGAGGTTGTCAAAGAATGCAGAAAAGTTTTTCTTCTTTTGTCGAATATGTATGGTTGTCCTATCTATAAAAGAAGGCTAATCTATTGGATTAGCCTTCTTCCCATACTTAATTAGATAATAGTGATTTTACTCGAGCCACCACATTTTCTGGTGTAAATCCGTACTCTTCCATAATTTTTTCACCAGGAGCTGAAGCACCAAAGCCATCAATGGCTAAGATCTCTCCTTCATCTCCAACATAGCGATCCCAACCAAATGGAGCTGCCATTTCTATAGCTAGTCGCTTTTTAACCCCTTTAGGTAACACTGACTGCTTATATTCTTTTGATTGTTTTTCAAAACGGTCAAAAGATGGCATACTGACAACATTAACATGAATCCCTTGCTGAAGTAGAAGCTTTTTGGCTTGAAGAGCAAGACCTACTTCTGATCCTGATGCAAGTAATAGGGCATCGGGTGTTTCTTTTTCGCTTGCATCAACAATGTATGCGCCTTTAGCGACTCCATCTTTTGCTAATACAGCGGAATTCTTCATTGTTGGTAGATCTTGTCTAGATAAAACTAGAACGGTTGGTTGGTCCTTCGATGTTAGAGCTAATTTCCAAGCTTCCGCTGTCTCGTTTCCATCTGCCGGGCGAATAACCGATAAATTCGGCATTGCGCGAAGTGATGGTAATTGTTCGATTGGCTCATGTGTAGGACCATCTTCTCCAACAGCGATACTATCGTGAGTAAATACATATGTTACAGGTAGTCCCATAAGAGCGGCTAATCGAATGGCAGGACGTAAATAATCGCTAAATACAAAGAATGTACCACCAAATACATGCACACCCCCGTGAAGAGCCATCCCGTTCATTGCAGCTCCCATTGCAAACTCCCTTACCCCAAACCAAATATTACGTCCACCATAGTTTTCTGGAGTATAGTCTGCTTCATTTTTAATCATGGTTTTATTAGAACCTGCTAAATCAGCTGATCCACCAATAAAGCTAGGCACATTTTTAGCTATAGCATTAAGTACTTCTCCAGAAGATGCACGGCTAGCTAAACTAGAACCCTCTTCATAAGTAGGGATAGTTGAATCCCATCCTTCAGGTAATTCTCCTTTTAAAGCAACTTCAAATTGATGTGCAAGCTCTGGATGTTTTTCTTTGTATGTTTCATACATATCATTCCATGCTTTCTCTTTTGCTTCACCATCTTCAACAATCTCTTGTTTAAATCTATCATATACTTCATTAGGTACATGGAAATCATGCTCGAATTCCCACGTATAGCTTTGTCGCGTCAAAGAGATTTCATCTTTACCTAATGGTGCACCGTGTACTCCACTTGTACCTGATTTATTAGGCGAACCAAACCCAATAACTGTTTTAATCTCAATTAATGTAGGTTTAGTTTGATCTGCTTTAGCTTCTTGTAGAGCTTTTGTTATAGCGTGTAAGTCGTTTCCGTCTTCTACACGGATATATTGCCATCCATATGCTTTAAAACGTCCTTCTACACTTTCAGAGAATGATTTATCTAAATCACCATCTAAAGAAATATCATTGCTATCATACATAACAATAAGTCGACCCAGTTGAAGATGTGCTGCTAATGAAGCTGCTTCAGCTGATACACCTTCCATTAAATCGCCATCGCCACATATAGAATATGTATAGTGATCTACAAGGTTAAAATTATCCTTGTTATATACTTCTGCCATATGTCTTTCTGCCATCGCCATACCTACTGCCATCGCAATTCCTTGCCCTAAAGGACCTGTAGTTGCTTCAACTCCAACAGTATGTTTAAATTCTGGATGACCGGGTGTTTTACTTCCCCATTGTCTAAAATTTTTAATTTCTTCCATAGGTAAATCATATCCTGATAAATGAAGCAAGCTATATAAAAGCATGGAACCATGTCCTGCTGAAAGTACAAATCGATCGCGATTAAACCACGATGGATTTAAAGGATTATGATTCATTTCTTTCGTCCAAAGGGCGTACGCCATAGGTGCTGCTCCCATTGGCATCCCTGGATGTCCTGAATTCGCTTTCTCAATTGCATCAATTGATAGTGTTCGAATGGTGTTAACTGCAAGTTGATCAATTTTATCAAACATAGTGCTACATCCTTTCATTGTCATAAAATATGAACTTACATTTACTATAATCTTCTTTTAGTTGTCTGACAACTAGTATGATTGACGAAATTAGTATTCCCCGTAAAAATGTAGTTATGAATCAAGGTATAAATACTAGAAATTTGACAAATTCCAACTAAAATAACAAAAAGAAAAATAACTGTTCCTGTAACAGGAACAGTTATTTAATGTAAATTACGTTGGTTTTGAATTTTCTTAACCTTTTCCGGTGTAACATCATTTCCGTTTGGATCTACTATTCGGGTATTCTCAATTGTATTTTTCATAGATTTCCTAAAATTGGAAAGATACTGTTGTCGTAATTCTGCTTGTTCTGCAGATTCACTAGAAGATAATCCTTTAGTCTTAGACTTTTTAGATAATTCGTTTAACCTAGCCAGCTTATCTGGATTTAGCATATTTTCACCCTTTCGTTCACAAATAAAACGTGATGTTGTCATGTTACTAGAAATTAGTTACTCTGACAACTCATCTACTCTAGATTGTTCCCAATCTTTGTACCTTCTGTGAACGGTTGCTTTCGACACATTGTATCCAAACCCTCTTAACGTCGCTGCTACTTCTTTAAACGTAAGTCCGTTTTGCTTTAATTTCACAATTTCTTCAATTGGCAATTCGATTCGTTCTCTTCCTTCCAAATTCCCTTTGTTTTTTAAGTTATTTTGAGGAGTATAACCATTTTGAATCGCCCTATTCATTCCTCTTTTAATTTTAATATTATGTAATTTTCTCTGATGTTCTTCCACCATACTGACAATTTGCAATACCATTGAATCAGACTCAGATAATTGAAGTTCACCATTATGAGATATACTAAAAAGTCTAATATTTTCCTTTCGGAGAAAATGAATTAACGCTATTTTTGCATTACCTCTGCCTAAACGCGTTTCATCCTGTATGAGAACAGCATCTATTTTGCCCTCTTTAATTTGATCTAATAATGAATACAGTCCTTCTCTTTCAAGATCATATCCGCTAGATTGATCTTGGATGCAATCAATTACAGTAAATGCCCACATATTGGCCAAATGTAACAATTCTTGTTCTTGTCTTTCTAATGATGTTTCTTGAGTATCTTTAGTAGTACTAACCCTACTGTAAATGATGCAATTCATGAAATACCCTCTATTCTTGTTGTAATACTAATTGAACATCTTTTTTTTCAGATTGTAAATAGTCTGTCCTTTTGATAGGAAGTATGATTTCTTGCCCGGCTTGAATTTCACTTGTTGAAAGTCGATTAAGCTGAGTTGTTAACGTAACAAATTGATCATAATTTAGTCCATGAAGAGTTGAAAAACGGTTGGCAATTGACCAGAGTGAATCTCCTGACTTAACTGCTACTGTAATATATTCTGATTGATTTGGTTGATCAATCCTATCTTTTTCTATTATGTAGATACTTAGAAGAACAGTTACGATTATGAATGAAAGTATAAACCCATTCTTTTTTAATTGGTATTTTAACATTTTCTATCACCTCGAATATTTGTTCGCCTTTCTATAATAAAGATATACGAACAAATGTTTGTTGTCAACAAATATTCGAACTTATGTTTGTGTCTATTAATATAGCATGATATACTAATAGTAATAGAAAGTGAATAGTCGAGGTGGGTTTCATGACAAAAATCACAAAGCGTCAACAAGAAATTCTTGATTTTATTAAAGATGAAGTTAAAGGAAAGGGATATCCCCCTTCCGTAAGAGAAATTGGAGAAGCCGTGGGGCTTGCATCAAGTTCTACTGTTCATGGTCATTTAGCTAGATTAGAAAGCAAAGGATTGATTAGAAGAGATCCTACTAAACCTAGAGCGATTGAAATTTTAGATTTAGAGCAAGACCTAATTCCTAAGCAACAAGTGGTAAACGTACCTTTGATCGGTAAAGTTACAGCAGGATTACCTATTACTGCTATAGAAAATGTAGAAGAATTTTTTCCTCTCCCCCAAAGTATGGCTCCAATAGACGAGCAAGTGTTCATGCTTGAAATTATGGGAGACAGTATGATTGAAGCAGGTATTTTAGATGGCGATTATGTTATTGTAAAACAAACAAAAAAATGCAAATAATGGCGATATCGTTATTGCTATGACAGATGAAGATGAAGCAACATGTAAACGCTTCTTCAAAGAAGAACATTTTGTTCGCCTACAACCTGAAAATTCTTCAATGGAACCAATTCTTCTACAAAATGTAACAATATTGGGTAAAGTGATCGGCTTATATCGTACCGTTTTTTAATAGAGTATTTCTAAAAGAGGCAGCCTAAAGCTGTCTTTTTTTATTCTAAGTTAAACTTTCTTTCATACATTTAAGTATCGTATCTTTATTCTAAGGAGGGCATTATGTTTACCCATATAGTTAAGAAGGGAGAAACTCTCTATCAGATTTCGAGAGATTACAGAGTCCCAATCTCATCTATTCTTTCCTCTAACCCACAAATAAACCCTGATATGATTATCATAGGTCAACGTATTCTTATTCCTTCTATCCCTTACTCCCCGTCAAACCCATTTCGAATATTAATCAATAGGCAAGACCATACCTTAACATTATACAAGGACAATACCGTTTATAAAACATATCCCATTGCCGTTGGAAAAATAGCCTCAGAAACTCCTATAGGGAACTATATTATCATTAATAAAGCTCCTAACCCAGGCGGGCCCTTCGGTGCGATGTGGATGAGTATTTCTAAGGAGCATTACGGGATCCATGGAACAAATAATCCTTCATCAATAGGAAAAAATGTTTCACTTGGATGCATTAGGATGTATAACAAAGATGTTGTGGAGTTAGCAACTATTATTTCTATCGGGACAGAAGTTGTCATACGATAACCATTAAAAATAATAAAAACTATCACTTCGTCAGTTTTTAACTTATTTTTTCAACTGACAGTCGAAAACAAGTAAATAAAAAGGCTAACTCAATCGCAATCGAGTTAGCCTTTTTATCATTAATATTGCTGCATGTATTGCTCTCGCTCCCAAGGGTGAACTTGCGTACGGAACATATCCCATTCTATTTCTTTTGCCTCAATGAAATGCTCAAGGATGTGCTCACCAAGAGCTCCACTGATGACTTCATTGTTTTGTAAGTTAACTAACGCTTCTTTTAATGTAGCAGGAAGATCAGCAATTCCTTCTGCTTCACGCTCTTGTTTGTTCATAACATAAATGTTACGGTCAACTGGAGCTGGAGCATTTAGTCCATTTTTAATACCATCAAGCCCCGCACGTAATAATACGGCCATTGCTAAATACGGATTAGCAGATGGATCGACAGAGCGTACTTCAACGCGTGTACTAAGTCCACGTGAAGCCGGGATACGGATTAACGGGCTACGGTTAGCTGCAGACCAAGCAACATAACAAGGTGCCTCATAACCAGGAACTAGACGCTTGTAAGAGTTAACAGTTGGATTTGTTACAGCCGTAAACGCTGTTGCATTTTTAATAACACCTGCGATAAATTGGCGGGCTGTTTCACTTAACTGTAAATCGCCTTTTTCATCGAAAAATGCATTCTCCCCATCTTTGAATAGAGAAAGGTTACAGTGCATTCCAGATCCATTAACGCCAAACAATGGTTTTGGCATGAATGTTGCATGAAGACCATGTTTACGAGCAATTGTTTTTACAACTAGTTTGAATGTTTGGATGTCATCACATGCTCTTACTGCATCTGCATATTTGAAATCAATTTCATGTTGTCCAGGAGCAACCTCATGGTGAGAAGCTTCAATTTCAAATCCCATTTCTTCTAGTTCAAGAACGATATCACGGCGACAGTTTTCACCTAAATCAGTTGGAGCTAAGTCGAAGTAACCACCACTATCGTTTAGCTCAAGCGTAGGCTCACCAGCTGCATCAAGCTTGAATAAGAAAAATTCAGGCTCAGGCCCAAGATTAAAGTCTGTAAACCCTAGTTCTTCCATTTCTTTGAGAATTCGTTTTAAATTTGATCGAGGATCTCCATCAAAAGGTGTACCATCTGGTTTGTAAATATCACAGATCAATCGAGCGACTTTACCTTTTTCTGCAGTCCATGGGAACACTACCCAAGTATCTAGATCTGGATAAAGATACATATCAGACTCTTCAATCCGTACGAACCCTTCAATGGATGAACCATCAAACATCATTTTGTTATCAAGCGCTTTTTCTAATTGACTCATTGGAATTTCAACGTTTTTGATAGTCCCTAAAATGTCAGTGAATTGTAAACGGATGAATCTTACATTTTCTTCTTGTGCTATGCGCGTAATGTCTTCACGAGTATACTTACCCATATCCTAAATTCCTCCTCTAAATTATAAATGGTAGATTTCGTTGTTTAAAAACGACTACCTCTATTAATGAAAGAAGCGTGACATATCCCCAGGTCTGATGCCTTTTTGATATCGGCCTTGAAGAAGAAATTCATTTCTTAATAATTTCCTTAATTCTTCATCAGAAAGGTCACGTCTAGCTTTCTCATTTTCTTTTGCTTCACTCTTTTGTTCTTTAGTAGGCTTGACATTCATAAATTTCTTTATGCCAGCCATGTTCATTCCTTCGTCTAATAAATCTTTAATTTCTAACAGCTTGTCAATATCATTTAAGGAAAAGAGGCGTCGATTTCCATCAGAACGAGCCGGATGAATTAGTTCATGCTCTTCATAATAACGGATTTGACGAGCTGTTAAGTCCGTTAGCTGCATCACAATTCCCATTGGAAATAGAGGCATTGTGCGACGAATATTGCTACCACCCATCGTGCATCCTTCCTTTCTCTTCCCTTTCATAAGTTATTATATGTAATGTTAGAAAATATGTCAACAATATGTTAGGAAATATAACACGTTGAAATAAAACAGGGTAGCATTAATAAGCTACCCTGTTTTTACTTCTATAACCTAAATATTTATCAATTTTTTCTCAAGTAATTGATCAATTGCTATGGTTACAGCAATTTTTACATGTGAATATGTAAGTCCTCCTTGAACGTAAGCAACAAACGGATCACGTAATGGACCATCAGCAGTAAGTTCAATACTTGCTCCTTGAATAAACGTTCCAGCAGCCATGATGACGTCATCTTCATATCCCGGCATATAATTAGGTAATGGTAGAAAATGAGAATTAATCGGTGATGCAGATTGAATAGCTTGGCAAAAAGCAATCATTCGATCTCTGTCGTTGAATTCGACGGATTGAATTAAATCCGTTCTTCTTACATTCCACTTTGGCTCGGTTTTCATCCCTAATTCTTCTAAAAAGGCTGCTGTAAATATAGCACCCTTAAGTGATTGCGCAACCGTATGAGGTGCCATAAAAAAACCTTGATACATCTCTTGAAGGCTATATAGAGATGCACCTGCTTCTGCCCCAATTCCAGGTGATGTTAAACGATACGAACAAGCTTCTACCCATTCTTTCTTTCCTACAATATATCCACCTGTTTTTGCTAAGCCGCCACCAGGGTTTTTTATAAGAGATCCAGCAATTAAATCTGCTCCAATATGGCAAGGTTCCTTTGTCTCTACAAACTCACCATAACAATTATCAACAAAAACAACCACATCGGGTTTAATCTCTTTTACAAATGAAATCATTTCTTGAATTTCTGCAATAGAAAACGAAGGACGATTAGCATATCCTTTTGATCTTTGAATACCAATCATTTTTGTAGTAGGTTTAATGGCACGTTGTACACTGGTAAAATCAACTCTTCCATCTGGAAGAAGAGGAATAGATTTGTACCCAATTTGGTATTCCTTCAGTGATCCTGTACCTTTCCCCCTAATTCCAACAATCTCTTCTAATGTATCGTACGGTCTACCGGTCATATAGAGAAGTTCATCACCAGGTCGTAACACACCAAAAAGGGCAGTGGATATTGCATGCGTTCCGGAGATAATTTGAGGTCTTACCAATCCTGCCTCCCCACCGAAAACATCAGCATAAATTGATTCTAACGTGTCTCTTCCGTTATCATCATACCCGTATCCAGTTGTTGGAATAAAATGACTATCACTTACTTTATGCTTTCTATAACTATTTAAAACTCTAAACTGGTTCTCCTCACTTCGAAGATCGATATCTTTATGATGGAGTTCTAATTTTTTTCTCTATTTTTTCAATGATTGATTGAAGCTTACTACCATGTTGTAAAAACGTATACATTTTGTTCTCCTCTTAACTATATTTCTTAATAACTCCATTTACAGGATGGTCTTTTAAACAATATCCAATAAGTTGATATGAATTGGATTCTTCTTGGTACTCCATAGCTTTTATGATGGTTTCCGCTTTAAGATAAGCTAAAATGTCCCCATCTTTAGAAGGAATTAATGCTGTATAGCGGTCCATTTGTTTCAACACTTGTGTTTGAATGGCTTCTTTAAAAATGATTGGATCTTGATCAGACTTTGCAGATACATGAATATGATCATTTGAAGCAATCGGAATAAATCCTTCAGCCGTTTGGTCACTCTTATTATAGACTGTTAGTAATGGGATCGTATTCATCTCTAATTCTTCTAATAAATCTAGTACTGTGCGCTCTAAATGTGCAAATTCGGTATTAGAACTGTCGACGATATGGACTAATAAATCTGCACCTTTTACTTCTTCTAAGGTTGAACGAAATGAAGCGATTAACGTAGTAGGAAGGTCCTGGATAAACCCAACTGTATCTGTTAATATGCATTGATAGCCTAAAGGGAGTGACATGTTTCGTGACATTGGATCTAACGTTGCGAATAATAAATTTTCTTCAAACGATTCAGCTGAAGAAAGAATATTAAACCATGTCGATTTTCCCGCATTAGTGTATCCAACGATTGCGACCTGAAAGACATGTATTTTTTTCGTCTCGCTCTATATCGTTCTCTATGTTTAACAACTGAAGACAATTGAGCTTTTATATCATCAATTCTTCTCCTAATATGCCTCCGATCAGATTCAAGCTTGGTTTCACCCGGTCCTCTTGTCCCAATTCCTCCACCAAGCCTGGATAATACTAACCCCTGTCCTCCTAACCGAGGGAGTAAATACTGAAGCTGAGCTAGCTCAACTTGCAGCTTCCCTTCTTTTGACCGCGCTCTTTGAGCAAAAATATCTAATATCAGCTGGGTACGGTCTATAACTTTTGCTTTTACAAAGGTTGAAATGTTTCTAACTTGACTTGGAGTTAGCTCATCATTAAAAATAATTAAATCTGGTTCAAGCTCTTCTTCTAAAATGACTAATTCTTCTACTTTACCTTTACCTATGTATGTTGCCGTATCGACTCGGTGGCGATTTTGTGTAACCGTTGCTACAACAGTGCCATTTGCAGTATTAGTTAATGAGGAAAGTTCACTTAATGAATAAAGAAATCGTTCTTCATCCAGTCCAATATTTACACCAACTATAATAACTTTTTCATTTAGTACACTACTCAAATTGTGCCCTCTCTTCTTTCCAACATATTAAAATTCATCATACCAAATTTCTTTTCATAACACTATGTTAAGTTCTTTTAAAATATTGTAAGAAAAGGGTTGCAAACCGCTCTTCACATGATAAAATTTTCTAGGATGTAAATCACATTATTGTGGAACCTTTGAGGAGAAATGGATCATGACATGGGAAATGTTGAGCATAATTGGGACTATTGCATTTGCTGTTTCTGGTGCTTTTATTGCAATAGAAGAAGAATATGATATTTTAGGAGTTTATATATTAGGAATTGTTACTGCTTTTGGTGGAGGTGCTATTAGAAATCTGCTAATTGGTGTGCCTGTATCTGCATTATGGGAGCAAGGTTTATTATTTCAAATTGCCCTTCTTTCTATTACCGCTGTTTTTTTATTTCCACAAGGCTTCTTAAAGACATGGAAAAGATGGGGGAATTTTTTCGATGCCATTGGTTTATCTGCATTTGCTATTCAAGGTGCTTTATATGCTGCTGATATGAATCATCCCTTAAGCGCCATTATTGTTGCAGCTGTATTAACTGGTAGCGGTGGTGGAATGATTCGGGATGTTTTAGCTGGTCGAAAGCCATTAGTTCTTCGAGCAGAAATATATGCAGCATGGGCCATTTTATGTGGAGTGTTAATTGGTTTAGACTATGTAAACTCTCCCCTAGAGCTCTATCTTTTATTTATCTTAACAGTAATTTTAAGGGTGTTCAGTTATACATTTAAGTGGAGACTCCCAAACAGAACATTACAGGAGCAACAACCGAAAACCTCACTTTAGAGGTTTTTTTGTTGACTTTAACTTCTTCACAAAATTTTGACAAATATCTTCTCTCATATTTAGTACACTAATAATGAATAGGAGGGATTGTAATGAATAATCATGAAATTGATTATGTTATCCATGGAAATGACATGCAGTTTGTAGAAGTTGAATTAGATCCAAAGGAAACGGTTATTGCTGAGGCAGGTAGCTTAATGATGATGGAAGATTCTATTGAAATGGAAACAATTTTTGGAGATGGCTCAAGTCAGTCAGGTGGATTTATGGGGAAATAATGGGCGCAGGAAGAGGCTACTAACAGGTGAAAGCTTATTTATGACCGCTTTCACAAATGATGGAGGTTCTAAAAAGAAAGTTTCCTTTGCTTCTCCTTATCCTGGTAGCATAATTCCCCTTGATTTAAGTGAATTAGGCGGTAAAGTGATCTGTCAAAAAGACGCCTTTCTTTGTGCTGCAAAAGGAGTATCCGTTGGGGTGGCCTTTCAAAAGAAATTAGGGACAGGCTTCTTTGGTGGAGAAGGCTTTATCATGCAAAAGCTTGAAGGAGATGGAATGGCCTTTGTACATGCAGGTGGAACATTACATAAGGTCGAATTACAGCAAGGTGAAACGCTTCGTGTGGACACTGGTTGTTTAGTGGCATTAACAAAGATGTAGAGTACGATATTCAATTTGTAAAAGGCATTAAAACCGCTTTATTTGGAGGAGAAGGTTTATTTTTTGCCACACTTAAAGGACCAGGAACTGTATGGGTTCAATCGTTACCATTTAGCCGTTTAGCTTCAAGAGTGTTCTCAAGTATGCCCCATAACGGTGGAAATGAAGGAGAAGGAAGTGTTCTTCGTCGCACATTTGATATGTTAGGTGGGGATTAACAGCATAATGAATACAATCAGAACGAGCCTTAATCTCTATTCAGATTAAGGCTCGTTCTATTCTTTTTATTAAATTAACAAAGTCCATTCCCTTATTAAACGGTTTTGCCATCCCAGCTCATCATACCACCCATGACATTTACCACTTTAAATCCTTGGTTTTCTAAAGTTTGACAAGCCATTTGGCTTCTACCACCAGAGAGACAAATGACGTGGTATTCTTTTGATTTATCCAATTCATGCAGTCTAAACTCTAATAAACTAAGGGGAATATTCTTAGCCTCTTGTATTTTTCCTTCACGAACTTCAGCTGCCTCCCTGACATCTAAAAGCTCAATTGGACTCCCATTATCAAGTAATGTTTTTAATTCTTTCGTATCTATACTATTCATATTTTCTGCCTCCTTTAGGTTGCTTGTAAATTATATACCCATGTAGGTATATATTCAACCAAAAGGCTTATTTTAATCTTTTAATACGATATCACTACTTCTCAAGTACATTAGATCATCTCTGTCATAATGATCAAGCATCAGTAATCTCATCGCTTGGGCACGTATAGACTTTTCAATAATGTTTCGTACATATCGTCCATTTGAAAAAGTAGAAGAATAATGAATACCTTTCATTTCCGTTAAGTGCTCAATGATCTTTCTCTCGGCTTCCTTACTCAACTTATAATCCTTTTCTTCTACCATTCTATCTGCAATTTCCATTAATTGATTGACACTATAATCTTTAAAATGAAATACTAAAGGAAAACGTGAATGCAATCCAGGATTAAGTGAAAGGAAATGATCCATTTCACGAACATATCCTGCTAATATTAGAATAAATTCGTGCTGCTTATCTTCCATATGTTTGACTAGTGTATCGATTGCTTCTTTA
The DNA here is from genome assembly GCF_000171615.1 of Bacillus coahuilensis m4-4. GTDB lineage: Bacteria > Bacillota > Bacilli > Bacillales > Bacillaceae_K > Bacillus_T > Bacillus_T coahuilensis. Next base: position 79,306 of record NZ_ABFU01000030.3, on the reverse strand, counting down.
CCGAAATCTTTCTCTCCACCCCTCCCCAATGAGTAAGCTTCGTCTATAAATAGAATGCCTCCATGTGTCTTTTTTTATTAAATCTCTTGTTTTTTGAGCTGTGTGACCAATATATTCACCCACTAAGTCCGCTCGTTCTGCTTCAATCAAATGTCCCTTAGATAAAACTCCCATCTTTTGAATAGTGTACCAATTATTCTCGCTACAGTCGTTTTTCCGGTACCAGGATTCCCTTTAAACATCATGTGTAACGCTTGTTTTCCTGCTTTAAGCCCAAACATTTCTCTCTTTTTATTAATATAAAGCCACGCATATATTTCTTTAATCATTTTTTTCATGTCATTCATTCCTACTAATTTTTCAAGCTCCGCTTCTACTTCTTTCAGGATGGAATGCTCTGAAGATATGTCTTGTATGCTTGATCGTTCAATTTTTGGAGGTTCTTTTATTTCATGATTATTTTTGGTTTGCAGAACAATATTTATTTGACTTTTATTGGAGTAACGCTTAGAATCAGCCAAATCCCTCACCTCACCAACCTTTTGAGAGTGTGCATAAATAGACATGTTTTGACGTTTTTTTAGCATAACGCGTGAATTGTCGTCTCCTGCGCTTTCCCGAGAAATATTCATCTCTTATTATCCTATTCTATAATAATAAAAATAAGTCGTAGAGATTCAATTAATATTATGACATCACTCCGCTTTTTATGAAGGTTAGGTGTTTTTAGGAAGATAGCTGCGGCAAATAAAAAACAGTTGTCTTGATGTAAGACAACTGTTTTTACCCCTGATTTATTCTTCAAAATTGATTTGGACATTTCGTTGAGGTGCAAATGTAGAAATGGCATGCTTATACACTAATTGCTGTTTCCCTTCAGATTCAAATAATACGGTAAAATTATCAAATCCTTTAACTACCCCTCTAATTTGAAACCCATTTAATAAGAATACCGTAACAGAAGTATTATCTTTTCTTAACTGATTTAAAAATTGATCTTGAATATTAATCCCTTGTTTCATGAAAAATCCTCCTCTATTCTCTCTACATTGTATATTTCGCTTTTTCTTAAAGCTTTCCTGCTAAAAAGGACGAAATGATTTCATTTTTTTCCCTTATTTGATAATTTGGTTACATCGAACCAATGAACATCCATTTTATTATGGAACCACGTCAATTGTCGCTTTGCATATCTTCTTGAGTTATGTTTTAAGGTAGAAATAGCATCTTCTAATGTGGCTCTACCCTCCAAATAGTCATAGATCTCTTTGTATCCAATGGCTTGAATGGACTGCACTCCTTCTACGCCAGCTTCATATAGACGTGTAACTTCCTCTAAAAGCCCTTCTTCCATCATTAAATCCACACGATAATTTATTCGTTCATACAGTCTCTCTCTGTCCATGGTTAAACCAATAAGGGTTACGTTATAAAGAGGATCCTTCAATTGGTTTGCTTGATGCTCACTCATGGTTTTTCCCGTTGTGTGATACACTTCTAAAGCACGAACGACTCTTCTATAATTATTCGGATGAATGTTTCGTGCAGAGGCTGGATCCAGTTGCTCTAATTCTCTAAATAATGGATCAATCCCCTGTTCTTGTAATCTGAGTTCAAGAGATTCTCTTATAGGATGATTACTAGGCTCCTCTGAAAACTGATAATCGAAAAGGACGGACTGAATATAAAGACCAGTACCTCCAACTATAATAGGCAATTTCCCTCTAGAGGTTATTTCTTTTAATTTTTGTTCTTACTTCTTTTTGAAATTCAGCCACAGAAAAGCTTTCAGAAGGGTCCCTGATGTCAATTAGATGATGAGGAATCCCTTGCATTTCTTCTTCTTTAATTTTAGCGGTACCTATGTCCATCCCTTTGTAAATTTGCATAGAATCACCACTAATAATTTCTCCATTATAATTTTTCGCCACTTCTATACTTAGTTCAGTCTTTCCAACAGCTGTTGGACCTATAATGACGAGTAGCTTTTCTTTTGTCAATGTACTCACTGCCTTCTATCAATCTTCTCGAGTATATACATTACATTAGAAGAAACACTAATATAGTATTCCCTTCCAATGTATTATTTATTCAATTCACTAACACTTTTTATAAAATGAACTATATCTTGATAAATGAGTTCATGATTGGTTTCATGTAACAACTCGTGTCTCGCTCCTTCATAAAGCCTAACTTCTACATCTTGGATACCATTCTTTTTGAATTGATTGGCAACTTGCCAAACACTTTTTCCACCGTTTCCAACAGGGTCTTGATCACCACTAATCAGGAGTATCTTCAGAGAAGAATTTACTTTTTTTACCTCTTCATCCTTATGTATGGTCTTTAAACCTTCAAGTAAATCGATAAAAAAACCTACTGTAGAAATATTTCCAGATAAGGGGTCTTCAATATATTCTTTTACTTTCTCTTCATCTCGAGATAACCAATCAAATTTCGTTTTGGTTGGTTTAAATTTATTATTAAATCCCCCAAAAGATAGAGCATCAAGAAGTGGACTAACTTTTTTCTTTGAATAGATTCTCGCTTCCATTTTAGCAATCCCTCTACCTAGTAAACCAAGGATTCCAGGATCTCCTCCGGTCCCTGAAAGAACACAGGCACTTAACACTGTATCATTGACTTGAATATACCTCCTTGCAATGAAGGAACCCATGCTGTGACCAAATAAAATGATCGGATTTGCTGGATATAGCTGTTTTATTTTTTCTTGAACTTCCCCAACGTCGCGAACGACTCGTTCAAAACCATCAGAATCTGAGAAATACCCTAATTGCCCATTTTTTTCAGCGGTTTTCCCGTGACCTCTATGATCATGGCCTACTACACAGTACCCCTCAGTTACTAAAAATTTCGCAAATGAATCATAACGGTTGATATGCTCCGCCATACCATGAAGGATATGAATGACACCTTTAGGATTTTTACAATCCCAAATTGTCATATAGATCGAGTGACCATCAGACATTTTAACATATGATTGTTGTGTTGACATTCTATCATCCTCCTCATTATTTTAAGCAACTCTTTCATGTTGAAATTATTTATTCTAGTATACAATACTTGTAAAGAAATAGAGACTATTCCTCCATTTGAAGAAATAGTCTCTTACCTTTGATTTAGTGAAGATTAATAGGTTCGGTTGCGTCGGTTAATTCTCGTTCAAGATCTTGTGTATATCTTTTCGTTTCATCTATTGTCCAATTTAGCTCTTGAGACATTATGGTAATGACCTGATCCTTGTATAATAGGACCTTTTCAATATTAAAATATAAATCACCTGTTCTTCTCACGAAGAAATCAGTTGGGGTATAAGCCATTTCATGTTCAATGCTATACATTAACTGAGCGTAATAATCGACCGGTATAGTGTAAGAGATATTTTTAGTAAAAGAGAGTACATGTTGAATGTTGGAACCATACATTCTGGTTAATGCCTCTATTTGTTTTTTTTCTAAATACTCATTCTTGCATTCGTTTACTAATTTTTTCGATGTATTTCTGAAATCCGTTTGAACCATTGACATCTCCTCCAGATATACGTATGTTTTTCGTATTGGAAGCAGAGTAAATGATGCCTTCATTTAACTTCATTCTGGAAACCACCAGATCTACAACTTGTTCGGCCATTTTTCTGTAGCCTGTTAATTTACCACCTGCAATCGTAATTAACCCACTTTCGTGCTCCCATATTTCATCTTTTCTAGAAATTTCTGAAGGGTCCTTCCCTTCTTCATAGATTAATGGACGTATACCTGCCCAGCTAGATTCAACATCCTCTTCATGTACGTTCACTTCTGGAAACATAAAACGAATACTTTCTAGAATATACTCCCTATCCTCGTTTGTCATCTTAGGTGTAGCCTTTTCGGAGTTATAGAAAGTATCTGTGGTTCCTACATAGGTTTTTCCATCACGTGGAATCGCGAATACCATTCTGCCATCCGGTGTATCAAAATAGATTGCTTGCTTTAAAGGGAAGACACTTTGATCAAACACTAAATGAACACCTTTGGTCAAGCGAAGATTCTTATTATTTGTAGAATAATCCTTCTTTCTAACCTCATCTACCCAAGGTCCTGTCGCATTAATAACGTATTTTCCTTTAATGGAGAATGGTGTATCACTAACTAAATCCGTTGCATGAATACCGTTCACTCTGTTGGTATGATAAGAGAATTCATTTGCTTTCACATAATTTAGTACGGTTGCACCATAACTGACAGCAGATTTTAATACTTCCATCGTTAACCTAGCATCATCTGTTCGGTATTCTACGTAATAACCGCCGCCGAGCAGATTTTCTTGTTTTACTAAAGGCTCCTTCTTTAAAGTTTCGGTTTTTGACAGCATGGATCTTCTTTCAGATTTTTTCACACCTGCTAGAAAGTCGTATACTCGTAATCCAAGGGATGTGCTGAATTTACCAAAAGTTCCTCCTTTATAAATGGGCAATAACATCCACTCTGGAGTCGTCACATGAGGACCGTTTTCATAAACAATCGCTCGCTCCTTCCCTACATCTGCAACCATCTTCACTTCTAGCTGCTTTAAATATCTTAAGCCACCATGGACTAGCTTGGTTGAGCGACTAGATGTGCCTGATGCAAAGTCCTGCATTTCAACTAGAGCAACTTTCAACCCTCTACTGGATGCATCTAACGCAATTCCAGCACCAGTGATACCTCCTCCAACGACAACAACATCAAATTCATTTTGACTCATTTGATTTAGTAAACTGTTTCGATTTTTTGATGACATCATGAGATTATCTCTCCCTTTACTAGCTATATTTAACACAAAAAGACCACAACAAACACAAAGTACTACGTTCTTTGCGTTCGTGTGGTCTCTCTCATTCTCTAACCGATTTATTAACTTAACTGTATCATACCATAATCACTACGGGATGAAAAGTTTAAGATCTAACATTCTCCCTTTCTTCATGACCTATTTGAACTGAATTAGCATTAGTACGAATAGGTTCTATTTTTATAACTTATTATGAATAAGCTAAAAAAATACTGGTACATAACATCATACAATGAAATCCCTATTATTGATCATATAGTTTCCATAAGTCATGGTTAGAACTTGTTACAGCAATTGCACCTGCATGAATTGCATTTTCTACTTCTTCTGCTGTTTCAATTAGTCCACCAGCAAATATTGGCGTTCCGGTAGCTTCTTTTAATCGAGTAATCACTTTAGGCACAACACCTGGTAAGACTTCGATAAAATCTGGGCTGTTCTTCTCTATTTGTTCAATGCTTCGATTAAACGCATTAGAGTCTAAAATAAACGTACGCTGGGTTGCTAGCACACCTTTTTGCTTCGCTTTTTTTATCACACTGCTTTTTGTTGAAATAATTCCATATGGCTTTAACTCTTGGCAAATAAATTCTGTAGCATATTCATCATTTTTAAGTCCTTGGATTAAATCCATATGTAAGAACATCTTCTTATTTTGACTATTAGCCATTTGAAAAACTGATCTCAATCTACTGATATGCAAATCTAAAAATACTCCATACGTATACTTACTTTCTAGCATTCTCTCAAAATCCTTCATTGAATGGATCGCAGGGAGAACTTTTTGACCTTCTAAATCCAAATTGTCACCCTCCTACTATCATGCTCATTTATTTAAAAACCTACCTGATGATTTCTTACAAACACTTCTAAATAGTATGCATGATTAGTTTATACTTGCCAGGAATTTTTAGCTACTCTGCATGGGAAGAGAAAAAAATAGATAGCAATTCCTCTTTACTAGGGACGTTTAATCTATTATATGATTCTATAAATGCTTCATAAGGATAAGTTGCTGTATAAAACTTAACATCACGACCAGTAAGGATACAAAAAGGGGCTTCACCTTTGTTGTGACATCCTAAAGCTCCAGGATTTATATAATAAGTACCATTCACTTGAAAATAATGTAGAGGATGATGATGACCAAATAATAGGATGTCTTCATTTTTTTCTTTTATATAGCTCTACCATATTTTCTTTTGAAGGTTCTACGATATTTTTGTATGGCTCACGGTCAATGGGAGCATGAAGAAGCTCTTTCACATAGCCATAGTGAGTAACAAGTGTTGGTTTCCCTCCAACTTTAATTTGTATTTCACGTTTCCATGAATTCATAAAAGGTATCCATTTTGGGTCCAAATTTCTTGCTATCCATTCATGGTGGGAATACGCATGAGCATGACTTCTAGGGTATGGCTGATTATGAAAAATAGCTAGAACACATAGATCATGATTCCCATGAACACACTGAACATCCTCACGACTAGTAAGAATCTCCATCACTTCATTAGAGAATGGCCCAATGGCAACCTGATCGCCACCACAAAATATTTGATCTACATTCAATTGATCAATCTTATTTAATACACTTTCTAATGCATAGGGATTACCGTGAATATCAGTTATAAATGCGATTTTAGTATAATTCAAGCGCTTCCCTCCTGTCCTATATTCTAAAAATCTGTTACTATGAATGTACAATATTGACCGCATGAAAAAAGGGGAATGTAACGAATGAAAGCCAAAATACTGATTGTCTGCATTATTTTACTTAGTTTTATTATTCCTGTTGTATCTATCTTAATCTTTCAGAATGTTTGGGATGAACCCAATCGATTTTATGAAGAAGGATTTGTCGGATCCATTAACGAAAATTCTCTTACATTAATTAAAAACTCTAGCTCAAAAGAGGTTGAAACGAAAGGTTTGGACCAATTGTTACTTGAAAAAGAACAAAGCGGAGATATAACCATTGTAACACTTAGAGAAGGAGAGACCTATTCTATAGCTACTGGGAATCGGATCAGAGTTTATTATGTGGACGATGAAATTCAAGAGTCATATCCTCCACAAGGATTATTAGATAAGTGGAAATTAATATCTGAATAAAATACAAAGTATAAAGGGCCCAAACTTATAAAAGTGGGCCCTTTTCATATTGATTGCACCTTAAGGATTTAGTACCTTTTCGACATATTGAATAACATGTTCGAATTTGGTTCCTTTTACATTCGTATTCGCTTTAGAGGTCACTGTTCTATCTTGATGAACAGTTGCTATGTATAGAGGGGTAGATAAATTTTTCGGTGAACCGTTTTCCCATTCTATTTCTGAAAGCTTGAATAATTGAAGATGTACCTGATCATTTTGCTTAGACGCTAGAACTAACACATCTAATTTTTCTACTTTTACTGCGTTGATTTGTTCGTGGGATACAGTATGTTGCAAAGATTTTTAATCACTAATAGGAGTTGTTTTGTTCTTCCTCAGTTAATTGATGTAATGATGTCATAATCTCCCTACTTTCTACGTGTATTTTCTGTTCTCTCTCATTATAGGCATAAATGGTACAGTAATAAAACCACTATTCCTTATAACTTGACGAATTTTGGATATACTAGTTCTATTGTTAAATTAGGAGGATTTTTTTTATGATTTCTATACTTCACTATGGTTATTCCTTCATTATGTTACTAGGGGCATTGTATTTCTACCTTTTAAGTAAAGATCCAAAAGGGGTTCCTGCTTCGGAATATTTGATCGCTATGGTCATCCCGTTGTGGTCTGGGGCTGCTTATTTGTCTATTGCACTTGGTCAAGGATTATTTCAATATGATGATACCACCATCTATTATGCTAGGTATATTGATTGGGTGATTTCCACTCCCTTGTTATTAGCTGCTTTAGCCTTAACCGCTATGTTTGGTGGAAAAAGAATTTAACTCTCCTTTTTTCTCTTGTAGCCCTAGATGTTTTTATGATTATCACAGGATTTGTAGCAGATTTATCAATTGGTACTACAAAATATATTTGGTATAGCTTAGGCGTTATCGCTCTTATTATAATCCTAGTCATTACGTTTGGACCTCTAAGAAGAATCGCTATTTCAAATGGTACAAGGTTAGCACGTCATTATACCAGAGTAGCCATCTACTTATCGGTTTTATGGGTATGCTATCCAACTGCATGGCTATTAGGTCCCTCTGGGTTAGGTTTAGCACAGGAATTAACAGAGGTTCTCGTATTTATTATCTTACCTATCTTTTCAAAAGTAGGTTTTAGTATAGTAGATTTACACGGGTTACGAAAACTTCATCAATCAAGTTATGTCCACAATTAATAGATGAAAATGAAAGAAAAGACCAAAATCATTGGTTCTTTTTTTGGTCTTTTAAGATTACATAATATAACTATGATATACTAATTCTCTTTCTTTATTTTTTCCATTGAAAGAGATAGCTCTAAAGCTGCCTGAAAGGGATTTGAAGCTCGGCTAATGGCGGAAATAACGGCTACACCATCTGCTCCCACTTCCAAAACGTTACGCATATTTTCTTGATTTATTCCACCAATTCCCACAAGAGGGATTCTTATTCCAGCATTTCGTATATTATTAATCATCATAGGGCCTTTTACTTCAGCATGATCCTCCTTTGAAAAGGTAGGATACATGGGACCTACACCAATATAATCTGCACCAATGTTTTGTGCATCTCGAGCTTCTTCCACATTATGAGTAGAAATCCCTAATATCCCTCTCCATCGATTACGAATATCTATTAAATCACCATCCTCCTGGCCAACATGGAGACCATCTGCATCTAATATGGTTGCTAATTGTAGATCATCATTCACAATAAAAGAGACAGAAAATTGTTCGCAAATCGTTTTAATTTTCTGTGCAACGATCACTTTTCCTCTCCACTATAGGCACCTTCGCCTTTTTCTCGATATTGAATCATGGTAACCCCACCCATAATGGCATCCCTGATCGTATTCTCTATATCATTAAGGCAATTGTGACTACCACAAACAAAATAAAGAGATAATTGCTCAATTAAACTTCGGTTATGAATCATTTAATTAAAACCTGCCTGTCCGCCCAATGATTAGTTGGTCCATTTCCGGAGCCTAGTTGTAAAGAATGCTGGATTGCATTTTGAATAAATCTTACCCCGACCTCAACTGCGCTCACCACATCCTTGCCTTTTGCGAGCTCAGCAGTTATTGCTGCAGATAGAGTACATCCCGTTCCGTGCGTGTGTTTTGTCTCTATTTTCTGACTTTCCCATTCATAAAAATTCTTTCCATCAAAAAGAAGATCAACCAATACATCTCCCATCCCATGTCCCCCTTTAAGTAGGACATATTTAGCACCTAAATCATGTAATTTTTTGGCTGCATCTTTTTTGCATGTTATCGTCTTAGTTTCCATATTGGTTAAAATTTCACATTCAGGTAGATTGGGAGTAATCAAAAAGGAGACAGGTACTAACTTTCTCTGAATGGTTTGGATCGCATCAGGTTGTAGTAAAGACGCTCCTCCCTTCGCAATCATAACAGGATCTACCACTAACTTATCCCAGTCATATTGTTTGGCACAAAAAACAATCATTTCAATAATTTCTACACTAAAGAGCATCCCTGTTTTTATACTATCTGGTGTCAAATCTTGTTCGATACGAGAGATTTGCTCATAAATCATTTCAACTGGTATTGGGTGAACACCATGGACACCTAACGTATTTTGAGCTGTGACAGCAGTCACCGCAGACATTCCAAAAACATTCCTTTCATGAAATGTTTTAAATCCGCTTGTATTCCTGCTCCTCCTCCTGAATCAGAACCAGCTATGGTTAGTGCTTTCTTCACGATCACCTATCCCACTCCTATCCTAAATAACGATGGTAAATTGATTTCGCTTCATTTTTATCTGTTGTACCATGGACAATCGCTCTACCATCTTTAAATAAAACAATTCGATGACGATTTTCTTCTATGATCAATAGTTGATCATTCTTTTTAACTACCAAACCAATTTCGCGTAACTTATTAGCCACTATCTCTAAATCCGTTTGATGATAGTGAGAAGGTCTAATCTGTACAGCATCCCGCCCACATAATACAGCTGACCTAGACATTGCTTGAACGTCTAGAAAGGGATGCGTTTTCTCATCTCCACAGCATGGACAATCAGATTTCTTTAGAGGTTGGATAGTTAGTTCTCTTGTTGAATTTTCCCAAAGGTCAAACGTATACAAAGTGTCTCTCATTGCATTTCTATTCTCTGTTAATAGTTTTAAAGATTCCACCAATTGCAATGACGTCACTAATTGAACAGTTGGGCTTATAATTCCCGCTGTGTCACATGTAGCCCCCCCTAACGGAATAGCTTCTAAAAGACAGTATAAACAAGGTGTCTCTCTTGGAATGATCGTATAAGATATACCATAGCTACCAACACAAGCCCCGTATATCCACGGCAAATGATACTTTTGGGCAAAGTCATTGATAACTAAGCGGGTTTCAAAATTATCTGTTCCATCTAAGATCAAGTCAATATTCATTTTGGCTTTAAGTTGCTCTAATTCTACTGGTCCCACATCACAAACATAAGCATCAATTTCGCAATCAGAATTCATCTTTTGTAATGCATTTTTTTGCTGCAATCACTTTAGGGGTATGGTCAATTGCATCGTTTTCAGTGAATAACTTTTGACGCTGCAAATTACTCCACTCTACATAATCTCGATCCATTATGGTTAATCTGCCAATTCCTGCTCGAACTAATCCCTCTGCTAACGATGTCCCTAAAGCACCAATCCCAATAAGCAGCACATGTTTATTTCTTAATTTTTTGCTGACCAACTTTTCCAATTGGATTGAAACGTTCCTGTCTAGAGTATCTAGTCAAACTTTGCTCATCCCTTCAACAGGGCTACTCGCCGATGCATATTTTTTCTTTGGTATTCTCATTGCTTCATAGCTTAACCTTCCCGCTCTTATACCTAGCTTCATAGCTTCTGCCATTTTTACTGGGTTCCCAGCTCCTGCCACAGACCCCTTGTAGATAGCTCAAAAGCAATAGAAGCTCCAATCACTCCTCCTCCAACTATAATTGAGTCGAATCGTTGCATATTATTGCCTCCACTCATTCATACTGTTTCGAAGTTTTTGCTTCAGCACCAGGATTGTTTGCATCTAAGATTCCTGACATAATAGCTACTCCGAACACCCCAGTTTCTAAAACATCTATCACATTGCTAGCATGAATTCCACCTACTGCTAGCACTTTGCTATCAAATTCGTCAACGAGAGTTCTTACTACATTTAGGCCCCTATGAGGCATATACTCCTTTGATTTTGTTGGGAACACATGGCCAAACATAATGTAATCTGCTCCTTCAGCAATCGATTGTTTTGCTTCATAGATGGAATGTACAGACCTACTTACTTCAAGGTGTTTAAACATTTTTCGTATACCCTTAACCTTTATTCCATTTGAAGGTAAATGTATGGAGGAAAGACCGTACAATAATGCGATATCCAATCGATCATTTATCACTAATTTATCTAACCGTACTCCTTTATCACGTAATCCTTCTACAATTGTGCAAATGTCTCGAGCAGATTTATCTTTTTCACGAATATGAATTTTATCGACCCAGCATTCAACTTCTACAATTTTTTCAATTGTTGTATAGACAGAATCTACTCCATTTGTCATGACATGAAGCTCCCTTTGCATACAGTTCCTCCTCTCTCTTAATCTATCGTTTCAAGACAAACAAAAAACCACTTTCTGAAGGAAGAAAGTGGTGATAAGGTAAAGTAATTTAGAAAGACAAATTGCTCTCTAAAATTGATAACGATACACATATCCACTTCCCTACGCTGGTATAATCCAGATCAGGTTCTAAGGGTCTCAAAGAATCACTTTGATCTCAGCCCTATCATTTATGGGCTCCCCTAGTGGGTAAAACGGAATTATTTATTTTTCAGTTAGAATCATACCATAAATGTATCCGCTGTCAATGAAAATATATAAAATTATGTTGAAAATCGCACACTAACCATTGCTTAATTATATATTAACACCTATAGTAGTTTAGTAGCATAGTGAATATAGTTGTTTTTTACTATTTTGGAGGAATAATAATGTCAGTACACTCGTTTAATGCAGTGTCAATGAACGGTCAAGAAAAAACATTGTCAGAATATAAAGGGAAAACCTTACTGATTGTGAATACTGCTGGTAAATGTGGATTTACCTATCAATATGAAGATTTGCAAAAACTTTATAATCGTTACAAAGAAAAAGGGTTTTTCATTCTAGGCTTCCCATGTAATCAATTTGACCACCAAGAACCTGACGATAATGAAAAAATTCAAACCAACTGTTTATTGAATTATGGCGTCACATTCCCTTTATTTCAAAAAACAAATGTTCGAGATGAGGGAGCACACCCGTTATTTACTTATTTATCCCAAACGATTCCGTTTCAAGGATTTAATCCTTTTCACCCTGTAGCTAAAATCCTGATTCCACTAATTAACGAAAAGCATCCAGAATACTTAGCAGATGATTACTCTATTAAATGGAACTTCACAAAGTTCCTGATTAATAGTGAAGGTGAAGTAATAAAAAGGTATGAATGTACTACGGACCCTATTGATATAGAATTGGATATTGAAAATTTATTAGTACCTGTTTCATAATTTTATACAGAATCGTAAAGAATCTCTTTAAAGCGAGATTCTTTATTTGTCTTATAGTATATTTTATGTTTACATAATATTTATATGGTAAATATTTAATAGTATTATTTTAAAAACCACTCCACCTTACATTCTACTACCTCTGAATTTCCTATTTTAACATTCTCCTTTTCTACTACTATTCCACCTTTTTTGAGATAAAACTGTATGGATGGGTTATTCTGTATTACCCAAACCGTCATTTCTGAATATTGATTCAACTTAAAAATGATCCCACATAGCCAGAAATAATTCCGTACCAATTCCTTGTCTTTGATACTCTTCTACTAAATAGAATGCATAAATCTCTGCAATTTTAACATCCGCTTTTTCTCTGTCTTGTCCTCCATTAATAAAGCCAATGATCTCATTATCTTGGTTGTATGCTACAAATGTATTTTTCAATCCAGTTGGTGACTGAAGAACGTTTTTCCATAATCGTTCTTTCTCTTCATATGAAAGGCTATCTATATATCCATCTTCTAAAATACCTCGATACGTAGTTCTCCAACTTTGTATATGTACAATTGCCAGATGAATGGCATCTTCTCTTGTCGCTTGTCTGATCAACCTTAGAACCTCGCTTTCCATTATGATTGGAATTAATCCCATCTGTGATCATAAGTTTCATTAGGTACTTGTAGAATGTGACCATTAATGATGACGGTGTCTTTTTCAATCCACCTTATCACTGCAGTATTTTCATTTTTATTCCAATAGATAGTCTTCATGGTTCCTTCTTGATGGCAAAGAAGCTCTCCTCTAAGTGATTCTGTCGAATCGTTTTTTGCCACGTAGGCTCTAATCACATAGTCCCCATTTGGAGAAGCTGATTCAGTTAAAAGCTCTCCTTTAGGGAGACGTTCCATATCAAAAAATAACGAATAGGCAACAAATGATGACCCTAACAAAGTGATGAAAATTCCAATCATACTGTATACTTTTTTATTCAAATTTGGTGTGTTTACCCCATAATGAAAGTTATGATTTGTGCTCACATCATCAGACCTCCTTATTCACCTTTCGATTATTTCAAATATTTGTAAATTATTCACATCACTACCATATCATATGTTAGTAGTTAAATGAACTAATAACAAAATTCCTAACTCTATTTTCTATTTTTAAAACGTTATCCTTATAATAGACGTTTGGATTGAAAGTTAGTTTCATACTATTTGAAATATTTATACAAAAAGTACAAGTTATACCATTCCACTCTGTATATTTCTAAGGATTGTGTTACAAACTAAAAAAAGGAGGTAATACGATTTGAATACATTACGACTTCTTTCTTTAAAATTTGTACTATCCCTTGTTGTTTATGCGATCAGCCTAGATCTTTTTTTTGAAGCAAGTTTAGCTCAAGTGGTATCTTTTAGCGTTCTTTCAACTATCCTGACCTACTTAACTGGAATAGTTATTCTTTTAAAAAGGCTTGGAAGTAACAGCACATTAATCGTTCATTTTTTCACTGTGTATAGTATTATTTGGTATTTTTGGCGGTATATTACTTGAAAGTTACATGCAAATTGCTTGGGGCAGCATTACAGCGGCCATCCTCCTTACATTAAGCGAGGTCTTCATCTATTCCTATGTTGTCTCTTTTCGAACAGTAAAAGAAAAAGTAACGAGGAATTATAAGCAAGTGACCTTTCCTTACGTGACAGAAATGGCTGATGAATTGGAGGTCAAAAATAAAAAAAGAAAGGAAGATGAAAGTCCTTGAACAGTCAGAAAGATGTTCATCTTTCCATACCTCAAAGATATCGAATTCGTCCTTTGTAATTTTATGATATTCTGGAGTGTCTGAAAATCCTGTCAGAACTTCAAGTACGTACACATTTTTTATGAACACACCAACTGAAAGAATATAGCCTTTTTTAACTGTTTTAAAATCTTTATAGTTTATACGAGCAACTCCATAACTTTTTTATTTTCACTTGTAATTTAGTAAATATAAATTTAATTAGAGGAATATTTAATGGAGTATTAGGAGATATTTAGTTATTCCACCCTACAAACCAAGCGTTTTCACAAAATTCGTTCCACTCTAATGTAAAGCTTTCTGTTTCAATTTTTATACTACATAAATGACCTGTATCACTTTTGGTACATAAAATATCAAACGAATAATAATCATCAATAGGGCTCTGGTTTAATGTTAATATCTCTAACTCACCTAAGTCTGTAATGAATACTTGCTGATTTGAACCATCTTCTAAATGAATAATAGCCTTATTCAAACTTACTCCATTAAATACCAACTTCGATTTTCCAGTTGATTTAGCAACTTTATAAGGATTTAGAGGATGCCCTTCAGTAATATATACGAACTCAAATTCAAATACAACAGCATCATAAAGATGGTAAATTTTTTTCAATAAACAATCATGAAAACTAAAGTATTCAAAATAGGCATTAGAAGTTTTGTATTTCCAATTCATTATTTTTCACCTTTGTTCCTCTCAAAGAATCCGTTAACTGACAAGGGGACAGGGGCTTTGTCCTGCTGAAGAACTTGAACCTCAAATGAAATCCTACTTACTCTTAATTAAAAGCCTTGAGCTTCGGATCAAGGCTTTTTGTTTTTTGTTAAATCCGTTTTAGCATTTTAGTGGTAGGGGGCAGTAGAATCATAGGGTTCGTTAGATTAGCTAAGGTAGAAGACAAGGTCCCTGTCCCCTAATGAACAATTAGAGTAGACATTCTAATTGAATATCTAAAGGCTCTCTCAAATAAATTTCTTGATTCATTTCTTCCGCAAGTGTACATCCCATACTTTTGTAGAAGGATATCGTTTCCACAGAAGGGTGAGCCCCAATATATAGTTTGTCCCTTTCCATCCCTTTAGCCACTTTCTTTACTGCACTAAATAATTCTCTCCCTACCCCTTTCCCTCTGGACAATTTGGTTACATGAAAATAGGACAGTTCACAGTAAGAATGTTTTACCCCCAAATGATTTGTACTCTAAAATCGCAAAGGCTATCATTTGCTTTTGATCTTCTATAGTTAGTACGGCTCCTTGATGAGCTAGTGTTCATTTCATATGAGCACAAATCTCACGCTTTTTCTCTACGCTCCATTCCTCTACAAAGAAATCCTTCGTTTCGCTTTCTATCCCATCTATTACTCTGTATACCTTACATGTTTCTTGGTAACGATCGAATGTATGGAGTAAATCTTCTGTTATATCTCTAAGTTTTAATATATTTATGTTCATGGTTTCTCCTATTACTATTCAATTACTAGTGATGCATTGTTCAACACAGCCCGTTTAGGCCACCTTACTGTGAAACAGCATGTTTTCTTAAAAAATGATCTAATTCTTTCCATGAATGATAAAATTCATGGTTTTGGCCATTTTTCGAATGAACGATTTTACTTCGCTTGACTTTAAATTGTTCAATGGGTAAGCAGGCAAAACTTTCGTCCATCATATTATATCCTACAATAAAATCTAAAAGTGGATATTTCGTATTTTGGCTTGCCCTTGATGAGAAAGCATCAATTTTATATACGGGATGAGGTGAAGTTTTATAAGAAGGATCATGCTGAAGATTTCTCACAAGTATATTCGCTTTATCTTTCCCATTGGAGATTGTTAAATAATAGTTTGAATGACCTTGAAACTCCTACTCACAAAGTACCCTTTTCTACCAATAAATCAGATACTATTTTACTAGCTTCTTGTTGACTGTAAGGCTTCACTTTATCTTTTAAGAGTAATGTCGCTTGATTGATCGTTAATTGAAACCCATAAAAAATCATGGCCATAGTAAGAGATGAACCCATTTTCAATGATTGAGCATACTCTCTTAACCTCTTCCATGTCTTTACGCTTCGTACATTTGAGTCTTAGGCCCTCTCCAAATTTGTTCATTTATTTTTTTTAATTCTTTCTCCATGTTTAAAGCTTTTAAACTATCATAATTAAGATGAACGATGATACCTGTTTTTTTCCGTGGTACTAATTCCTTTGTTTCATTCGCAATAAAGCCTAATTCTCGTTGACCATTTTGTAGCGGCTGAGGAAGTATTAGCTTTACTCTATTATTTTTTTCATGTTCTATATTTAGTTGTACTTTTATTCGGCTAAAATAGTGACACCCTTCTTCGAACATTTCGCGAGCTTTTTTCTCCTTCATCGAACCCCTCCATTCAACAGTACTTATAGTATAACAGTAATTTACAGAAAATTAATATTATTTTATAATTTTAACAAAAGCACGTTCTCTTACTCTTTCCTATCTTTTTATTCTTTATTATGCTATAGTATGGTTCATCGAAAACGAATACTATTTTCATTGTATAATGGTATTTATTATAATCGTAACTATTTTTACATAAAGCAGGTGATCGTTTGATCGAAATAAAAAACTCTCCTCTAAGCGATGGAGAATTTAATCGGGGAGTATTTGCAACTGTATCTATTCCCAAGAATACGTTGATTCATGAAGCTCCTGTCCTTGCCTATCCAAACGAGGAACATGAGCATATTGAGAAAACCTTACTCAGTGATTATGCTTTTGAATATGGAATTAATCATAGCGCTATTTTGTTAGGGTATGGAATGCTCTTTAACCACTCCTATACACCAAATGCCTATTATGAAATTAATTTTGATCATCACACGTTTGAGTTCTACGCATATCGTGACATCTCTGAGGGAGAAGAAATTTTAATTAACTACAATGGGGATGTAGATATACAAGATCCTCTTTGGTTTGATTTAGAAAAACAAGAAAAGAAATAAAGAAATCCGCTAGATTTTAGGTCTAGTGGATTTCTTTATTCATTATTACTATACAAGTTTCGTCATAAACTTATTTGATTCGTTACCTTAACTTAATTTTCTCCCACATTTATACATGATATAATGACCATACCAACATCAAAAAGAATGTTGAACAGTTAGTAACAACTAGTTAACCTACTGCCTAATAAAGGGGGAATAAGACATGACCTACGATCAATTAAAAACTTCACTATCTATATTAATTCAAAATCCTGAGTCAGATATAATTTTTACTTGTAAAAAATCAGTAAGTGGTCAATCAGTTAAGGTATCCTATTCCCACCATCAATTCAATTTATATACGGAAGAACATAGGATAGGTAGTTATGACTGTATTGATGAACTTATTCAGATATTATTACAAGATGATATGGAAAGCTACCAATAGGTTGGCTCGCTTACCTAACGCTGCCATCATATTCTTGACCTGATCATTCTCTCTTTTTTAACCATACTTGAATGGCAAAGGGCACAGGTTGGAGAAGTCACTTCATCTGTTATTCGTTTCCATCCTATACACTCCATGTTTTGACAGTCCCAAACAATTGCCTTCTCAGTCGATAGATTTGTAGATGTACTCGACTTGGTGCCATTTTTCAAATTTGAAACATTATCCCCACCACGAAATGGTTCCCTAAAAAATCTTGAACCTCAAGTTTTCTCCTCTATAAACTTTTGGTGAGCTTATATATAATTCATCTATTGCACGAGTAACCGCAACGTAAGCGAGCCGTCTCTCTTCCTCTATGGCTAATAATTGTTGTTTTAATTCCTTCTTTTTCTCTATGACTAAATCGGTTCGATTATTTATATCCAATGCAGAACTGTGAGGAAGGATCTTTTCAGATGCCCCAATTAAAAAAACGGTCTTGAATTCTAATCCTTTTGACTTATGAATGGTCAGCAGTTGAACCCCTTCTCCGTTTTGATTCTTTATAAGAGTTTGATGCTTTTCAATCAAATGATCAACAAAGCTTAATAGTTCAGCTACAGTACCAAATCGCTTAGCAGAAGATTCTAGTTCAGCAAGCATTTCTTTTAATGTTTCTTGGTGAATGGTGGACACCTTTACCTCGTCCGCTTCAAGGTATCGATCATAAAATTCTCGTATCTTCTTGATTCCATTAAGGGGTGAATAGATTGATAAACTATTGATTAAAGAAATTCTTTCTTTTAACTTGAAGCGTTGAAACTCTCGAATCCCTTCCCAATTTAGTAGATGTTCAAGTGGATAATCAATTGGGTTTCGTCTTTGACTATCTGAAATATAGGAAAAGGCTTTTTCCCGATTCACATACAGTGTTGGAAGGATATTTCTTAGAGCCTCTAGGTTTTTTGGGTACAAACTTAGTCTTAAATAATCAAGGGCTATTTTTATTGTACTTTGCTGGTAAAATAATTCTTGGGTTTGATATGTACTAAAGGGTATCTCTTTTAGTACAAATTGTTCAAACATGGAGCGACTATTACTTGCTGTTCGATAAAGGATGGCAAAATCACGGTATTCTTTCCCTTTAACTTTACATCGCTTCTTATTTGGTCAAGAACCCATTCAGCCTCTTCGTCTGTAGTATCAGGCCTTAAGAATAAAGGCTTTTCAACCGCCTCCCTAATCGCCTTTAATTTCTTTTGATGTCTATACGTGTTGTTTTGAATAATCTCATTACCTAAAGTAAGGATATGATTGCTAGAACGATAATTGATGGTCAGCTTCTTAACGTTGCACCCAGGAAAGTCACGATGAAAATTAAGTAAGTGCTCTTGATTTGCACCATTAAATGAATAGATGGTTTGATCATCATCTCCAACTACAAATAAATTTTTAGTGGGTTCAGCTAGCAGTTTAATTAATTCATATTGAACAGGATTAGTATCTTGAAACTCATCACAAAGGATGTGGGTAAATCTAGCTCTCATTTGCTGTAGAATCGTTTCATCCTGCTGTAAGAGGTCTAATGAGAGTTCTAGAATGTCATCAAAATCCATATAATTTTGTTCAGATTTCCACTTTTCATATTGTATTAAAACTCTCTTTATCTCTTTCTCAGTACTAGTTCGTTCTGGTAAGTCTCCCACTTTTTTATCATGACTTTTGTAATGAGAAAGTAAAGATAGCAGAGTTTCCGGTTCCATATCTCTAGCCACTCCACTACCTTTTAAGATCATTTTCATAGCCGTGTGCTTATACTTTTCATTCGATAATATAGTTTGATTAAATCCCTTAGCTCTTAGCAGTTTTAAAAAGATGGAGTGAAAGGTACCCATGGTGAGCCCATTCCTACTAGGTTGAATACCTGTTAGTATTGAAATTCGATCTTTCATCTCTTCAGCTGCTTTTTTAGTAAACGTGACTAATAATATATGATAGGGGATATTTTCATTTGTTGAATTAAATAACCTGTTCTTGAAATAAGTACACTCGTTTTTCCTGCTCCAGCACCAGCTATGACTAGAGCTGGACCATCGCCATGACGTACAGCCTCGATTTGGTCTTTATTTAAATAAACCCTTGTTTCTCTAGTTGGATAAAAAAGTGATAATCAGCTTCGCTGCTGTTTACAATATCTTTAGAGGTTAAAGGTTGCTCTATTTTCATCGTAGGTAAGTTAGTTGTACCACCTTCAGGAAGAATAGAAATAATGTTCTTCCTCGCTAATTCTTGCACCATCGTGTCATTCCTTTGTTAATCATTTTCTTTTACTATCTTATAAGAGAAATGAGAATGATGAAAGAACTATTTGTAGGTTCAAAGGTTTTATTTTAATTTAGAAGAGAAAGAATGTTTAGTAAGACGACTACAATTACGAATATCATTTGAGGAAGGGCTGATTTAAGAAGCTCTTGTCTTTTTAAAAGAGCGATAGAAATAAATGTGAGAAAATTTAAACTAACCACCATAGAGTATAATGTGGTTGCAAGAATAAGGAAAGGGAAAATACCCAAGGAAGATAGAATTTGAAAACTACTTAGGAATAATAGTAAAACACCACCTTGGAAAATCATGATCTTCACCGAATAAAGGCTTTCACTGCCTGCTCCTTCTGCTTTCAGTTGAGGGAGCTGAACCTTCTCACCATATAGAATATGAGCAATTCCTAATAAAAATAAAAAACATCCGGATAGTAAACTCATTCCTGCTCACTCCCTTAGGAAAATATAAATTGAAATAGTCTGATTTTATAGTATTACTAAAAAATTGTTTCACCTTTAATGGTCATACATTATACTTTACGTATATGCCTAACTACGGAGAATTACAATGAACGTTTTACTTATTTTTTCTTATTTCAATTTTTCTTTGTTTTTATCTTTATTTTTTTTCTTTTTACCTATTCGATAACATGTTCAGCTTGCCTTTAGGATTATTTGAATTTATATTTCTTACCCTATTTGTCTTACTAGTTATCATCATTTTTTATTTTTCACTAAAGCTTTTTATTGATACAAAATCGATTTCACTTTTTAGTAAGATTATTAGTATATTTTTTTCCTTCCTCAGCTCTTTTACACTATATATCACCCTAACCAATTCATGGGACAGGCTACTCTACTAAAAGAGCTTCCAATAAAAATAGGAAGCTCTTTTCACGTTCTCAGTTAAAATTCTATAAAGAATGGATCCTGTGTTGGGTCAAGACACATTTCAATTCGTTTACTGAAATTGCTCCATTTGACCATTTGAAGGGCATCTTCTACTTTGTAGTATCCTACCTCCACACTTTCTGGTGAGGTTGTTAATTCTCCGCCTATTGGCTTTGCTAGAAACAAAGTATTGCATATGCTTTTCTCAACATTTTGAAATACTCCACAAAAACGTTCAATTTCAACAAGTATACCGCTTTCCTCGAGTGTTTCCCGAATGGCCGCGGCACTTAAGGATTCACCTTCTTCTACCTGACCACCTGGCATTTCCCAACCTCTTTTTGGCCCTTTAATTAATAACAATTCATGTTTATCATTCAATACGATGGTTGCTGCTGACACGATATGTTTAGGTGTTGCCATTTTTCTCTCCTTATTGAATATTTAACCAAAGATAAATTCCTATGACTCCAATAATAAGAGTTAATAAGCTCCTTCGTTTACTAAACTTCCATAATGAAAATACAAGGAATATAAAGGACAACAAAAACAAGGCACGCCTTACTATAATTATACGTGGATGAAACAGCTGTTGAAATAGATACGTTTGTAATAGTAGACCACCATACATCCCAACCACAGAGAATTCCACCATGCGAGACCTTGGAATATGAGCCTCTTGTTCTTTATCACGTCGATGTAATCCTACAACCATAGAAATGATAGGTATCGATAATAGTGCAAATACTCCTAAATACTGTAAGAGCACAATGAACAGATCCATTTCGAACCGTACTCCTTATCCTATAATCTGTATGTATGATAACTCCCACTTAACTATACCATTAATGGTCATGTATAAAATAAAAAAACAGCCTTTATCGACTGTTTTTCAGAAGAAATAGAGATACCTTTACATAACTCTCTTAAACATTTTTTCTAGCTCATATGTGGTTAAATGGACGATGATGGGCCTGCCATGAGGACAGGTAAATGGATCTTCGGACTGTCTTAATTCATCTAATAAGCTTTGGATTTCGTCCTGACGTAGATGATGATTAGCCTTAATAGACCCTTTACAACTCATCATAATCGCTGCTTCTTCTCTAAGTTTTTTTACATCTACTCGTTTCATTGAAAGAAGTTGTTCGATCATTTCTTCCATCACTTCTTTTTCTTCTCCTCTAGGAAGCCATTGAGGATGAGAAGAACTGATAAATGAATTCTGACCAAAGGGTTCTAAAAAGACACCAACCTTTTTTAGCTCTTCAAGATGTTCTTCAATTTTCATGGTTTCATCCGTAGAAAATTCAAACGTAAAAGGAACCAGAAGCTCTTGTAGCTCTCTATCCACGACGCCTACTTTTTCACGAAAGAACTCATATTTGATTCGTTCTTGAGCCGCATGCTGGTCTATTAAATACAATCCATTCTCATTTTGAGCAAGAATGTATGTGCCATGCATTTGACCTATAGGATACATGACCGGGACTCTTGATTCAGGATTAGCCTCTCTCTTCTCTTTTACAACTGCTTGCTGATTGGTAACCACCTGTTCAACTAATGTATGATTCGTTGTATCGTGAGAATCCTTTGTTTCTTTTGTTGTTTCCCACTGACTAACATGCCTGTTACCTTCTTCTTTTATCACATGATTTCGTTGCGGATTAGATAAATAAGACGAGTCTACTTCATTTTTAATATACGTATTTTCAAGATGTTGATTAGTATTAATAAATGGCAGATCAGAGGATTCTATTTCCTTCGTAAAAGGATCTAGTTCAAACTCACCTTGCTCACTTTTTTCCTTTTCAAGCTTAGGGGCATTGTATGCAGAAGGAATCAATTGCTGATTCTTAAATGTATCTTTAATCATAGTAGTGATAACTTCATAGAGCTCTTGTTCCTTACTAAGTCGAACTTCCATTTTTGAGGGATGCACATTCACATCTACCAAAATAGGATCCATTTCAATGGTTAAAAGGACAATCGGAAAACGACCGATCGGTAACAATGTATGATACCCTTCCTGAATTGCTTTAACTAACCCATAATTTTTAATAAAACGCCCATTAATCATGGTGGAAATATAATTACGAGACGCCCTTGTTACTTCTGGTAGAGCGATATGCCCCCGGACTGAATAATCTAGGCTATCAACAGAAACAGGGAGCATTTTTTTCGCAATATTCATACCGTAAATGCTTGCAAGTACCTGTCTTACATCTCCATTACCTGCTGTTTGTAATAGGGTTCTTTCGTTGTGTCTCAAAATAAACGCAATTGAAGGATGTGAAAGCGCTAAACGGTTGATTGTATCAGTTATATTTCCTAATTCCGTATGGATCGTTTTCACATATTTTAAACGAGCAGGCGTATTAAAGAACAAGTTCGAGACCGTTATATCTGTCCCTTTCCTACTTGGGCCTTTTTCTTCTTCTACAATTTTTCCGCCTTCTAATTTAATGTACGTACCTGGTCCGTCCCCTGTAGATGAACTCATTTCTACTATACTAACTGAAGCGATTGATGGAATGGCTTCCCCTCTAAAACCTAAGGTTCGAATACGAAACAAGTCATTCTCATCTTTAATTTTGCTAGTCGCATGTCGATGAAATGCCTTTTTTGACATCATCTTCTTCTATTCCATCGCCGTTATCGACAATTCTAATTTTGAAAGGCCCGCTTCTTCTAAGAAAACTTCTATTCTAGTCGCTTTTGCATCGATACTATTTCCACTAATTCTTTCACTACCGATGCTGGTCGTTCCACTACTTCTCCTGCTGCTATCTTATTTGAAAGTGAATCATCTAGCAGGACAATTTTCCCCATGAATCTTAACCTCCTAACGGAACTTTTTCTGAAGCTGATACAATGTATTCATTGCTTCAAGTGGAGTCATTTCTAGTAAATTCAGCTCTTGAATTTCTAGTAGTAAGGACTCTTCCTTTTTAGAGCGTTTAATAACTGGTTTTTCCTTTTCAATGTCCGTTCCGAATAATGACAATTGAGTTAATGAGTCATTAACCTTTAACGGTTGACTATTATTTTTAGTAGTTGTATTTGTTGCTTCACTCTGATGCTCTAAATTCTCTAGCAATTCTTTAGCCCGCTTAATTAACGATTCTGGTAGATTAGCCAGTTCAGCAACATGAATTCCATAACTCTTATCGGCTGGGCCTTCCTTAATTTTATGCAGAAATACAACCTTACCATTATGCTCCATCGCACTTACATGAACATTTTGAAGCATGGAGAGCTTTTCTTCTAAAACGGTTAGCTCATGATAGTGAGTACTAAATAGTGTCTTACATCCAATATTTTCATGAATGTACTCAATAATAGCTTGAGCTAATGCCATGCCATCGTACGTGCTCGTCCCTCTACCAATTTCATCAAATAAAATAAGACTATTTTCAGTCGCATATGTTATGGCATTTCTAGCTTCTAACATTTCTACCATAAACGTACTCTGACCAGAAATTAAATCATCGGCAGCTCCAATTCTAGTGAAGATTTGATCAAAGATTGGAAGATTAGCGGATGTTGCTGGAACATAGCATCCAATCTGAGCCAAAATACTCGTTAGCGCGACTTGTCTCATATAAGTAGACTTACCACTCATGTTTGGACCTGTGATGAGAAGTAACTCGCTCTCCCCGTTCATGTGACAGCTATTTGG
Source organism: Bacillus coahuilensis m4-4 (assembly GCF_000171615.1). Taxonomy (GTDB): domain Bacteria; phylum Bacillota; class Bacilli; order Bacillales; family Bacillaceae_K; genus Bacillus_T; species Bacillus_T coahuilensis. The sequence continues at coordinate 54,648 of NZ_ABFU01000030.3, read as the reverse complement.
CACATATTCCTGTGCATTCATTACTTTTTCTACAACAGGGTGTCTACCATCTTCAATAACAAGGTGACGCTCTTGATTGAATTGGGGTTTCACATACTGCCTTTTTTCAGATATCGTTGCGAAACCTTGCAGCACATCTACTTCACTAACAAGCTTTGCTAGTTTTTGTAGTCTAGGAATAAACTCTTTCACTTGTTCTCTTATCAATTGAAATAACCTATATTCTAATTCAACACTTTTTTCTTCTGCTTCTAGTATTAAGCTTTCTTTCTCTTTTAGTTCCGGTGTTATAAATCGTTCAGCATTTGATAGCGTTTGTTTACGGTCATATCTTCCTTCCTCAAGCAAATGAACATTTGCCTTAGTCACTTCGATATAATATCCAAAAACACGATTATAACCAATCTTTAGTGATTTAATCCCCGTTCGCTCACGTTCACTAGCCTGAAGCTCCGCTATCCATGTTTTCCCATTGCGACTGGCATGACGATATTGGTCTAGTTCTTCGTTATAGCCATCACAAATAATGTTACCTTCCTTTAATGAAAGGGGTGGGTCCTCCACAATGGATTGATCTAACAAATCTGTTAAATCCTCACAAGGATCTAACTGATTTGCTAGATCATGTGATAGGTTATTGTCTATAGATAAAAGGATATGTTGTAAATAGGGTATTTGAGTAAGAGATCTTTTCAGTTGAACAAGGTCTCTAGGACCAACGTTACCAAATGCTACACGACCAGCTAATCGTTCTAGATCATATACTTCTTTTAGTTTTTCTCTTATTTCTTCTCTTTCGAAAAATCGTTCCAGTAATAGTTGGACAACTTTTTGTCTGTTTTCTATATCCGATAGATTAATTAAAGGTCGATCGATCCACTGTTTTAACCTTCTGCCTCCCATGGCGGTCATGGTTTCATCAAGAAGCCAGAGTAGAGAACCTTTTTTACCTTTACTACGTATAGTTTCAGTTAATTCTAAATTTCGTTTGGAATAATGATCCATCTTTAAATAGTTCATCACATTATACCATTCGACAGGTTGGAGATGGTCTAAGCTTCTTTTTTGGGTGATAGACAAATAATTTAAAAGTCTTCCTGCTGTTTGAACAGCTTTTTCACTTTTTAACTGGTTAAAGAAACCTTCAATACTCTCTAACCTTTCCGTACGCTTTTCGAACGAAATCGTTACAGAGAATCGTTCTTTTAGTGTTTGTTGTAAGTGCTCGTTCAAATCAGGATCACATATGATTTCTTTCGTTCCAATTGTATTAATCTCACTAAGTGCCTCATCAAAGCTATTCACAATCGTCGCTTTGCTCTCTCCTGTAGACAAATCTGCATAGGCAAGAGCAAACGTTCCATCAGAAAACTCTGAAAGGCTGGTAATATAATTATTCTCTTTTTCTACTAAACTTTTTCCTTCCATCACTGTCCCAGGGGTGATTAACTGGACAACCTCTCTTTTCACTACACCTTTAGCCAGTTTTGGATCTTCTGTTTGTTCACAAATCGCGACTTTAAACCCTTTTTGCACAAGTTGTTCTATATAGTTAGGAGCTGAATGATAGGGAACCCCGCACATTGGAATTCGGTCTTCATCTCCACCATTCCGACTTGTGAGCGTAATCTCTAATTCTTGTGATGCTTTTATTGCATCATCAAAGAACATTTCATAAAAATCTCCTAAACGGAAAAATAAAAAGGCATCCTGATAATCTGCCTTTACTTGTAGATATTGTTGGATCATGGGCGTATAATTTGCCATATTCTGTCACCTTTTTCGTACAGTTTCTCTAAGATTTAATTATAGCATAGTTTAAGAACTTGGACAGTAGCATAAACAATATGGAAAAGACAACCTCTAAGAAATAGGCTGGGTTGAAGAACGCCTCCCGTATTCCCTAAAATAGCTGCTTTCTTTTGAAGCGTTTTAGTTCTAAAACGTTGCAGAAAAATAGGACAAAATTATTTACAAAAGCTCAAAAAATAAAAAAGCCCTTTAATGAGCTTTTCACAAATACTATTTTTTAGTCTACTCTTTTACTTTTTTTAGGGTTAATTGTTTAATAATCATAGCTAATAAGTGAGTTCGCTCTACCAATGAATCGATTTCGATATATTCCTTATCACTATGAGCATTTCCACCAATAGGACCTAATCCATCTACTGTTGCTATGCCTAATGCAGCAGTGAAAGAAGCATCAGATCCCCCTCCAGTAGCTGTATCAACAATTTCCACCCCAATTTTATCTCCTATTTCTTGAATCACTCGTATTAAACTTTGAGTCTTCTTTGTTTTCTCCATAGGAGGTCGATTCATTTCACCCTCAAATACGATGGATGTTCCTTTTACTTCGGTGGAAGACACAATCTCTTCCATTTTTTCTTCCAATTCTTCCGCTTGAGAAGCGTCTTTTACTCGAATGTCAATTGTAGCCTCTGCGTGATCAGGAATCGTATTTGGAGAAGTACCTCCTTCTATTACACCTACATTCACACTAATTCCATGTTCTGGGTCAGACAACTGATAGAATTGTATAATCTTATGAGCAAGTTCCTCAATAGCACTTCTACCTTTTTCAGGTTCAATTCCAGAATGAGCTGCTTTGCCTTCAATGGTTAACGTATAATTACCTTTTCCTCTTCGTGAACTGACAATACTTCCATCTTTTCTTGCTGGTTCCATTACTAATGAATAACGAGCATTTTTCGATTCTTTTTCTATTAACTCTCTTGATGTAGGTGAACCTATTTCTTCATCGCTATTTAATATAATTTTCACATTACTTAGTTCATTTCCATGGTTTCGCTGTAAGGCTTTCATTGCAAAGTACAATGTAACCAAACTACCCTTCATATCCGCTACACCTGGACCATATGCACGGCCATCTATAATAGAAAAGGGGCGATCAAGAGCTGTTCCCATAGGGAACACTGTATCTAAATGAGCGAGTATAATAATTTCAGGCTGATCACATCGATGGTGCGTTAGTACATAGTGATTTCCATACTCTTTATTCTCAATTTTTTGCATATTAAATCCTATTTCACTAAACAATTTAGTGATGATATGCCCTACTGCATCTACGCCTTGTTTATAATTTGAACCACTATCAATATTTACTAAAGTTTCCAAAAGCTTTAGCATATCAATTTCTTTTTTGCTTGATATATTCTTCCATGACTTTCTAATCCTACTTTCTATCCTTGCAAAGCTGTTTTTATCTATTATACATTATCTTGTTTCTAGTTTTTTTATATCTGTAAATATAATGGTGTAGTATGACATGTATAGCTTACAAAAAAGATTTACTCTAATGGGTCTGTTAAACAGCGCTGCCCGATTCCAGCAAAATGACTTCGCTTTCCGCGTGGAGTTGATGGAAATGAACGAACATATGGTTCATTAGCAACAAACTTTACGACAAGAGAGTAATTTTACTAATTCATACCTTTGTGGATGACTCGGTTTCTCCCATTATTTTTTGCATAATACAAGGATTCATCTGCTTCTTGAACTAATTGTGAAATTGTCTTTGTACTCTTAATACCTGTTGAGATTCCGATACTAAGGGACAATGGTATCGTAATTCCTTCAGGTAATTGGAATGGATGATCTAGAATGGTCATCCGTAAATTTTCTGCAAATGTATAGGACTCTATTTCATCGGCATTTTGAAGGATGGCAATGAATTCTTCTCCTCCATACCTTCCAATAATCCCTTTATCCCTAAATGCTTCATTTAATTTAGATGACACATACATTAACACTTCGTCACCTTTCATATGTCCAAAAGTATCATTAATCTTTTTAAAATAGTCCATATCAATTAATAGCAATGAAAGTGGTAAATCGAGTTGATTGGAAACTCTGTATATCTCTTCTGCTTTTTCAAAGAAGAATTTACGGTTATAGAGATTAGTTAAATGATCAAACATAGCAGATCTTTTAAGAGATTCGTAGCTTTCTATTTGATCCATTTTACTAACAAAAAGATGTTGAAATGATTCTGCTAGGACTGTTGCTTCCTGATCATTTAATTTATCTTCTTTTTCCGTAAACACCATAAACATTCCTGTTAAGCTTTTAAGTTGAATAGGAATGATTAATAATCCAAGGACCACTTGGTTGAACTCCATTTCATTTGGAGCCTGCTTTAATGGGTATGGTTTGTCCATAAACTTGTACAGTTTTAGAGGATCAAACGAGATAGAATGTTCTGCTTTGTTACTTATGATCGTCCATTTTTTATCCGATACTTGTTTAACGAACACGCCGTTTTCAAAGTGTGTCACTTCCATCAAGGAATCGAGTGCACTATCTATGGTTAAATTGATATCTGTATACGTAGACATCTGATTGAATGATTTTTGTAGTAGAGTTTGAATAAAATACTTTCTTTCTTCTCTCCTCTTTTCTTCTTTTACCATATTGATTTGATCAGCTAGGGCTAGTGATAAAACGAATACTTCAACTAATCCTCCAATCTTGGGACCATATAATGTAATAAACGTTAAAGGGAGTAGCTTAAATGCCGCTAATAAATTTAAAGCAATGCCAGTAAATAATAATCCCCAAGCACTTAAATAAAATTTAGCCGCACGTGAACGAGTACGAACACTAATTAAAATGGCTATATTTAATACAAGAAACACAGCTGAGACAAGTGTACTTAGCATGGTGGAGAGGGATATGTTTAATAGAAATGGGATTATGAATACTATTGAACTAATAACAACAAAATGATCTATCACTTTAGAAAGTTTAGGTGACAGTGTATCCAATTGAAGAAAGTGTTTAGCAAATAGTAAGGAAAATAAGGAAGTGAATATAATGGCTAGCGAATTAGATCGTAACGCGATCCAAGGAAGTTCACTCCATAACCATTGAGAAGCAAACCCATCCCAAATAGCTTGTAAAACAGTAAACCCAGTTAAGAATAAAATATAGTACAAGTAGGTTTTTTGCCGTAAAGAAATATATAGGAAACTATTATATATAATCATAGCAATCATAACACCGTAATATATTCCAAAAACCATTTGATTTTTATATTGCTGTTCTAAGAAGGTTTCAGGTTCCCACAGTATCACAGGTGCTTGAAAAAAAGAATCCGTAGAGATTTTAAAATACACATCTTTTTGTTCATTTCCAGCTAATGTAAGTGGAAATACAAAATGACGATGCGCTATTTTTCTATCTGAAAAAGGATAAGCATACCCTGTTTCATCTAGTAATACTAACTGATCTCTTTCCTTACTAAATACACTTATATAACTCAAATGAGGTTTTTGAATTTCTATATAAAATTGGATTGGTGTAGGTTCACCATTCTTAAGAGTCGTCTTTAACCAATATGTCGCATTCGACACATCGCCTGCAGCATCTGTATGAATAAAATCCTTAAACTGATTTTCATATTTTAATATACTTGAATCATTTTTTATCACACTGTCACGATCAACATAGAACTGTAAGTTATTTACTAAATCTAACTTAGTTGTTTTTGACGTGATTTCAACAGTTTGGGTGCTTGCTTGTAAGTTAAATGGAAAAAGACTAAAGAATATTACGAAAAATAGGATGATATTCCTTATTAATTTCATAAAATGGCTCCTATATCTTTAATGAATAGTATAATTATAGTAGAAGAACCATCATTTTCACAGTAGTTGGAGGGAAATTAATGAAAACAATCCATTTTGATGAAGTTTATAAGGTTGCTAGGACTGGAGATTTAATATTGTTTAGCGGACAATATGCAATGAGTAAGCTTGTCGAAAAACTAGAAGGAAGCAAGTGGTCACACGTTGGAATGGTCTACCGTCCTGATCCTCACGGTGAAGTATACTTGTTTGAATCCACCGCACTTACGAACTTAGAAGATGAATTCGTGCATGATCATAAAACTGGACCCAAAATAGTGAAACTGATCGATCGATTAAAAACGTACGGGAATGATTTGGAACCTTACATCCCGCCCCAATACGCTATTAGACACTTAACACTTCATACTGGCACGATCAATAGCGAAAAATTACAATCCTATATGAATGAAGTTTCATGGAATCCCTAATCCAACAGAATGGACCATGATTGAAGAAGTAATTGAAGGAAGGCTCTTTCATATTCAGTCTAAAAATAAAGATTATACATGTAGTAAATTAATAGCTGAAACCTATGAAATCCTTGGGATATTTCAGCCATCTTTACCCTTAAATGGATATATGCCAAGTGATTTTTCTACTGGAGGAAAAGTAAGCTTACATAACGCTGCTTTATCTGAAGAACAGCTTATATCACTACAACTTGAAGACATGGGGGTAAATTGAAGGAAAGTTAGGTTTAGATCATGTTGAATGCAACCTCTGCGCTTTGATTCAAGTTCCTAAATAACTAGTTTTTATTTCCAGTTCGTTATATACTATAATTGGAACTTTTTAACTTATAAGTTTACGATTGTAAACTTGAGGGAATACCTTGCATAAGTAGAGGTGAACATTTATGTGGAAGATATTACTCCTAATCATAACTCCATTTATTTTTTTAGGTCTAATCGAAGAAAGTATTAATTTTTTTGCTAAACGAGCAATTTTGCCTGACTCAGCTAAGACTACTGCGCAAAATGAGAAACCGAAATGGAAATTACCTTCAATTAAAATGAAAGCACAGTAGACCGCTTAGAATTTTTCTAAGCGGTTTATTTTTCCTACTCCTCTGTAAAGGACAGAAATTCTAATCGATTTCCAAAAGGGTCCAGTACAAATATCCGTTCCCTGCCTTCTATAGGCTCATCCTCTAAGAATGATACGTTCTTTTGATCAAAGTGAGCCTTCACTTCCTCTATACTTTTAACAATAAATCCTGGGTGTCCTTTTCTAGTAGGCTTAAATGGTTCCTCAACTCCTATATGGACCTCTTGATTACCACACTGAAACCAGCATCCCCCTCGAAGCTGTAAATGTGAAGGCTTAGGAATTTCGACCATTTTAAGTATTCCTCCATAAAACGCCCTTGCTTCTTCTTCACAGCCTTTTGGTGCAGTAATTTGAATGTGGTCAATCCCTTCAATCATGTTATCCCCTTCTATCCTATAGAATACTCCAATTATACCATCCTGTGTGTAGTGCTTTTTTGGTTCCATGAAGAAAGGACACAAAAAAACCAGGAAGATTTCTCTCCCTAGCCCTTTATTCGTCTTCTTCTACGTCTAACAAAAAATCTGGATCTAATTCGTCTAATTCGTCATCATCAAAGTCATCATCGTCAAAATCCCAATCATCTTCACAACCGTGTGGATCTACATGAACACACACTTTCGTTTCACCAATGACTTCTACAACAAATTCTCTTTCTACCTGCACAATGATTTTGTTCCCATTTGGTGAAATAACAGCTTCCACACAGTTTGGTTGCTGAACGACTGTTGCGATTACTTCTCTGTCATCTAGACAATCCGGGTCACGATACTTTAACCGGATAACATCAGTGTATTCAACAGTTTCAGTTACAACGGATGTTTTACTATTATCGTTATGGGAATACCAAACATTAATATCATACGATCCGTAAATTTCAACCTTTTTCCCAACTTTACGAGCTTCATATTCATGATTGATAATCCAGCAACCTAAAATGCTCGATGGGTGATGCGGTGGACAAATTGTGTGATGGGATTGTGTAAATTTGCGTCCCTTTGCAACGACCGCTTTCGTAATAATTTCTCTAAAATCTGCCATACGAGCCTAACCTCCTCATTCGTTCTCATTCTTATCCTATGCATCCATCTAGACGTTTGTTCCAACTATTTTAGGTAAAAGTCCCGATTTGTTTGAGAGAGAGGTAAATTGCTACGAATAAATAGGGATTTATACAAGTTCTTTCTCGCCCAACATCTCTATATTCATATGCTACAAATAGAAAGAACTGAACCATTATTAAAAAGAATTTTAGGAATTGAACTTCTTTAAACGGTCGCCACAAAAAAACCTTCTAGCTCACTTAAAACAGTTCACTAGAAGGTATTTAGAAATGATATGATTATCGAATTTGACCATTTCCACTCATTAAAAATTTAATCGTAGTTAAAGCAGGGAGACCCATCGGACCGCGTGCATGTAGTTTTTGAGTAGAAATCCCTATTTCTGCCCCAAGACCTAATGCTCCTCCATCTGTAAATCTCGTGGATGCATTATGATACAGTGCTGCTGCATCTACTAAGGTGAAAAATACGTTTGCCTGTTCAGCATCTTCTGTAATAATAGCTTCAGAATGTTTGGTTCCGTATTGGTCAATATGGCTGATAGCTTCTTCTGTTGAAGACACGATCTTCATTGCGATATCTAGGCTTAAAAACTCATTCTCCCATTCAGAAACACCAGCAAGTGATGAGCCTGGAATGATTTTAACTACATCTGGATCACCATGTACGTTAATAGTATGTGATTGAAGGGCAGAAATTAGTTCTTCTTTATGTTGACGTAGCCACTCTCTATGCACAAGAATGGTTTCTGCAGCATTACAGACAGCAGGGCGATCTGTTTTTGCGTTAATGAATATGGATAACGCTTTTTGAACGTCAGCAGATTGGTCTATATAAAGATGGCAATTTCCTACACCTGTTTCAAGAACTGGCACTGTTGCATTCTGAACAACAGCCTGGATGAGAGAGCCTCCTCCACGGGGAATTAGTACATCAATATAGTCGTTCATCGTAAATAGAGCTTTAGTTGCCTCACGGTCCGTACTATCAATAAATTGAACGGCTTCTCTTGGAACCGCTGTTTGCTCTAGAGCTTGGTGAATGACCCCAACAATTGCTCGATTAGAATGAATGGCGTTTGAACCACCCTTAAGAACAATACTATTCCCTGATTTTAAAGCTAGTCCCGTAGCATCTACCGTAACGTTTGGACGTGCTTCATAAATCATTCCAATGACTCCTAGGGGAACCGTTACCTTTTTCACATGGAGACCATTATCTAATGTCCAATCAGAAATGGTATGCCCTGTCGGGTCTGTAAGAGTTGCAACTTCTCTTAGTCCGTTAGCAAATTCAACCACGCGATCCTTTGTAAGAGTGAGTCGATCCATTAGTGCAGGATCAAACCCTTTCTCAACACCACTGTCTAAGTCTCGGTTATTCGCTTCAAGGATTTGTTTATAATGGGTTTCTAAGGAATCTGCTAATTGGTATAGTGCTTCATTCTTTTCTTTAGTGGTTAACATTGCCATTTTCTTTACCGCACTTTTTGCTTCAATTGCTTGGTTTTCAATATTCGTAACAGTTGTTACGGTCATCCAATCCCTCCTAAATTTATACACCTACCGGTATTTCAATATCTAAATGACAAACAAAATCGTCCTTGTTAATGACGGAAAGTTCATTTTCAGATTCGTGTTCTTTCATTATTCCTAGTTCCTCAGAAGAATAATTAATAATGCCAAGACCTATTTCAAAGCCCTGTTCATCACGGATTCGAACGACAACTCCTTTGCTAAACTGACCTTTAACTTGTAAGATTTGTGTTTGAGTAATATCCTTCATTTCTTCTACCATTACATCTTTTCCAGATTTATATACCACAACTTCACCTTCAGGACCAGAATTAAAGGCTAACCATTTTTTCTTTTTGATTTAAGCTAATCATGTTTGAGCTGTATTCAAAATATGTTCCCACAGCCTTATGATAAACAGCATCATAAATGATATTAGGTGTACCAGCCTTGCCTAAAAAAGAGTGAATTCCTGAAGCCATGGCAATTTTAAAGGCATTTAATTTTTGATTTCATTCCGCCTGTTCCCACAGCACTACCAGGATCTCCAGCTGCCGCTTCAATTTCTTGTGTAATTTCTGTCACTCGTTCAACTAACGTTGCATTCTTATTTTTACGAGGGTCACTGTTATATAGCCCTTCAATATCTGATAAAATGATTAGCTTATCGGCATCTACTAACCCTGCAACTTTAGCAGAAAGGGTATCATTATCACCAAAGTTTAAACGGTCAATGGTAATGGTGTCATTTTCATTCACTATGGGAATAATCCCTCGCTCTAATAAAACGTTTATTGTATTCCTGGCATTGTTGTATCGGTGTTCATCTAAAAAATCACTTCGCGTTATTAATATTTGGGAAGCTACGTATCCATGAGATAAAAAATAAATCGGAATAGGACTCAATCAATAATCCTTGACCGATACTTGCTGCTGCCTGTTTTTCTGGTAAGGAATCTGGACGTGTAAGACATCCTAATTTTCGGTATCCTGCAGCTACGGCACCTGAAGACACTAGAAGTACTTCATGACCGTCGTCTTTTAATTGAACGATTTCATCTACTAATCTCTCTAACTTTTTCCGGCTAATTTCACCGTGGACGCTCGTTAAAGAACTACTGCCAATTTTAATAACAACCCTATAGTTCTGGGCACCGCTTGACATCTTATCACTCCTGTTTTTCTCTACTCTATTCTATCTTTTTTTAGTTACATTAGCTCATCACTAATTGTTGCTGTAATTGTTCACTTATTTCTTTTGATCTCTTTGAAGCACTCTCGACAGCTTTATAGATGGCCTCTCCTCCACCATTTTCACGAAGAGCATCTAAACCAGCTTGTGTTGTACCGTTTGGTGAAGTAACGTTTTCCCTTAGCTCAGCAGGTGTTTCTTCTTGCTCTAGAATCATCTTTGCAGCCCCTAAAATGGTTTGAGCACCTATCTCACGTGCTAGTTCTCTAGATAATCCTTCTTTCGCCCCTACTTTTTCAATATGTTCCATCAAATAATAGTAGTAAGCAGGACCACTACCTGCAATACCAGTGAATATATCCATTTTATCTTCATCAATGAGAAAAACTTCACCCATGCATTGTAGCAAAGCTTTGGCCAATCGAACCTGTTCCACGGATACAAACTGTCCCGTCGATATCGCTGTTGCAGATTCCTGCATCATACTTGAAGTGTTTGGCATCACACGGATGATCGGATGATCATTTGAAAATGCGTCTTCAAGAAATGAAGTCGTTACACCTGCCAATACAGATAGTACAAGCTGGTTGTTTGATAGCTCAAGTGAATCTACAGCCTTTTGAACATCTTTAGGTTTCATCGCTAATATCACTACATCGATTTCATTAAAATTTACATCCTTTAATGGTAGTGCTTTAATACCATAATTCGCATTTAATTCTTCTAATCTCTCTTGGTTACTACGATTGGTTACAATGATTTGGTCTAATGGAATTTCATTTGACTGTACAATCCCTGCAATCATGGCCTCTGCCATAGATCCTGCCCCTAAGAAGGCTATTGTTTGAGTAAACACATCCCCACTCCCTTTTGCTCTCGTTCGTTTTTTAACAGTATTGATCGTAACATCCTCAAGTTTTATTTCAACCGTTTCACGGAATGTTATGACTATAAGTGCGAGATAGTGAGTGAAAGCGGTAACATTCTCTCGTATATCCTTATAATCCTTTCTCAAGCATGTAGAAAACGTCTAAGCCCTGGATATCGGGGAATTTTAGCGCTTAAAATTGCTGGGCTGTTAAATTTTAAATGGTTTGTGAATACAGAGGTATCGATTTGAGAATCATATGCCTATTATTTAAAAAGGATATGAAACTGATGAAGCAGCTATATTTTACTGTAAAAAATAGTCTTTGGTTAATACCAGGGCTATATAGCTTGTTAGGATTATTTATTGCCTTGATTAGTATATATTTTGATATATATGTGTTAAAAGGAACCTCTCATTCTACTGTAAAGGGTCACATTATTTATCTCGAGTAGATGTAACAAATCTACGTAAACTTGCTCTAGAGCAGGGAATATTTATTGAATTTCATCATAAAATTGGGGAGTTTATGACAACCCATCAAAAAGTATTTACAGTCTATAAAAAGGAGGAGGAACTTTCCGAAGAACTTGTGAATGAAACGGCGGATTTTATAACATTAAGTCAAAATCGAAGCACAAACCAGGATTTTTGTTCATAGTACGTACGAGATTCACTACTAGCTAACATTTCCATCCTTGTTTCAGGATAAAGAGAATGAACATAGTCTATTAAAATTTTACCGACACCTAGTCCACGATAGCGTTTATCGATTAAAATTTCACAGATATATAGTGTAATTTTTGTATCTGTCAGACCTCTCACATATCCAATCAGTTCTCGCTTTTCATTGATTACTACGTAAGCGATTGTCGAGTGGTCCCAAGCCTCACGGGTATTAATATGTTTAGCTACTAGATTGCTCCATTCTTCTTTTTCATTCAAACTATGAATTTCTTTAAAATGGGAAGGGGTATATGGAACGATTGCTGACTTTTGGCCATTTCGTAATTGAATGTTCATGTTTCACGTTTCTCCCCTTGGTAAAATGGCTATAAACAGAAACCCTTCGTTTCCAGTATACAGACCTAGTGTAAACTTCTTATCTCCAAAGTAAAATGGAATGGCCGATTTAAAATTAGGACCATCAAATTCACATGTATTACGTTCCCTGTTTTCTCTACATGAAGAACCCAAAAAGGAAATAACGGCCTATTGCTTGAATTATGTAGCATGCTTTCTTGGTATTCCTTGTCATCTAATCGGTACCTTTTTCTTCTCCGTCTCATCTTAGCTGTTGCATCAATGGAATCACTCATAGCTTAGACCTTCTGATTTTAGTTCCATGCAGATTTCTGAACTCGAAGTGTTCATAGTAGTACCTTTCTTACCCAGTATCATACTGCTTTCAAAAAAGCGACTAGCCCTTGGCCTATTTCACTTCTTTTAGCTCATCTTCCACTCTTTTTATGATATCCGGTCGATTTTGTATGATTTTACCTATATGCAAGAAGCCAACGATAGTAAATCCCGTCATCATCCAACTAAACAGTTGACGTAACCATATTCCTTTATCGAAAGCGTCTACTCCGTACTCAATGATTAGCCATGCTTTTACTCCCGCTAATACACCGCTTCTTAATGCGAAAATAAGAGTAATTAGTTGAAAGATAAGTAACAACTCCCGCTGATAGAACAAACGTTTGCTGAATGCCCTATCATACCCTTGGAGCTCTGCAAAATCTAAACCAAAATATAAAGTAACTGGTTTTCGAAAGATGATAGTTCCTAAGAAAAATAGGCTCATAGCCGCTGCATAATAAACATTATTCCATAAGAGCTGAATCTCATTTCCAGCTAATACATCGATTAACGTTCCGATGATTAAGGTGGATAACATGTAGATTCCAAACACATTGACACGCTTTAATTCATAAAATCGATATATGGTATAGAGAATCCCTGGAACAGAAGAACAAAGCATCGCATAATAATCACCCATAACATCACGTAATTCATTCCATAGAAGAAGTGGGAGGACTAAGTAACATATTAAATCCAAAACGACGATACTCTTTTTCATAAAGGTTCACTCACTCCTAAACCCCTTACTCACTTTTTACACAGCTAAATGCTACTACTATGAGTATCGGTTGTCTTTTCTTAAAAAGCGCTTCTTAAACATCTTTAGACTTCTTTAAATGAAATTCTAATGACAATAAACTACTACAAAAAGGAGACCGTTTTCTACTCTCCACTGCCGCCTCCGTCTCCTCCGCTTCCATCAAATCCACCAAAAAAACTCTCTGCTTGGTTCGAATGATCATAAGATTAAACGTTAGATGAATGTCTCTTTCGGCTTTTAGACCCCGACAACCCTAGTCCAATAAAAAGGATACTAATGAAAACTAAAACGAGTAAACTAATGAAAGTTCCCATACCCATCACCTCACTATTTAGTTACGGCTGACAGATGAAATAGTTTCAAATTTTTTCCTTTGATAATTGAGTTAACTCCTGTCCTCTTCCAAGCGGTAGATCAAGATACTTACAATAAACATTTTCTTCAACTTCATGGTAAACCCTCAGGTAGTTTACTCGGAACGTTATATTCATTGGAATTTCTCCTTCAATCTGTTCTCTCATTTCTCTTAATTCTTTTTCAGTTAGCCCCCATCTTGTTTGTCCAATGGTTAGGTGTTGAATAAAACGATCATCTTCCATGTACATTAACCTTTCTTCAGTAGCAGGCGACACTGCATTCATTAATCTTTTATGCAGGTAATCTATTTCCTCAGAGTCCGAATGAATATACAGAACAGCATTCGAGAAAAATCTAGGCTCCTTAAGTGTCAGATCAAAACCTTCCACATCTATCAATTCGTTTCGAATGGACTCTAACCAGTTTAAATCTTCTGTTAAACCACTCTGAGCCTTCACCGTAATATGAGGCTCTGCCACATGTTGAATTCTATTATTCTCCCACTTCCCTTGAAATTGTATGATTTGCTTCATCAGTTGTGATGGGGGAACAATGGCGATAAAATACTTCACATTATTCACTCCTTTTCAAATGCTTTTATGTAAAAAAATGCTTACATTGTAAGCATTTTAACAATTTATTAACCTCTAAATTTTCCATCCGAGTGAATAATTTATTTTGTTATCCAACTGGCATCCTCACTTAAAATGATTGAAATTAGTCTACCGGTATCTTCTGGAGACAGAGAGGTAACGCACCCTCTTTCTTACCTTTCACCTAAGTAATTCACCTCAAGCTTGTCCTCCGTTACTTGACCTTCTTTTTGTGAAACATAATAGGCCCGGCATTTTCCCTAGAACTAACACAATTTCCTAGTTCTTCATTAATAAAATGGAGAGCTACTCCATCATCAATCCCATAACCCGCTTGCATAAAACCAGATTGAATAAAGTCTATAAAGCTAGGTCTTCTTTCCTTTTCACCATCAAAGTGTGGACAACAGCTACCAGTTAAAAATCCTAAACTAGTTAAACACTCCAAACCGTCACCATATGAATCAGTTACTCCTTGCTCAAACCAACAGATAGCACCTGCGCTTAAGCCAGCGAGAATGGTACCGTTCTCCCATGCTGTTCTTAAATACGTGTCTATCCCCCATTCACGCCAAAGGGCTAATAGGTTTTTAGTGTTCCCACCGCCAACGTAAATGATATCTTGCTCTAATATGAAGCCTTCAATATCTCTAACATGAGGATTAAATAATGAAAGATGAGTGGGCTCACAGTTTAACGTTTGAAAGGAATTATAGAACCTTTCAATATATCCATCCGAATCCCCGCTTGCAGTGGCTAAAAAGCAAACGTTAGGTGAATCTTTTTCTGATTGATCCAGAATATATTGATCTAGTAATAGGTTGTCTGGCTCCATTGAAAATCCGCCACCACCCATGGCAATAATTTGTCTTCTCACCTTCATCACTCCTTAAGTAAGTTAATCTCCGTTTACCCATTCGACAAGCTTTCAATCTTTCCTCTTTTAAAAAACAAAAAGGATTTAAAATAGATAAAAATAGTTAGGAGTATGAAAATGATTCGATATGCCGAAGAGAAAGATTTACCAGATTTAGTTGAAATTTATAATGAAGCCATCCGAACATTAAATGCAACTTTTGATACAAAAGAAAAAAGTGTGGAAGAACGTAAAGCATGGTTTTCTAGTTATGGTGAAAAGTATCCACTCATTGTATATGAGGACCAAGGCAAGGTTGTAGGATACGCTTCTCTAAGTCCCTATAATATAAAGCCTGCGTATCGATTAACCGTTGAGCTAAGTATATATATTTCAAACGCGTATAGAGGAAAAGGGATAGGAAATAAATTAATTGTTGAAATTCTACGCGAAGGGAAAATAAGAGCATTTCATACGGTTATAAGTGGAATCACAGGAGGAAATAAAGGAAGTGTTCACCTTCATAAAAAAAATAGGATTTAAAGAAGCTGGCGTCATTAAAGAGGTTGGGTATAAATTTAATCAATGGCATGATGTTTATTATTATCAAAAATTTTTATAAAAATCTCTGTTTTATAACGTCGCCAGGTTCCCAAAAATGGTTGAGCTTTTCATTAGGCATTAGTGGAGTCTTCGCTATTTTGCTGCATTCAACTGCTGGAAAATAATAAATTGAACAATACCCTTAAACAAAGCTTTAATAAAAAAAAACGAACAGAATATCATTCTGTTCGTTCTTTTATTATGAGCAGCTACCTGGTGTAGTGGATGCTATTTTAGAACCTGTTTCACCTTTTAACAAATCTCCACCTGTTGAGATAATAATTTCATCCGTCACAGTATTGGAAATAGTATTGGCAACTAATTGAAGAAGATCATTCACATCATCTTGAGACTGCTTGAATTCTTGAACGATTGGTAATTCATCGATTTCTGCTTCGATTTTTTCAATTCGCTCTTCCGTCTGCTTTAAGGCCTCTTCTTTACCATAGTGATGGAAGTTAACCGCTTGTTTTTGAAGAGTTTTTAAGCTAGTAATCTTTTGGCGGATTTTTTTGTTTTTCATTAATTTGAGCTTCTGCACGTTTAAAGAAATCTACTTCTTCTGTTTCTGAGATCATCTTTGCTAATTCTTTTGCACGGACAATAATATCTTCTTTTGTATACTTTGCCATTTAATTCACCCCTATTGTAGCTACTTCTTCAACGAATTCGCCGTTTAAGTGCCAAGTTTTCACTTCTGTAACTTTCACAAGCACACGTTTACCAATAATCTCTTTTGGTCCTTTAAAGTTGACCAATTTATTTTTGCGTGTATATCCTGCTAGAATATCAGGATTCTTTTTTACTTTCACCGTCAACAAGTACTTCTAAAACTTTACCTTCATATTGCTTTAAGGCATTTGCGGAATACTCATTTACTAACGCGTTCAATTCTTGAAGTCGTCGTTTCTTTTCTTCCATCGGTACGTTATCATTCATTTTAGCAGCTGGAGTTCCTTCACGAGGAGAATATATAAAGGTATAGGCCCCTTCAAATCCAACCTCTTTGAATAGTGAAATCGTTTCTTCAAATTGTTCACGTGTTTCATTTGGATAACCAACAATGATATCTGTAGTTAAAGCAACATCTGGAATCGCTGCTTTAATTTTACGAACAAGCTCTAAGAATTGTTCACGTGTATATTTACGGGCCATAATTTTTAAAACATCTGTTGAACCGGATTGAACTGGAAGATGAATATGTTCAACAAGATTCCCTTTTTTCGATAATACTTCAATTAAGTGATCATCAAAATCGCGAGGGTGACTTGTTGTAAAACGAATACGAGGGATATCAATTTTTCGTAATTCATCCATCAAATCGCCAAGACCATACTTCATATCCTCTAAGTCTTTACCATATGCATTTACGTTTTGACCTAAAAGAGTCACTTCCTGATAACCTTGTGCCGCTAAATGACGTACTTCTTGAATGATTTCTTCTGGACGTCGGCTACGTTCTTTACCACGTGTATAAGGAACAATACAATACGTACAGAATTTATCACAGCCGTACATAATGTTTACCCAGGCTTTAATATTACCACGACGTACCTTCGGAAGGTTTTCTACTACGTCCCCTTCTTTTGACCATACTTCTACTACCATTGCCTTCGCCATGTAAGCATCTTTCAAGATATTTGGAAGGCGGTGAATATTGTGAGTTCCAAAAATCATATCAACATGCTGATGTGATTTTAGAATTTTGTTCACAACAGATTCTTCTTGTGACATACATCCACAAACACCGATTAATAGGTCTGGCTTTTCTCTTTTTAAATGTTTTAAATGTCCTAATTCACCAAATACTTTATCCTCAGCATTTTCACGAATAGCACACGTGTTTAAAAGGATAACATCTGCTGCTTCTTTCGTGTCTGTTGCAACGTATCCTAACGCAGAAAAAATTCCAGCCATTACCTCTGTATCATGTTCATTCATTTGGCAACCATAAGTACGAATATAAAATTTCTTTCCTTCACCTAAGCCTCTAAATTCTTCTGAGATCGAAAAGTCGTTATGATACTTTACTTCTTCTTTCCCACGCTTTTTCGCGTCCTTTAAACTTGGAGGCATATAAACAGATTGGAAGTATTTACTATAATCTTTTTCCTGCTTATTGTCTTTTGTGACAACAGACTGTTGACCTTCTAGACGTTGTTCCTCGTTCATTGAAATCCCCTTTCTTATCTAAAGGTCGAAACCTTTCATTACACCTTAACGTATTTACTCAAAATCATTACATTCATGTATAAAAAAAGTAATGCAAGGATTTGCATTACTTTAGTATAACGGGTTTCTACCTTTTTCTCAATATGTGTACCTCTTCGTTATAGCCTCATAACATTGTCTATCGGGAAAATAGGATAATATGTTGACAAAATCGACACAATTACGAAACAAAATATGGCGTAAATGAGATAATAAACATCCCTCTTTGAATAATCGTCCGAGTAATAAAAGGTTCTCTTATCTTCTGTAAACCCTTTTGCTTCCATTGCAGCAGCTAGTCTATGGGCGTTCCGAATATTACCTGCAAGAATTGGGATCATGATGAGTTTCATTTGTTCGACGGCGGACACTCTTGACCCACCACTTCTAACGATTATTGCCTTTCTCATTTGCTGAAATTGATTAAATAGCTGAGGTATTAACCGAACGCCGCTTAGTAAACTATATCCGACTTTATAGGGTAACCGTGCACTTTGCATTAAGCTATAAAATAACCTTGTCGGCTTAGTAGTCAGGATAAAAGAAAAATCCTATTAATGCAAATGAAAGAGCTCGAAGGCCAATGTGAATACCTAGATAAAAGCTTTCTTCTGAAATCTTGATCAATCCAAATTGCCACCATATATTTTCTCCCTGTCCAAATAGAATCATACTCGAGCTAGTTGAAACAAAAATAAAGAGAAATGGTAATAGAAAAAGGAAAAAACGAAAAATAGATTGACCTGATAATAGTAAAATATTTAATAGCAGCAAGATCAGTATATAAAACAGAATGGATGGATTATGGAGAAATAATAGGCAGACAAATAATAAGACGCTTATACCTAGCTTACTAATAGGATTCACTCTATGAACCCATGTTTCCCTAGTCGTTTCCATTTATAGTATCACCCTTTTGTTGCAGTCTTCACGGTTACTCTTATTCTCCGAAATAGTACTTTGATCCATTTTATAAATTCTTGTCGCGACTCGCTCAAGTAAAGATTGATCATGACAAACCATAATTATCGTTGTGCCGTTTTTTTGAAGTTCCTGAAGAGCTAGGAGAATTTCTCTCGTATTGAGTGCATCTTGACAAAACGTCGGCTCATCTGCTAAAACAATAGATGGTCTATGGGCAATGCATGAAGCGATACTAACCCTTTTTTTTGTCCCTAAGGACAATTGGTAGGAGTGCATATCTTTGACATGGTCAAGTGAGAATTGCTGAAGCAGTTCTTCTACACGATATTTCTTTGCGTTTTCCTCCCATCCAAGTAACGATAACGTATATTCTATCTCTTTTTTAACGGTTGGTTGTAGGAACTGCATTTCAGGGTTTTGAAATACTAACGTCATCATCACTGCTCGATCTAAACGCTTATAAACTTTATTTTCTAGTAACAGTTCTCCCTATGTAGGGAGCAACCCCATTATAGCCTCTAACAGCGTACTTTTACCTGCTCCATTTTCACCAATAATCCCTATCCATTCTTGGTGAAAAATCGTCATATCTTTTATGGTAAGGATAGGCTTCTTATTTCGGAATACTTGATAACTCTCCGACTCTATCATCTTAGTAGTGGATTCAAAATGTAACGGATACAAAGGATCTATGTAATGCTTCCAGGAATCCTCATACCATATACCAAATCGTACTAAATCTTCTTTATAGTCCCTTAGAACTTTTTCTTTTTTGTCAAATACAACCAGTTGACCCTTATCATCTAAAAGGAGGATTCGATCAATAAACGGAAGCACAAGATGAATTTTATGTTCAACGATAATAACGGTTTGCTGATCCCACACCTTTTGAACCGATTCCCAGATATCCTTTGTTCCCTTTTCGTCTACCATGGCAGTAGGTTCATCTAAAAAACGTAAAACGGAGAAGAAGCTAGTAGGCAAGCAATCGCTAATCTTTGTTTTTGGCCGCCTGATAATGTTCTTATTGGTTGTTCTTTAAAGTTTCTCAGCCCTACAGTCCTTAATAGTTCTAGAATGATTCGGTCCATCTCATCTGCAGGAACTCTATTGTTCTCTAATGAAAATGCAACCTCTTCACAAACTAAATTCATGCAAAACTGCGAGTCAGGGTCTTGGAATACCACTCCCGTACTGGTTGGAAGCACCAATTCGTCAGCTTTAAAAGGGACAGAGTAGCTTCTTGGTATAATACTGCTTAATAATTGAAGGAGTGTGGACTTACCACACCCCGATGGACCTACGATTAAGATCTTTTCTCCAGGCTCTATACGAAATGATAATTTGTCAAATTGTTTCCTACTAGTTCCTGGATATTTCAGTCGAAGGTTTTCAACCGTTATTCCTATATTATCTTTCGAGCGCATCGTAATCCTCTTTTGTACCACCATGTAAGCTTGCAGTAACACCTGTTGATTCAATTCCTCTAGCTATGGCATATCCGAGAATACCAGCTAAAACGATAGAACCCATTAAACGTAAGCCTATAAATAACAGTAAATTCCATAGCTCTAGTTCTCCTATATACCCTTTGAAAAAATCTAATAGAAGAGAAGCTACACCAGAGAATAAGCCAGCCAGTGCCATGACCATCACTGATTCACTTTCATATTTAAATAAAGCAAAAGCAAGTTCAGCACCAACCCCTTGAAGTGCTCCGTATAATAATACTTCAAGGCCAAATTCCGATCCCATAATCAGCTCTCCTGAGGAAGCGGCAAGTTCAGCCAAAAAGGCAACTCCAGCTTTTTTTACAATGGCGAAGGCAACGATTGCTGCAATGAACCACATGCCATAAATAAGTTGATCCAAATGGATCCCAAGTGGTTTTACACTATAATATAATGGACCCCATAACTTATAAATTACTCCAAACCCAAATGCTATGGTAACTGTCACCAATATATCTGTTAACGTTAGTTTTTTCATGCTCGAACACCTCTTCTCATTTGATTCATAGGCCACTCTTCTGACGTGAAAGCCATTTCCCAGAAGGCTAATTCGTACTGTGAACTAATGAGAAAGTGCTCTGTCATTCGTTCTTTCTCCTCAACCGATGCAAGAGCTGCCAACTCATCTAAACGATGAATTTGCTCTTCCACTAGTTCTTGAAACCAAGAACTACTATACGTATCAATCCATTTAGCAAATACTTCAACTTCTGGTTTTTCGTCTTTAAATCGTTCACCAATCTCTCCGTATAGCCAATAACATGGTAGTAGAACAGCAATCATTTCACCTACCGTTCCGTTTAAAGCTACCCTGTACATATGTGACGTATAAGCATAAGCGGTTGGAGCCGGGGACTCTTTATCAATGTCCATTTTTGTAATAAATAAATCATTATAATAACTTTCGTGTAAGCTTGTTTCCGCTTCCCCTGTCGCACTCGCATGGAATGCTAGTCTTGCTGTCATATTCAAATCTGTTGCTTTGCTGGCTGCTATTGCTTGGATTCTAGCAAAATGACGTAAGTAATAGGTATCTTGTATAATATAGAATCTAAATTTTTCTAGCTCTAAATCACCCTTTACAATTCCTTGGACAAATGGATGTTGAAAGCTTTCTTCCCAGTAATAATTGGCTTTTTGACGCAATTGTTCAGTAAATTTCATAGATTCTTCCTCCTATTTCTATTTTTTTGAAATACTCGAATGAACCGATAGAAATGAACGATACACAATAAAAAATCCACTTTCACATACATGAAAGTGGATAGAAGACATACGAAAGAATATGTATCAGTCCACTTCCCTCCGCTGGTGTTAACCAGATCAGGTTCTAAGAGTCTTAAAGTCCTTACTTTAATCTCAGCTTTTTAAAAGCTCCCCTAGTGGTAAATCTAATTTAATTTTAAATTTAATTTGGAACGTTCCATCGTTATCTTCACAAATTTTCATATTTTTGTCAATGATTTTTTAAAAATGAATAGCGGAGGCAAAATTTAAAAATAAGATATTCTTTACTACCTGCGGACGATATTCTTTATATAAACGATCAATTAATTGTTGATAGTTTCGATAGGTATGTAGACCCACTACAGTCTCTTCAATTCCATCAAAATCGGACCCAAACCCAACCACATGCTCTCCTGTTCGTTGCAGCATATAATCTACATGAGAGAGAACATCATCAATCACGGCAGGACCATTCTCTTTTAAAAAGTGGGGGACAAATGTAATACCTATTTTTCCTCCTTTTTCTTTCAAGCAATCTATTTGATTGTCTTTTAGATTTCTTGGATGTGGACATAGGGTATACGAGTTTGAATGAGAAGCAATTGGAAAGCGGGCTACTTTCATCACATCCCAAAACGCTTTTTCTGAAAGGTGAGAAACATCTATCCAAGCATTCCACTCATTTAACATCTCTACAACCTCGTACCCAAACGTTGTCAAACCTGCCCCCCTTGGCTCCATTGCCCCGTCAGCCACAGCATTCGCAAAGTTCCAGGTTAATCCGACAGAGCGAACACCAAGTCTTAAGAGAGTTGAAAGTTTCATTATATCCTCTTCAATGGCTTCACAGCCTTCAAGTGTTAAGATCGCCCCAATTTCTCCCTCTCTTAAAGAAGTAACATCATGCTTTGAAATGATTAATTTTAACTTTTCATTAGGTTGGATAATTTTTTCATAGAAATCATCCACCATTCTAAGTGCAGCAGAAAACCGTTCCCCCGGCTTTAAATGAGAAGGCAGATAAATGGCAAACAGTTGAATCTTCCCACCAGTGGATACTAGCTGCTCATAAGTGATGTGCAGCGAGGAATCTTGATAAAACTGTAATCTGGGATTCAGATACATTTATATAAAACATCGCAATGTGCATCAAAAATCATCCGAAACTCCCTTTCGTAACGTCATTAGTAAAAAGCTGATAGGAGAATCTCCTATCAGCTTTTTTCTCATTTAACGTGGTTCTACAATTAACTTAATCGCTGTTCGTTCTTCTTGATCAATCATAATATCAGTAAAGGCAGGTATGCATATTAAATCAACACCGCTTGGTGCTACAAACCCTCTAGCAATGGCTACTGCTTTGACAGCTTGATTTAATGCGCCTGCACCAATTGCTTGAATTTCTGCAGCTCCTCTTTCACGGAGAACACCGGCCAGTGCACCTGCTACAGAATTAGGGTTAGATTTTGCTGAAACTTTTAATATCTCCATTTCATTTCCTCCTTGTCATTTCCCGTACCGATTGTTCATGCTCCATGAACATGTGTGGGATAACAGTATCCACTGCTACTATATTCAGCGAAAGGCTTGAGTATTCCAGCTTGTACAAGGATTGCAGGAAATGAAAGAGAATATGATGAGGAAATGATTCAAAAAGTTATGTAAAAAGAGGCTAACTTAAAAAAGTGATTAAATCGACCTTTTTGAGTAGCCTCTTTATATTATTCAATCTAATATAGAAATGGGTGATCCTCGTTTATAAGTATTCTTTCTACCTTTTTTGCTTTCCCAGACTTTACGTCCACATCCACAATAACTCCACTCAATACTTTTTTATCTGTTTTGGGTACTTCAAATCGTGCAGGTAATGAATTTAAGAATTTCCCCATAATTGGACCCTTATCCATTCCTAAGATTCCATCATAAGGACCCGTCATACCGACATCTGTTAAATAGGCAGTCCCTTCAGGTAGAATTCTAGAATCGGCTGTTTGTACATGTGTATGTGTACCTACAACGGCTGTTACTCGTCCGTCTAAATACCAGCCCATCGCTTGTTTTTCACTAGTTGCCTCAGCGTGAAAATCCACAAATATAATCGATGTTCTTTTTCTAGCCTCTTCAATTAATTCATCTGCCTTTTTAAAAGGGCAATCAAGAGGTGGCATAAATGTTCTCCCTTGAAGATTGATCACCGCAATTTCTTCAGCATTATATTTTTGATACACAATCCCTTGCCCGGGTGCGTCAGGAAAGTTTGCAGGACGAACTAAGTTTTTGGCCTGATCAATAAACTCAAAAATATCTCGATTATCCCAAGCGTGATTGCCCAATGTAACAATATTCGCTCCCCATTCAAGAAATTCCCTATAAATTTTCTCAGTAATCCCTCTACCAGAAGCTGCATTTTCACCGTTTATGATGACAAATTGGGGCTTATATTTGTCTTTTAATAAAGGCAGATTCTCTTTAACCATATCACGACCAGGTGAACCTACCACATCTCCTATAAAAAGAATTCGCATAACATCAATCCTCTCAAATCTATCGCTTTAGTTGCAAAATTGTTTCAGTTCGTTAGTTGTTTCCTTATAGTTAAAAAAGCTGCTAGAGTACTCTCTAGCAGCTTTTTTTTATTTTGCATATTCAACCGCACGTGTTTCACGAATAACTGTTACTTTAATGTGTCCTGGATAATCTAACTCTTCTTCAATTCGTTTTCGAATATCACGGGCTAATCTATGTGCCTCTAAGTCATCAATAGCATCAGGACGGACCATTATACGAACCTCACGACCAGCTTGAATAGCAAACGATTTCTCTACTCCTTCATAGGATTCAGAAATCTCTTCTAGCTTTTCAAGTCTTCGAATATAATTCTCTAGTGTCTCACTTCTTGCACCAGGTCTAGCAGCAGATAGTGCATCAGCAGCTGCCACTAAAACAGAAATAACAGAAGTTGGCTCAGCATCACCATGATGGGATGCAATCGCATTGACTACTACAGGATGTTCTTTATACTTCTGAGCTAATTCAACACCAATTTCAACATGGCTTCCTTCTACTTCATGATCGATTGCTTTACCTATATCGTGCAGTAATCCAGCACGTCTAGCAAGCATTTCGTCTTCACCTAATTCAGCTGCTAATAATCCTGAAAGGAAAGCCACTTCCATAGAATGCTTTAACACATTTTGGCCATAGCTTGTACGGTATTTTAATCGACCTAGAATTTTGATTAAATCTGGATGTAGACCATGAACACCGACTTCAAATGTTGTTTGCTCTCCAACTTCTCGAATATACTCGTCAACTTCTCTGCGAGATTTCTCCACCATTTCCTCAATACGAGCTGGGTGAATACGTCCATCTTGAACAAGTTTTTCAAGTGCTAATCGAGCAGTTTCTCTTCTAATTGGATCAAATCCAGAAAGAATAACTGCTTCAGGAGTATCATCAATAATTAAATCAATACCTGTTAACGTTTCTAAAGTACGAATATTTCGACCTTCTCGACCGATGATACGGCCTTTCATTTCATCATTTGGTAATGTAACGACAGATACCGTCGTTTCTGCCACATGATCTGCTGCACATCGTTGAATCGCTAATGATAAGATCTCTTTTGCTTTCTTATCAGATTCTTCTTTAGCACGATTTTCGTGGTCTTTAACCATAATGGCAATGTCATGGGAAAGCTCATTTTCAACACGATCTAAAATGATGTTTCTTGCTTCGTCACGAGTGAGCCCCGAGATTCTTTCTAGCTCAGTTTGTTGTGCGGAAATCATCTCGTCCACTTTGCTTTCCATCTCTTCAATATGTTGTTGTTTTGCATGTAAAGAATCTTCTTTTCGTTCTAATGAAGCCTCACGTTTTTCTAGGCTTTCATCTTTACGGTCTAGATTCTCTTCTTTTTGCATTAATCGATTCTCTTGTTTAAGTAATTCTGCTCTTCTTTCACGAAGTTCATTTTCCGTTTCGATTCGAAGAGTGTGAATTTCATCTTTCGCTTCTAATAACGCTTCCTTTTTTAGAGCTTCTGCCTCACGCTTACCTTTTTCAAGGATTTGCTCTGCAGCATTCTCAGCACCGTTAATTTTCGCTTCAGCAATCGATTTTCGATAAAAATAGCCAACAACTACACCGACTGGTAGGATAAGCAAAATGGAGATGATGACTAGTAATAAGGTATCCATCATTTCACCTCCTCTTGCTATCTTATTTTCATGTCTTTAACATGTCGGCTTGTACATTTTCTGTAACATACAGCACTAGGCTTCTCAAAATATTCATTGAAAAATTAAGAAATTGTTCATTACAATTTTAAGTCTGTCAATACCCATTGTCAAGTGCTTGCAAGGGTATATTTGGTATTCTCGATAAAATGAGCGATTATACTTACTTAAAATAGAATCTTTTTTAACTGAAAATTATAAGTCTTTTCCATTTTTATGGTTCATCTTAGGGTCATGCGAACATATAAAAAAGCGATCCTAGCAAATTCAACAACTATCTGCTAAGATCGCACTTCTATCTACTTATTCTCCTAATAAATCAAATTGTTCGTCTGATTCTTCAACTTGAACATCATCTAATCCGTAGTGTTCACGAATTTTCAATAGAATTTCTTGACGAATGTCTGGGTTCTCTTTTAAGAATTGTTTCGCATTTTCTCTACCCTGACCAAGTCTCTCTTCATTATAAGAGTACCATGAACCACTTTTTTGAACGATATCTAAATCGGAACCAAGGTCAATAATTTCACCTTCTTTAGAAATTCCTTCCCCGTACATAATATCTACTTCTGCTACACGGAATGGAGGTGCAACCTTGTTTTTAACAACCTTAATTTTCGTTTTATTACCAACCATATCATTTCCTTGTTTTAACGTTTCAGCACGACGAACTTCTAAACGTACGGAAGAATAGAACTTTAACGCCCTTCCACCAGGAGTTGTTTCTGGGTTACCAAACATAACTCCAACTTTTTCACGAATCTGGTTAATAAAAATAGCAATCGTTTTTGATTTATTTATAGCACCAGAAAGTTTACGAAGAGCTTGGGACATTAATCGAGCTTGAAGACCAACGTGAGAGTCTCCCATTTCTCCTTCGATTTCAGCTTTAGGAACAAGTGCAGCAACAGAGTCAATAACTAAAATGTCTACTGCGCCACTACGCACTAATGCTTCCGCAATTTCCAAAGCTTGCTCACCTGTATCAGGTTGAGAAAGTAAAAGCTCATCAATATTAACTCCTAATTTCTGAGCATATACAGGATCTAAAGCATGCTCCGCATCAATAAATGCCGCTTGGCCACCTTGTGCTTGAACTTCAGCAATTGCATGAAGTGCAACAGTTGTTTTACCTGAACTTTCGGGTCCATAAATTTCAACAATACGTCCTCTAGGGTATCCACCTACTCCAAGAGCTGTGTCCAGTGTAACGGAACCACTTGAAATTGTAGAGATTTTTCGATCTTGTTGTTCACCTAATTTCATAATGGAACCTTTACCAAATTGTTTCTCGATTTGTTTAAGAGCCATATCTAAGGCTGCTTGACGATCATTACTCAAAAGGGATTCCTCCTTCAATCTATCAATCTATAATTCAGTTTCTTCTAAAAAGAAAAAAACATTGTTCATTAATTCCTATCTATACTATAAATGTTTTTAACAAGATATACAAGCAAAAAATCGAACATCCATTCGTTTTTTTGTTTGTATCATTTTTCCACTAAAAAGAAATTTTTGATAAACAATAATTAATAAATTTACAAGAATTTAGAGCTATTTGATAAGCAAAAAAATATTCCAATGTAGTCTACTTTTAACTTTTAATCCATGCCTATGGAAAAGCCTTCGAAAAACCTTCCACCATACGGAAGCAGAACTTTATCAACAAATGTTATAATCTTAGACTTGTTATTGGTTTTATAGTAGTAGTCCAAAGCGATAGTAAACTCTTTTGCTAAGACCACATCATACTGAACTAATGGTCGGAAAGCCCATTTTGAAGTGCCAGTCCATTTGCCATTTGTTCTTAACATAAATTCACTGACTAACTCAGCAAGTTTCCCTACTATAAATAACCCTTCCTCTCTATCTTCACAACCAATTAAATCCTCTAAACAATCTGTAATAAAATATTGCTTTTCCTTAATTGTTTTCTCACTCCATCGTTCTGGTCCTGTTTGTAGCCAATCCTTTGCTTCTCGATTAATAGTATTCAATACTCCATTGTCTCTTATAGGGATACCTTCGTTTACCATCCATGGCATACTCGGTCTACCAGACTCGCAATCTTGCTTAAAGAAGTGTGCGTAAGAAGTCAAATTATGGGCAAATAATTCAATGTTCCAGCCAAATTCTATAAATGATTTCCTATATGAGGATGATAGATTTCCATCAAATACAACGATATCTAAATCGGAAGTCTCTGTTGCTTGCCCTCTAACAACACTTCCTGCAAGCAAAGCTCCTTCACAATGAGGGTGATACTTTATTACAAATTGTCTTGCAGCATCCATTGCACTTAATTTCCTCAACGTATTCCTGCCTCCTACTCCTATTACTAAGTTAGAAATTACTATATATCAACCACTTGATCTAACCGGGTTTGATGTAAAAAAGGGCACAGATTCTATCTGTTACCCTTTTTGTAATTCTTTTAATAAATAGAAAGCTCCGTACTTAGTACTTCTATTTCGTATTCCTTCACGACTTCCTGAAAGATTTAATAAATAAGCTTTGGTAGTAGTTGGGGTTGACACACCAACCCAAACAGTGCCCACCTCTTTCCCTTCAAGCTGAGTAGGTCCCGCTACTCCTGTAAAGCTAACACTATAATCTGAATGAAACAGCCGCTTTGCATTCTTTGCCATTGAGATAGCACACTGTTCACTAACCGCACCAAACTCATGTAAAATATCTTTCGAAACGCCTAGAATGGTCATTTTCACTTCATTAGAATATGTAACCAAACCTCCGTTATATACAGCGCTTGCTCCATTTATGGATGTTAGCTCGCGTTGAAATAGTCCACCTGTCAAACTCTCAGCAGATGTTACGGTTTGATTTCGTAATGACAGTTGGTGAACCAGCTGTGAATACAAAGTAGAGTCATCATAACCATAAAGATATTGACCAACACGTTCATGAATATCTCTTTCAAGTTTTCAATTAAATTTTTGGCTTCTGATTTAGTGTTGGCCATGGCCGTTAATCGAAGGGTAACTTCGCCATTTTCAGCTAAAGGAGCAATAGTAGGATTCAATTGTTTGTCTAATAAATCTTTAATCTCGGTTTCTAATTGGGCTTCACCAATCCCAAAAAATCGTAAAACTTTAGAATGTAAACACTAAATTCACCCTTTAAGTTTACTAGCAGTTCCTTGGCTTTATTAGTAAACATAGGCTTCATTTCACTAGGAGGACCAGGTAAAAGTAGATAATGAATACGATCTTTACTCTTAATCATCCCTGGAGCCATACCATTGTCATTTTTGAATACATGAGCACCACTAATCACTAACGCTTGTTTTCTATTATTATCAGTCATGACACGATTCACTTTTTTAAAGTAATTCTCGATATGATCTAATGAAGGTTGGTGAATAACTAAAGGGAAAGAAAGATGATCAGCGACCACTTCCTTGGTAAGATCATCTTCCGTTGGACCAAGACCTCCCGTGAAAATAATTAAATCTGCTCGCTTTTCAGCTATTTGAATCGCTGCTTCTAGTCTTTTTTTATTATCACCAACGACGGTATGATAATAGACAGATATTCCAAGTTCAGCAAGCTCTCTAGATAGAAATTGTCCATTCGTATTGGAAATTTGACCTAATAAGAGCTCGGATCCAACGGCAATAATTTCAGCATTCATACAAAAAGCCCCTTGCGTAAAGTTATTTCGAGTTTTTAAATACTTCTTTATTTTTATTAAAATAGTCCCATCCAGACCAAACGGTAAAGAATAATGCTACGTATAACGATATCGTTCCAAAGGGAATATTCCACAGCTCAAAAATAATATTGTAAAGAAGTAAAGAAGAAATTGCCACAATTTGAGTCCACGTTTTAATTTTCCCAAGATTGTTCGCTGCTACTACTTCTCCGCCGCCTGCAAGCACTAAGCGCAAGCCAGTTACAGCAAATTCTCTAGCTATGATGGTAATAACGATCCATGTGGCAGCAAGTTCTAAGTCAACAAGAACTATTAACGCAGAAGAAACAAGTAGCTTGTCTGCTAACGGATCTAAAAATTTACCTAGATTGGTGACTAAGTTAAACTTACGAGCATAATAACCGTCTATCCAATCGGTAGTAGAAGCAACGATAAAAATAATAGCGCCAATGAAATGGGCAATTGGAATCGATGTGCCAAGTAAGTTGATTACCCCCCATTCAAAAGGAACCAACATAAATAGTAAAAAAATAGGTATCAGTACTATTCTAGAAATCGTAATTTGATTTGGTATATTCATCATAATCCTCCGCGTAAAAGATAGTAGCGCCTAACTATATTGATGCCATGACATCAACTAAGACAGGCGCTACCTCCTCATTATTCTTCAGTGCTCTCTTGTTCTAATTTTTCAATAATTATTTCTTGAGTAATCCCATTACTAGAACTTGGATCAATCTCATACTGAAGCTCTTGACCATTAACACGAATGATCGTATTCGGTGCACTTCCTACTTTAATTGTAACGCTTGTAGCCTCATTTAAATCAAAGGACTCCACTTGTGTATCTTTAACGAAATTATAATACACTCTTTCTCCGTTAGAATCGGTCATCGTAATCCATGATTCCCCGCCAGGTGCCGCCTCTAGTTCTACCGTAAAATCATCTGAATTTGATAGAGTGTAAGTAGTAGAGGTGCCGGAAGTTTCTTTTATAGCTAATACCGATTGTGGTTGGCTATCTTCTTCTGGCTCACTTGAAGGAGTCTCTTCTGTCTCAATCGGTTCTGATTGTTCTTCTGGTTCATCCTCTTCAATTATTGGATCAGATGTTTCTTCAATAATTACTTGTTCTTGTGGTTCATCTGGAACTTCACTCGAATTGGTTGTATTCATTGCCTTTTGAATAAAATAATAAGCAACTACAATTGCTAAGATAACAAAGAAAATGACAAGGAACATGGGGAAGAACTCCATTAACTTTGACCCTTTTTCAGACACTTGGCTATTTGTTTTAACTCGGGAAAGTGGCTGTTGATAATCGTCTGGTTCCGTTTTAGGTACATCATTGGCATATTCAGAAAACAGCTCATCAGAATTTAAATTTACTGCCTCCGCATATTGCTTAATAAATGCACGAACGTAAAACTTACCTGGCATCACACTATAATTACCTTCTTCAATTCCTTGAAGATATCTTTTTTGTAATTTTTGTTTATTTCTTGTACGTCTTCTAAAGATAGCCCTTTTGCTTCACGAGCTTCTTTCAATCTAGAACCTAGTTCAGTCAACTGTAACACCTTCCACTATTTAAAAATCGAATCCACCAAAAATCATGATCTTGAAAAAATTGATTTCGTTGAATAAGTTCATATGTAATCTCTTCATTTGGATCATTTCTTAGTTCTATAATGTAATCAAAATCTTCCATCGTATATTCCGTGTTTTGCACAAAAATATCAGGATGCTCAATTACTTTAACCGAATTCATTCTCATAATTTCTCTAACTAACTGCCAGTGCTTTTCATTTGATGTCTTGGCTGAAACGATACCATCAAGGATAAAAATATTATTAGCATTGTACTCATCTTGTATTAATTGACTTCGGATGGTCTGCTTAATGAGCGTTGATGAAACAAAAAGCCATTTTTTGTTAGCACAAACACTGGATGCTACAATAGATTCTGTCTTCCCTACTCTAGGCATTCCTCTAATTCCTATTAGTTTGTGTTCATCTTGTTTAAATAATTCAGCCATAAAGTCAACTAATAACCCTAATTCATCTCGAACAAATCGAAAGGTTTTTTTATCATCAGCATCTCGTTGAATATAACGTCCATGCCTTACTGCTAAACGGTCACGTAGTTTAGGTTCTCTAATCTTTGTCACATTAATGGTATCCATTGTGTGTAGGATAGATTCTAATCTTGTTATTTGAGCATCCGTTTCAGCTAGTAATAGCATCCCTCGGCGCCCCTCATCTACTCCGTTAATGGTCACAATGTTAATAGAGAGCATTCCAAGTAATGAAGCGATATCACCTAACAAACCTGGACGATTTACTTGAATTTCATATTCTAAATACCATTCTTTTTTATCCATACGTACACCTCCCAAAAAGGAGTGAAATTTTGTAGAAACTTGTCATTATATTTATCATATATGATTTTAACATATAAGGAAAGTTTTACGTGAGATAACTTATGTGATTTACATAAATAAAAAAAGGAATTAATACAACTTAACTTTTAAATGATCTGATTATTTATTATAACAAAAAAAGAGAGGATATCCTCTCTTTTTTTACTTTAGTTCCGTTATTTTGAACTAATTTAACCATCATATTTGCGATAGCATGTTGTTCTTGTTCAGAAGCAACCGACCAAAGGTCTGCTAATACTCTCTCTTGGTCATTTTTAGCTTCAACTTGCTTAGCTAAATAATCACCTATCTCGTAAGCTAAATCATTGACTACTTTTTCGTCCATACCTTCATTTTGGGCATGGTGCAAACGATCACCTAAGAAATTCTTCCAATCTGACCAGTTATCTAATACACTCATGTTTGTATGCCTCCCTTTTTGTATTACAGTGTTAGTTTGCATTACAAAAATGAAAATATGCATGTAATTTACATGTGCCAGCCACCATTTATGGAAAGTACATGGCCAGTAATATACTTTGCATCCTTCGATAGTAAAAAGCTAATAGATCCCGCTACTTCATGCGGATGACAAAATCTTCCTAAAGGAATCTCTTCCACCATACTTTGTCTTTCATCCTCTGAAAAACTGCCCATCATAGTTGTATTTACTACACCTGGTGCTACACAATTAACGGTAACCCCACTTGGTCCAACCTCTTTAGCTAATGCTTTCATAAAGGCGATTTGTCCTCCTTTAGCAGCTGAATAAACCGTTTCAAAAGAAGCACCTGTTTCTCCCCAAATAGAACTAACATATACGATACTCCCCTTTGTTTGTAAGAGTTTTGGAAGTAAGCGTTGAGTTAATAAAATCGGTTGTTCTAGATGTAATTTCATTTGATTTTTAATTTCTGTTTGAGAGATATCCTGCAGAAGTCCATACGAAGAAGTTCCAGATGTATAGATGAGGCTATCTATTGAAAAAATCGAGTGTTCAATTTTTTCAATGGCCTCCTCTTCTAATAAATCACATTGTAGTGGAATACATTCTATTTGTTCATCCTTTAATGCATTAATGATTTCTATAACAGCTTCTTCATTTTGATGATAATGAAGATATAAAGACCAGCCTTCCTTTCCTAGCCTTAATGCTGTTGCCTTACCGATTCCACCACTTGCCCCTAAAATTAATGCGAATTTTTGGTCGTTCATTTTTAACTCCCTGTTCTTGATAGAATATTGAGCATGTCTAAAGCTTACGTAGAAAGACCTTCTAGATGTCTAGAAGGTCCATATTTTTCATGAAGATTTTGGAATCACCTGACAAACGGTTAACCGATCTTCGGATACAAAGTTCACTGCTCTCTCTTTCACATCATCAATTGTTATGGTTTCTAGAATAGGAACTACCTTAAATAAATCCATCTCATTAAATGCGTAACGAGTAAATTGGTTCGCGATGTACTCAGGTGAATTAATTGCTCTTAGGAAAGCTCCTATTTTTTCTTTTTGGTACGTTCAAGAGATTCTTTCGTTAAATCTTCACCACCGCTAGCATTTAACAGAATTGATTTAAGACGTTCTGCCAACTTATCTGGATGCCTTGTGTCTCCACCTAGCATAGCAAAACCAAAGCCTTGTTCCTGAGTATAATCATATGAAAACGATTCATCAATTAACCCTTCATTATAAAGTTCAAAGTAATGATCAGAACTTTTTCCAAACATCATATCTAGCATAACATTTGTCATCAGTTCTTTCTTTAACATGTCATCACCTTTTTGTCCTAGTTGATTTTCTTTAATTCCAACCAGGCATTTAGATGATTGCACATTCATTTCTAGCACCTGCTTTTCTCTAGCAACAGAAGGAGGTTCTTCGTCAAATTTACGCTTGATTTCAGATTGATTCTTAAATGGTTTGTTCTTTTGATTATCTTTTACAAGCTTCATGACTTCATTTGGTTCTACTGAACCCACCACAAATAACAGCATATTACTCGGATGATAGAATGTTTCGTAGCATTCGTATAGCATATCCTTCGTGATGTCTGCAATACTTTCGACAGTTCCAGCGATATCAATCTTAACAGGATGGTGATGAAACATATTTTGGATGAGTCCGAAATATAAACGCCAATCGGGATTATCCTCATACATTCTAATCTCTTGACCAATAATTCCTTTTTCTTTCTCAACAGTCTTTTCCGTAAAATACGGCTCTTGAACAAAGTTTAACAGTGTTGTTAAATTAGAATCAACATTGGAGGTACTTGAGAATAAGTAGGCGGTTCTTGTAAAAGAAGTGAATGCGTTTGCAGATGCGCCTTGTTTACTAAAATGCTGAAACACATCTCCTTCTTCCTTTCAAACATTTTGTGCTCAAGAAAATGAGCAATCCCATCAGGCACTTTTACAAAATCATTTTGATTAAGAGGAATAAAATGATTATCAATTGATCCGTATTTTGTTGTAAATGTGGCATACGTTTTATTGAAGCCCTTCTTAGGAAGAATATAGACATCTAGCCCATTATCTAACTTTTCATAGTATAATTCCTCTTGAAGTTGGTCAAATTGAATTTTCTCCATTAAGCTCCCTCCTGTTCTGTTAAAAAGTAGATGGTATCTAACTGTACTTTTTTGGCTGCTTGAACAATTTCATCTTTCGTTGTTCCATCTATTTTTTCAATCCATGTCGTTAACTCAATGTCAACACCAGAAACTACATTATGATAAAGAACTTCTACTAACCCTCGAGAAGTATCAATCGTTTCTAATAATTGATTTATAATTACTGCCTTCGTCTGCCGGATGTCTTCCTCGCTAAAGTCTCCCTGTCTCATAGCTTCTAATTGTTCATTTATGATCGTTACTGCTTGATTATAATTTGGAAAATCAATACCTGACATAACCATCATCACACCTTTATGACTTTCCAAACGACTTGCAGCATAATACGCTAAACTCGCCTTTTCCCTTACATTAGCAAATAACTTAGAATGAGAAAAACCAACCAAATATGCCATTGAATACTTGTAGAGCATAATAATCTTGATCACCAAATTGTATAAACGTTCTATATCCCATATTTAGTTTCCCTTGACTAATTGGCTGACGATCAATTACCTCTTTAACATTTGAGCGGGACGCTACGTCTCCTTTTGGTCTCGTGTTTCCAGTACGTTCAGGTAATTGAATATACCTATTGGTTAATTCAATCACTTCACTTTCTTCTACATCTCCAACAATATAAAGATCTAAATCATCTTCATTGATGGCTTTTTCATAGTAATCGAATAAGTCTCTAGGAGTAATGGCGTCTACCTTACCTTTAATGCCATAAGGCTGCATAGAAAAAGCTTCACCTTTAAACATTTCTTCTGTTATACGTGAGTTTGCATATCTCATTTTGTCATCATAAATAGACTCGATCCGTTGCAGTTGATTTTCTTTTTTCTTTTTGAACAGTTTCTTTGTGAAATGCACCGTCTTCTAAAAGTGGTTGAAGAAGAATTTCCTTTAAAAACGCAATGGCTTTTTCTAAAAGTGGCGTTTGATCTTTTAAAAATTTCTCATTTGCTAACTCAATACTAAAGCTCATTACGTGCTGCTCTCCCTTTTTACCTACATCTACAAAAAAATGAGCACCATATAATTCATCAAGATAGGATCGTAATTTTGTTGTTGTTGGGTAAGCATTCGAGCTACTTTGTAATACATGAGGTAGTAACCCTCTTAATGTCACAGTGTCTTCTGATAAAGGTGCCTTCATTTTCCAAACAATTGTATTGGTCTTATACTTTTCAGTTTTTACGATATGTAAGCGGTAACCTTTTTGCTTGTGAATTACTTCATTCGTTAAAGTCATCTTCTTCCTCCTTCGTTAATTCCAAAGTATTTATACTTACTATACATTTTTTCGTAAGATGTATACAAGAATTTGCCTTTCACAAACTTTTTCTTTCTTTAATGCAGACAATCTTTAATTCAATTTATACCACATATACATTTAAAGGAGGTTCAGTGAAGGGAGGGATAGTGCTTTGAGTAATGAGCAAGTCAATTTATTTTCTATCATTGATGCCTATGTTTATCAATCATTTACTTCCATAATTGGTGAAATGGTTGTCGTTCAGACCACACAAGGTTCATTAAGAGGTGTACTTAAAACGGTTATGCCAGATCATTTAGTAGTAGAGATTTCGAATCGACCATTTTATATTCGAACAACTGAAGTAGTATGGGTTTCACCCGAATAAGCATACGGAGGAGATCAACATGTTTAAGCGCATGGATCGAATGTTAATCGAGCTAACCGTGCCTGAACACGGTGATGCAAATGCTGCTGCAGCTGTTCAGGAATTACTTGGTGGTAGGTTTGGAGAAATGTCAACTTTAAATAATTATATGTATCAATCATTCGGTTTTAGAAATAAGAAAAAATTAAAACCTTTCTACGATTTAGTTTCAAGTATTACCGCAGAAGAATTTGGCCATGTTGAGCTCGTTAATACAACCATCAATCTTCTTACAAAAGGAACAACTTTTCCTGGTGACCCAGATATTGCTCCTCTGCAAAATGCCCTGTCAAAACGAAATTCCTATCATTATATCGCGACCGCCCAAACAGCTCTTCCTGGTGACTCAATGGGGAAGGCATGGACAGGAGATTATGTATTTAACAGCGGCAATCTAGTACTTGATTTACTTCATAATTTCTTTCTAGAGCTAGGAGCCAGAACTCATAAAATGAGAGTATATGAAATGACCGATCATGTAACAGCAAGAGAGATGATTGGATATTTACTTGTGAGAGGAGGAACTCATGCCCTAGCCTACGCAAAAGCCATTGAGATTGTAACAGGTGTTGAGGTACAAAAGTTGATACCTGTACCAGATTTAAGTAATTCACGTTTTGACTTTGCTAAAAAATATGAAGAAGAAGGGTTGAATAACATTTTATATACATGGAGTGATACAGATTATAAAGATATTAACCAAATTTGGAAGGGAACAAATCCTGAAAATGGAAAGCCTTTACGTGTAGTTGAGGGAACTCCAAAAGGAGCACCTATTCCTGATCTTGATGATCTACCTGAAGAGTTTGCGCCTGGTATTGATCCTGATGATTATAAGAGAATTGCGAAGAAATTGCTCGAAAACATATAAAACAACCACCCTAATGTCATTAGGGTGGTTATTGCATTTAACGATTTCCTTTAATATAAGTAGTTCCTAATGCTTTAGGCGCATCCGCTTTCCCAATGAATCCGGCTAAAGCGAAAATGGTTAATACATACGGAGCAATCAATAAGTAAACATTCGGTATGTTTTCAAAAAGAGGTAAAGAACCACCAATAATACTCAAGCTTTGAGCAAATCCGAAGAATAATGCTGCACCCATTGCTCCAAGTGGATGCCACTTACCAAAGACTAAAGCAGCTAATGCCATAAAGCCTTGACCATTTATCGTCGCGTGAGAAAAATCTGAAGAAATGGCTTGAGCATAAACAGCTCCTCCTATACCTGCTAACGCACCAGATAATGTAACACCAATATAACGCATCTTTGTCACATTAATTCCCATAGTATCAGCAGCCATTGGATGTTCCCCTACTGAGCGAAGACGAAGACCAAATGGAGTTTTAAACATAACAAACCAAACCAATATTGCCACAATGATAGCTAAGTAAGATGGCAGATAGATATTATTGAAGAAAATATCTCCGATGACTGGAATATCCTTCAATAAAGGAATATCTACTTTCCCGAAACCTTCACGAATAATATCTGTTT
The DNA here is from genome assembly GCF_000171615.1 of Bacillus coahuilensis m4-4. Taxonomy (GTDB): domain Bacteria; phylum Bacillota; class Bacilli; order Bacillales; family Bacillaceae_K; genus Bacillus_T; species Bacillus_T coahuilensis. The sequence continues at coordinate 16,770 of NZ_ABFU01000030.3, read as the reverse complement.
GACCTTTTCCATAAATAATCTTCACTAAAAATAATGATAACCCTAAAGCTAGCATGTTAATGGCAACCCCAGAAACGACTTGGTCAGCTCTAAATGTTATAGAAGCTAATGCGTGAAGAAGGGAGAATAGCGCCCCTACTATCATGGCAACAAGTAACGCAATCCACGGTGTAGCGTCACCCAAGCTTCCAGCAAACGTAAGGTTAAATACAATTCCTGTAAATGCTCCAGTAACCATTAACCCTTCTAGTCCGATGTTTACAACACCTGAACGCTCAGAGAAAGCTCCCCCAATAGCTGTGAAAATAAGTGGTGCTGCCCAAATTAATGTAGCAGAAATAATAATGGATAATGTATCAACTAACCCCACTTACTTCACCCCCTTTTTGCTAAGACGATCGATAAAGATTCTAATTAAATAACTTGAAGCAACAAAGAAAATAATTAATGCAATAATAATATCAACTAATTCATTTGGCACCCCAGACTGAAGTGGCATATTTAATGCCCCTTGTTTTAAACTACCAAATAATAATGCAGCTAATATGATACCAATTGGACCTCCTGCACCTAATAAGGCCACGGCGATTCCATCAAATCCTGTTCCAGTAAATCCACCTTTAATAGCAGCGTAACCAAAAGTTCCTAGCCCTTCCATTGCTCCTGCTAATCCAGCGAATGCACCAGAAATCACCATGGATAGAATAATATTGCGATCCACATTCATCCCAGCATATTGTGATGCGTGTTGGTTAAATCCTACAGAACGTAATTCATATCCTTTTGTTGTTTTTTCTAAAATAAACCACATTAAAAATACAGCAATAAGAGCAATAACAATTCCCCAGTGAAGCCTTGAGAAATCTGTTATACCAGACAAGAAGTCAGAACGTAATGTCGCTGTTTCAGCAACGGATTCTGTACGATCACTTTGTTCTGATAAAACATTTCTAATAATATGATTCGTTACATGAAGAGCAATATAGTTCATCATGATCGTAACAATAACTTCATGAACTTTAAATTTAGCCTTTAATAACCCAGGAATGAACCCCCATAAAGCTCCCGCAAGTGCTGCAGCAATAACCGCTAATGGAACGTGGATAATTGCTGGAAAGTCAAAAGCAATCCCTACCCAAACAGCAGCAAGCCACCCAACGATTAATTGTCCTTCCACACCAATATTAAATAGTCCAGTTCTAAATGCAAAGGCCACGGACAACCCAGCTAGAATCAAAGGTGTAACTTGACGAATCGTTTCACCAATATAATAAGACTCTCCAAAAGCTCCACTCCATAAAGCAGATAAAGCAATAATAGGGTTATAGCCTGTTACTAACATAATGATGGTTCCTACTAAAATACCTAAAATGGTTGCAATCACAGGAATTAGGCTATTTGTTAAACGATTAGACATGAGATGATTCACCTGCTTTCTTCGATTGACCAGCCATTAATAACCCAAGTTCTTGCTCTGTTGTTTCTTTTGGATTAACGACGGCAACAATCTCACCTTCATAGATAACGGCAATTCGATCACTAACATTCATAATTTCATCTAATTCAAATGACACTAATAAAACGGCTTTTCCTTGATCACGTTGTTCAATTAGTCGACTATGAATGAATTCAATAGCCCCTACATCTAATCCTCTTGTAGGCTGTGCAGCAATCAGAAGGTCTGGGTTTCTATCAACCTCACGCCCAATAATGGCTTTTTGCTGATTACCACCTGAAAGCGCACGAGCTAGCGTGTATTCGCTAGGTGTTCTGACATCAAATTCTTGAATGATTTTCTTTGCATAGGAATAAATATTTTATAGTTTAAGATACCAGCTTTCGAATTTGGTTCTTGATTATACGTTTGAAGAACCATGTTTTCTCCTATAGGAAAATCAAGAACAAGTCCATGCTTATGACGATCTTGAGGAATATGACCTACTCCTGCTCGAGTGATTTGTCGAGGTTTTTGATTTTGAATTTCTTTTCCATTTATCATGATCTGTCCAGAATCAGATTTCATTAGCCCCGTAATGGCTTCAATTAACTCAGTTTGTCCATTCCCGTCTACACCAGCAATCCCGACAATTTCACCTGCACGGACCTCTAGATTAAGTCCTTTTACAGATTTAATGCCACGTGAATCTAAAACATTTAACTCTTTAATTTCTAACACGGGTTCTTTTGGACTAGCTGCTGTTTTTTCCGTTGTGAAGGAAACTTCACGTCCCACCATTAAACTAGCAAGCTCGTTCGGATTTGTTTCTGAAACATTCACCGTACCAATTCCTTCTCCTTTACGGATCACTGTTACTCGGTCACACACTTCCATAATCTCTTTTAATTTATGAGTAATTAAGATAATGGATTTTCCTTCATTAATAAGCGTTTTCATAATTTGAATTAGCTCAATAATTTCCTGAGGTGTTAATACAGCGGTTGGCTCATCAAAAATTAAGATCTCTGCACCACGATACAATGTTTTCAATATTTCCACACGTTGCTGCATTCCAACAGATATATCTGAAATTTTTGCCGTAGGATCAACTTTTAACCCGTATCGTTCAGAAATCTCTTGTACCTCTTTTTCTGCACTTTTAATATCAACGGTTCCCATTTTTTTAGGTTCACTACCTAAAATAATGTTTTCGGTTACAGTGAAAGTATCCACAAGCATAAAGTGCTGATGAACCATTCCTATACCAAGGTCATTCGCAATATTAGGGTTTGTAATATTCACCTTTTCCCCCTTAACGCGAATCTCTCCTTTTTCAGGCTGATACAAACCAAATAACACGTTCATTAGAGTAGACTTACCTGCACCATTTTCACCCAATAATGCATGAATCTCACCCTTTTCCACTTGAAGTGTGATGTTATTATTGGCAACGATTCCAGGGAACTCTTTCCGAATATTAAGCATTTCAATAACATATTCCATACATCTATCACTCCTCATCCAATCATTCAAGGATTATTACGTTTAAAAGTATGAAGTCAGACCTTAAAGGGTAAAAAAATTAAGATCTCACCACAAAAACCTTCAATGAAAAACAGAAGATTTCTTCTATTCTTCAGTTAAGATTTTTGTAAAATCTAGGGAAGTCTCTCTTTTTTGTAAGAAAGGAATAAGAAGCTAAACCTTCTTATTCCTTCTATAATCTTAAAGTTCGCTTACAGAAGCAGGAACTTCAATTTCACCATTTTTAATTTGCTCTTTATATTCTTCAACCTTTGAGTTGATATCATCTACGTTTTCAACATCTGGATTTACTGGAGCTAGACCTACACCATCTTCAGCTAATCCATAGTTAATTACTTCTCCACCAGGGAATGTACCAGCTTTAGCTTGTTCAGCTAAGTCTTTAACAGCAACGTCAACGCGTTTTAATGCAGAAGTTAAAATAATGTTTTTCTCTTCTCCATCAATTTCTAGTAAACCTTCAGCAGTTTGGTCAGCATCAACACCAATTGCCCAGATGTAACGGCTAGGATCTTTTGCTTTTAAGTCACGAGCTTCTTTGAATAGCCCGTTACCTGTAGCACCAGCAGCGTGGAAGATAACATCTACATTAGAAGAGTACATAGAAGCAGCAATGGTTTGACCTAATTCTGCTTTATCAAATGCACCTGCATATTGAGAATCAACTTCTGCGTCAGGATTTACAGCTTTTACACCAGCGATAAAACCAGCTTCAAAGCGATCGATTACTTCAATTTCCATTCCACCAATAAAACCAACTTTATTTGTTTTTGTTAGCAAGACCAGCTGCAACACCCGCTAAGTAACCTGCTTCATTTTCTTTAAATGTAATACTTGCAACGTTTGGTTGTTCTACAACGGCGTCAACAATTCCAAACTGAGTTTCAGTTTGCTGGCTAGCAACGTTGTTCACTGCATCCATCATAAGGAATCCAATACCATAAACTAAATTGAAATCTTGGCGAGCAAGAGTATTTAAGTTTGTTTCATAGTCAGCATCTGATTGAGATTGTAAGTAAGAGTAACCTTCATTCCCTTCTTCTAATCCATTATCAGCACCATAGGCTTTAATTCCTTCCCATGCAGATTGGTTGAAGGACTTATCATCCACCCCACCTACATCTGTTACCATTGCTACTTTGAACTTTTCTTCAGTTGAATCTGTTGAACCAGTAGACCCTTCATTTGTCTCACTAGAACCACAAGCACCTAAAAGTGTTCCTGCTGCTAGTACTAGAGATAAAGCTAATCCAAACTTACGCTTTTCATAAAACTTAACCCCCTGATAAAATTGGTTTTTTGTAGAATTAGTAGTGAAGCAAATCACTTTAGTACACGCGTTTTCTTAGCACATGAAAACTAAATTTATCTGCTCTAAAATAGTTAACAGAATAGAGAATTGGGCGGTCATATTCATCGTAGTGCATCTGCTTAAGGATCAGCAGTGCCGTTTCAGGTTCACATTCAAGAATGGGTGAAATTTTTTCATGATAACCAAAAGGTTCAATATGAGCGACTGCATATGAAATGGAATGCTTTCCTTCATTTTCTATTAAGTTGAAAATGGAACCGTCTGCGTGAGATAGATTTGCTGGAGCACAATCCATTGGAATCTTATCAACACAATATACGACTGGTTCACCGTTAGCCGTTCTTACCCGCTCAATCATTAAAACCTTTTCATCTTCTTCAATACTGAATTTATTGATATCTTCTTCAGAAGCTGTAGCAGTAGATGAATTTAGGAAGATTGTACCAGGCTCCATTCCTGCTTGTCGGATCATATTAGAAACACTATTTAGTTGCTCAATACCTGATGTGAATAGTGGCTTTACATTGACAAATGTACCAACCCCGTGACGCCTTACAATGACATTCTCTTCCTCTAGTATTCTAAGAGCCTCTCTTAGTGTTGCTCTTGAAACACCTAACTGCTTAGAAAGTTCGAACTCAGAAGGTAACTTGGATTTCTCTTTGTATACTCCAGTTTCAATATCCTTCTTTAATCGATCAATGACTTGTAAGTATAAATGCCTGTTGTCTGAGCGTATTGTCAAAATAAACCACCACCATATGAACTTTTACCACTAACATGATTCTTTCCTACTAATCGAAAATACTATAACACTTTTCATTTTATAAATAAATAGAATCTAAGCATTTTGTCGAAAAAACTTGAAAACAAGAATATTCTTAAAGTTCTGATGGTGTTAAAAAGCGCTTACAACAGTATGAATAGGGTTACATTTTCTTTTTTTGGTTAGATTAGATCACCCTTTCCAATTTTATACTCGACTACTTTTCAAATGAAAGCGTTTTTAATAGTATAGCATATTAAAAGATTATTGGATAGATGTCTGACGTCTATTGGTAATTTATTTATTAAGCTTAGCTATTTTATTTTGAAAAACATTAAGATTACAAGCAAACATTGTAAACATCTTCCCTAATACTGGAGTATTTATAACTACTTCTTCAGACTTATACTTTTTTCTCTAACAAAAAAAGAGCTTAGTGAAATCACCTTAGCTCTTGTCATAGAGGGAACTATTCTATTACTGTATAAATGCCTAAACAAGACTCTTGAACTTTAATAGTGTCTATATTTATATACAGTTTTTACAGTTAATTCTTCTTTAACAGTAGACTTTTCCTCTTAAGATAGATTGTAGTTTCTAAGGTTGTAGGTAACCAAAGAAAGCGATAAAGAATTAAAAAAGAAGATAGTATACTACCTATTGCATTAAGCACTACTAGACTAATTTTCACCTTACCTCCAATACCGATAAAAGCGAATATAAAACCGACAATACTTATCATTAAAGGAAAAAAGATACTTATATTTAATACTGCTACATATAATGGATTCCCCCATTCTGTTAAACCAACAACAATTGGAAAAACAGATATAATAAAGAAAACTGCTGAAAAAATGGATGCATTCCTTTTTTTCATATCAGATTCACCCCTTAATTGCATTGTATTTCTAACTGGAAGTGTGCAATCAGTCCAAGAAGAATAAATACGCTACCTCCATAATAAATCTTCAGCTAATTCCAGCATTTTGTTACAGCCGCAAGGTTTACCATTTCCAAATCGTATATCCATTGTCTGTCATGCACAATCTCATGAACCACACTTTTAATTCCAAATCATTCTATTATAAACCTCTCAATGATGAATAGTTAATACAAAAAGAATTTTACGGCTAACAATGAAGGGATGAGTATTATTGTGGAACCTAGTAGTATTAAACTAACCCAATTCGATGATCTGTTTCCCAAATTTCAGCACCATCAATAATCCAACCTAATCCCATCAATAAACAGGCAATAAATTGTACAGTTTGAAGAGAAAGTATAATTCCTACAAATAACAGAACGTATCCAATTTCACCTAACAGATGAAATAACACCTTACTAGGATTCTTTAAATCTTCTTTTACTAGATTTTTTTCTTCACTTGTTAGTTTCTTGTATTCTTTCTTCACTACTATATAGCTTATTAATAATGTTAGCACTACTGCACCAATTTGAACTATTAGCATGTAGCCCCCACTCCATAAAATAAAGTATATAGAAACATTAATAAAAACACCCAATATTTACCCTTACTTCTATTTTGCATACGGGTTACCAATCCTAATCAATACCCACTAATTCCCACCTTACGTGTAATCATGAATAACTTCATGTTATGCCTAATAAAGGTATTTCAATTTTACAAAGCTGCCATATGATTACAAGAACGTCTTTCTTTTTGCTCACATTCCTTTCAAATCGCTGGATTTTTCCAACTCTTCTTTTTTTATGTTATATACGTTTCTCAGAATGTAAAAGTTTCATTTATCCGGAATATTCAATTGTTTTATAGGTACATATCAACCCTCATCTCCCCATTACACCTATTAATTGTTTACACTCTTTTCACTTTTCAGAAAGGGTATATGGAGTAAATTAACCAAGCCATTCAAGATAAAAGCATTTTTATTTGATACTAAAAAAGTTCTTTACTTTCTCTTTAAATTTTTGGTATTATTAACCACAATAAATAAATGCTTTGAAGAGAAGAGTATAATCGGCAATTCTTAAAAGAGAGCTCCGGTTGGTGAAAAGGAGTAAGAATGAATGGTTGGAAGCAAGCCTCTGAGCAGCGCATTGGATCCATGTAGGTGATAGTGTGACAGGAGCTCCTGTTATAGAGCTAAGGTATATGTATGAATTTCATACCGTACCTAACGAGGGTAATAGGGTAACCTATTACCAAACTGGGGTGGCACCGCGGAACGCTATAACTCGTCCTCAAGATTCAGTTCTTGGGGGTGAGTTTTTTTATTTTCAAATTTTAGATTCATAAAGGAGAGAATAAGAATATGCGTTCAAAAGAGGTTATGTCTTCGTGGAAATACCCTTCCATTTTATTGTCCAGTATAGGAATTACAAACATAGGTGAATGGGTGTATTTTATCGCATTAAACTTAATTGTACTGGATAGGATGGGTGTAATGGCTGTCTCGGGTCTATATATACTTCGAGCATCATCAACACTTTTTACTAACTTTTGGTCCGGTAGTATCATAGACCGAATCAATAAAAGGCATCTTATGGTGTTCCTTGCTATTTTCCAAGGGACATTTATTAGCATACTGCCATCCCTCTCTTCACTATGGATCATATACTGTACTGTATTCATCATAAGTATAGCTAGTTCCATGTATGAACCCACATCGATGACTTATATCACAAAGTTCATTCCTCATCATCAACGAAAACGATTTAATTCACTTCGAAGCTTAATTGATTCTGGAGCATTTGTTATCGGGCCTGCTATTGCAGGAATGTTGTTTATGATTGGCACACCAAATTTCGCTATTTACATGAATGCACTAGCTCTATTTGTATCATCACTATTCACCCTATTCTTGCCCAATATTGAAAAAGAGGACTTCATCGAAGGTACTAATGAAAAAATTAGCGTAAGGGTATTAAAAACAGATTGGAAATTAGTTATTGACTATAGTCGGAATCACATCTACATTTCGATTATTTACGTACTAATTAGTTCTGTGATGGTCTTAGCAACTGCCATCGATTCACTAGAAGCAGCATTCTCTCTAGAAGTACTCTCATTAACGGAGGGAGATTATGGCTTACTAGTGAGTATTGCAGGAGTTGGCATTATCGTTGGAGCTTTAGTCAACATAATAATTGTTAAAAAAGTTGCTACTTCCTGGCTCATTGGTCTAGGTTCCATTTTGATTTCAATCGGGTATATCATTTATGCTTTTCAGACGATTTTTTTACCGCCTCTCTTGGCTTTTTTGTCCTATCATTTTCGATGGCATTTATGAACACAGGATTTGACACATTTTATCAAAACAATGTTCCAGCCAATGTAATGGGTCGAGTAGGTAGCATATATGGTTTTATTGAAGCTTTTTTCATCATTATTGGGACCATCATTTTTGGTCTATTAGCGGAATTCCTATCCATTCGATTTGTCGTAGTAGCAGGAAGCCTAATCATGTGTTTCGTAACGATTTTATTATTCATCGTCAATACCAGGCCTTCTAAAGCAGCGTATTATTCTGAGGAACACACATTCCAAATTTCTAACACGAAGTAAAAACAGAGTATAACTAAGGCCCAATTTTCAATTCTTTTGGAAATTGGGTTAAAGTATTTCCCTTTGTACTATAACTTCCTAAACACCAATCTGACGACGGACGAGGGGACAGGGACTTTGTCCTGCTGAAGAACTTGAACCTCAAAAAAACCCTACTAATTCTTAGTTAAATGCCATGAGGTACGGATCAAGGCTTTTTTGTTTTTTTAAATTACGTTTTAGCATTTAAGTGGTAGGGGGTAGTCAAATCCTAGGTTCGTTAGATTAGACAAGGTAGAAGACAAGGTAGAAGACAAGGTCCCTGTCCCCTTAACATTCCTTATTCTCGCAATCAGCCCTTTTATTTAATACCAATACTTTCAAATCTCCTACAAAAAGGCAATCTCCAAAATAAAGAAAGGTACTCTTCTTTTTCGTGAAGTGCGCCTTATGTCTTAGATAAGATTATTGGAAACTTTTTTAATAAACCTCACTAACCACCATAAAAAGATTACTATTAAAGCACTTTCACAAGCACTTATCCCAAGTACAAATAAGAATGTCCCTATATCTTCAAATTCATTAAAACCATTGTATTGTAGTTCCCAATTTCTAAAGATATTTTGAATACTCATGATGATCATAATGAAAGGAAATAAAATCCAATAAAAACTTTTGATAGTATTAGGTAAACGGAACTCCATATTTAGCCCCCCTTTGGGAGTCGTGGGGACGGTTCTCTTGATTCTAAAGTTTCAATATTCTTAAAATAAAATCGCTAGAACCGTCCCCTTGATTCCAAATAATTATTTATTTTGACCAAATCAGCCCCAATGTCCACAACACCCCTAAGACGATAATGATACCACCACTTATTTGGTGCATTAAGTGAACTTTATCTCCCCATAGTATCTTTGAACGGGCAACCAAAAGACGATAGATAATAAAATCACTCTTAACTGTCCCAAAAACTAAATAAAAATAACCCTGCTAAAATCATCAATACGCCCCATAATAAGTTCATTTTTATTCCTCCTCTTGTTGTTTCTATCTGTTGCTAGATATATACGGACAACCTTTAAAATTGGTTTCATGTATTCATCAATATAACTCCCTCTATAAAAACAGAGATAACTCTTGTTTTCTCGATTATTCTCAATATTCCTAAGAGTTTTTATATAGCTAAGACATTTGAAGTATGGGTAGATGTTGAAAGTAAGGGTAATTTTGGGTATAAAGAGAAAAAGAAAGCTAACCTAAGTAAATAAAATTCTAATTAGCTTGTTACAAATGGCCATCATGGACTGCATTTTTAAAATTCCTAGCATGATAACAAATATTGAGATTGGCAAAGTTAAAATATCAATTATAGGAGTAAGAAGACCTGAGTCGTGGGGACGGTTCTCTTGTTTCTAAAGTTTCAATATTCTTAAAATAGAATCCCTAGAACCGTCCCCTTGATTCTTTACTTTAAGTAGGTTCTGGAACTGGAAGTTCTAGAAGCAGCCAATACAGTTAAAGCCTTCTCAATATAACTATATACTTCTTCTGCAATCCCCAGAAATTCTTCAACATCTACATTACTATCTAAATAACACGCATACAGATAGTCAACTAAAGCTGAATCAATATTGGAATAATCTGATATGGCACTCTTCATATTAGTAATATCATCTTGCCAAACCCCTGTATCTTCTAAAACCAAAGAGTATAATGCACGAATTAATTTCTTTGAGTAACCTTTGGTATATCTAGATTTCAATGAGTCATCATTGGCATTAGTTAGAAAACCGCGAACGCGAGCCACCTCCTCTTGAGTGTCTGAATTCAAGTCTATTATGAACTCAGGTGAAATAAGAATAGGCGGTACTTCTTCGCCAATATCAGTACCATGCATACAAACACAGATTATTTTGAGCCAAAATCCCCATTCAGTGGGCTTTCTTCTTACATCATCCAGTGAACAAATAACCGTATCAACCTTGGTTACTAATCGATATTTTTGCAAAATCTGGTCCTTCAGACATGAAACTCTATCATAATCTATATCTTCTGGTCTTTCGCATACTATTGTAAAATCTGCATCAGACTTAAATGGCTGAGCAGTACCTTTAGGAATTGAGCCACACATATAAATACTGTGAATTTTCCCATTGAACTCTGAAAGCAAGCTAGCTGAATACTCCTCTACAAAAGTCTTGTACTCACTCTGAATATTGATTTTCTTTATAACCTTCTCCAGAACCATATCTGGTCTCCTTTTTTCTTCTAAGTCATTTTATCTCCCCATATATAAAAATATATCATTTTATTATCTTTTCTCTTATTGCTTTATTCACTATCCTGTCCCTTTATAAGGAGGACCGTTACTAATTACCTGAAGAAGATATTGAAGTCATTGAGTTAGCTATAATTTTCAATTGTTCTAATGAAATTTTTTCGCCTAGTGATAATATAGACAGCGTATGAAATGCCTCATTGTCATTTGTCCAAATAATTGTTTTATCCTGTTTATTATCTTTCCTTATATTTGCTTCGATGCCATTATCTAATTTAAGCGTTTCTACCGCATTCTCATCATACGGATCAAGCCCTTCTAAATAGGATGTTGTGAAATGCACGACAATTTTATCATTTTTTTCTTCAGCGACAGATATAAAATGTAGGGCTGTAACAAGTACCCTTCCATCTGAGGTTTCTTCTTTACGATAGCTTGGTTCCTCTATTTTGAATGGAAACTCGGTAGGAACAATTATTTTTTCTTGAATTTCCTCAGGCAATTCACTTATTTGGTCAAAAATGGTTTGCGGATATTCATCCACAGGTAACTCATAGTTAGCTTTGTTAGAACAAGCTACCATTGATAAAGTTAAAAGCACAATAATTAGCAGTTTTTTCATAAATAAAATTCCCCCTTTAATACCTTTACGAACAAAAAAGCATAAAGTTCCACACAGCCCATTATTCAATTAATGCTGCCCTTTAATGGAATAAGGGCAATCGTCGGATCAATTAGATTATCTTCTGTTATTGCCCCCCTTTAATTAAAGTGCATATCTTCACAAAGTTATCTATTTATTTCTCAATATAACTGATTGGAAGTGGAATTTTCCGCCAACTATGTCTTTTGGCACCACTTCAAAATTTTCTATTATAAACAGTTCTGATAATAATTCTTTTAGAGATGCATCATCATAAAAGGAAAAAAWTCTTTTAGGAGTATAAGGGTCATCTTCCCAAATCCCTTCAGAGTTTTCACCACCATAAACTCCTAAATAAAATAATCCAGATGGTTTTAAACACCCTTTTTATTTCATTTAAGACACCTCTAATGTCTTCTTTGGGAACGTGCAGTAAGCAATTAAGACTCCAAATGGAATCAAAGTGGTGATTAGGAAAATCAAGATTGTAAAAGCTCATAACAGCAGCATTTAAACCCTTATCTCTGCACAGCTTAATCATTTCAGATGATATATCGGTACTGAATGTAGTTAATCCTTGCTCTTTAAAATAAAGACTATCTTTCCCTGTCCCTGCTCCAATCTCCAGTAACCTACTATAATTTTCATTATGTATGCTTTTCAAAAAAATCTCTCTTTGTTTATTCTTCCAGTCGGGTATATCCGATGAATTTCTTTCAACCGCTTTCTTATTGGCATTAAAAACTACTTCCTTTTAGAACCTCCTCAGCATCTAATTGAGTCCATTGCTCAACTTTAACAGAAGGGTGATTTTCTATATAACTCTCAACAATCCTATATCCCAATCTGTAATTCGCCCATGTTGGAATCGCTTTGGAAGGATTCCCACTTACAAAGTCAATGTAAATATCCCTATCAGTCGAATCTATATTTTTCGTTAACTCCTCTAGAATTATGTTCTTTGTTTCTTCCGTTAGGGGCTCTTGTTCCCAAGGAGGATTTTTATCTGGATAAACACTTCTAGCAAACACTTCAGCCTGACCTTCAGTGATGAATGAATCTAACAAAGTCCCTCCCATAACGCCTGCTTCCTCCATACGTACAGTATGATGGTATTCGTGAGCCACCAAATATTTTAAAGCTTCTTCAACAAACGAAGGGTCTATTTTAACCAACACTGCATTCTCACTAAATGCTGCACCTGTTACTCCCTCCATTTCTTGAATCGGAAAAGTATCTTCAGGAGAGAGTGGCATAACAAAAAACGTTTTATCATTCCCAGGAAGAACCGCGGTTGATTCTAAAAGAGCTTCTTTAATCAAGTCATTTATTAATTCTTGGTTTTTCAGCAACTGGATTGTATTCTCTTCCAATTTGTTAATATTATTAGTAGGAGAAAAGAAAGAAAAGTAACCATTTCCTATATTTACATCATTATTCCAAGCTATAAATTGAAACGGTTTTAACACGTTATCAATATAGACTTGTTTATTATTTATCGACTCTTCTTCCTTCATTTCTTTTGTATATTCTAATACTTCTTCATATAAAGGAATAATTCGTAGATTTTGACCGTTTTGAAAAACTCCGCCGACTCCTGAGAAAGGACTTCATCCTCGCCATTATACTCAGAGATGCTCTTATTAGAACAACTCACAAGTWAAATTAAAATTGAGACTAAAGTTAATAGATTGAATGCTTTTATCATTTCCTCACTCTCCTTTTGTAAGGGAGTCGTTTGGACGGTTCTCTTGTTTCTAAAGTTTCAATATTCTTAAAATAGAATCGCTAGAACCGTCCCCTTGATTCCCCATACTCCCTTGTTGATCAAACGGATTTTTCTTTATTCTTCCTAAGTATTTCCTTGATAACTAATCCATCACTTTTTATACCATTTAGATACTTGTTTCGAGATTTATATCTGTGAGGAATGGCTGTATTAATAAATGTAGCGAATGATAGAATGGCAAATGCAACTACTAATCTTTTAAAATTTCCTTCAATGTAATAAGACAGTATTAATGCAAGAAATGCAGCCATAAAGGAGAATATAGGTCCACTTGCCATAATAATAATCTCTTTAATTGGTGTTACTTTTTCCACACTCTCATCACTTTCTTCTTTTTTAATTATAACAAAAGCCTTCTGAAGCAATTCGAATATGAAAATTTACTCTTCCTATCTTAAATTTAAGACAACTTCTGCTATTAGGTGCTCCTAAAAATAAATTAGCCTCACGCTCTTTCATAGTTAGAAGGATACCCGTTGCATGACCTAGCTCATGAATGAAAATATTAATTGGACCCAAAACAAATACTGTTATGAGGATTAAAAGTATTATTATAAAAAACCCCCTCCAATATAACTGCTAATTGGATAACACACTATCAATTATTTTAATATTTATTCATGTGATCAATATTCTTATTCAAAAATTGTAGTAAAGGGCAAAAGAGCAGTAATCTTATTACAGATTTGCGCCCGATTATTGAAGACTTGAGACCGAGAAATTTTGGACTTCAAATAAAGCCTCCGTTAACGGAAGATGGCATATCAGTAACCCTTCCTAAACAACCTGTTACCTCTCACTAATTTCTTTATACCAATTTTCCATTATTTCATATAAATCAGCTTGGTGTTTTGTTAAACCATGGTCACCATCTGGTATGAATTCGAGAGTGGTATGTTCATTCTGGTTTTCTTTTTTTAATTTCTCATAAAATTTTTGTGTAAGTTCCCAGTTCATTACTTCATCCTTTTGTCCCTGCACAATTAGAATTGGGATCAGAGACCTTTTTATTTCGATAGATTCTTCCTTGGTTTGGATAGATGTTGGGTCATACTTTCCAAATTCCTGATGATATGTTTCTAAAAACCCCTTATTCCAATCATTATCAAGATTATCTTCTGCCCATGGGTATAATAAGTCCAGTCCAACATACGGGTTTATTGCTACAACATTGTTAATATCTTTTCTTGTTTGAGATAACTTCAATGCTACCCCGCCACCCAAAGATGTACCGCCTACACTAACAAAACCAGACCTAATTGCGCTCTCCATATTCGCTTCTTTAAAATGGGCATACAAAGCATCAATGGCATTATTGGTATCTATCGTGGCACCGCTCAGCCCATCGACCGTTCCCTTGCTATCTCCATAACCTCTGTATAAGGGACTGAGAGTAATTATTTCACTTTTAGCATCACTTAGCATAGTTTCAGCATCCAGATTATCACCAGAAATACTTTGTACATTTTCTATATCTAAGGGAATTACGTATCCTCCGTGACATGATACAGCTAAAGAGTAATAGCCTTTTTTCTTAGGGATTGTTACATAGGCTGATGTCTCAATACCTTCACTCCAATACATCATCTGATATGCGATTAAATCAGGGTCTATTCCAATTACGTCTATTTGGTTGAACGATATAACCCTACCATCTGCTTTAGGTGTATCATGTGATTCTTTTGATTCTATTTGTTCTGGTGCAGTTATTTTTTCTTCTGATTGAATTCCATCAGAATCATCAATAGTTGGATATGAACAACCGACTAATCCAAATATTAAAGTTAAGTGAGATACAATAGTAAAAATTTTCGTTTGAATTGGAAGGACCTTCTGTTATCGTTTAAATAAAATATTCAGTATAATGGATCTCAGTGATACCGAAACTCAGTATTATAAACAATGTAATTTCTAGGATCAAAGGAGATAGACGGAATTGGAATCGTTTTATTCCACCTTCATCTTGTCCAGTCCAACCCTTTGTGCCCACATTCATTTGGTTATGTATATGAGTGGTGTAATAGACAAATATCCATAATAATCCGAAAATCCATGTCTCACCCAGAAATAGAATCTCCATTACGTCTCATCCAAAAAACTCTGCCACTCCCCATATCAATCCGCCTTCTATCAAAATTTTATTAAATACAATCATCGCTTTCTTTAAGTAATTTCCCTCCTTTTCCCAATACATACGCTCAACATCCACATAAGGTTTCATAACTTTCAATAAATTCGCAATAAAGTTACTCAATTAAACTCCCTCTATAAAGAAAGAGATAAAGCTGCCCTTTACTTTAACAGTAGGGGCTGCTTGTTCATAAAACGCCCCCGTTTCTTGAAACGCACGATAAAACCCTTTGTCATTGGATGAAAAAACTGTTTGTTTTCAAGCTCTGTAAAAGGAGTCAACGCAAGTGCGACCATTTATAGCATTATCGTGTCCGCGAAAGAAAACGACTTAAATCCGTATCAGTATTTAACTTGTTTATTTGAGATGTTACCGAACAGTGATCTCGATCAACCTGAGGCGCTTGATTCGTTACTACTCTGGTCAAAGCACTTACCTGACACGTGTCGTGTGAGGTAATAAATAAATTGAACCCATGAACCGCACCTTAAAGAGAGTGCGGTTTTTTTGTACCCTACCACAAGTTGATCAAAAGATATATGTGTTGTTAGTTTGACGCTTACGTTGCACTCAATGTTCCAAAATGGAAAGCATATGAGTGGGGGAATACCCGTAAGGGATATTGTAGGGTTGCCAATACTACACAGAGCCCTTGGTAACTCCTACTGGAATCGCCAAGGGCTCGTTAGTCTTATCATAAGATATGAAAGTCTTSGATAATAATATTGATTAAACCGCAGAATACCAAACTGATCTTAAATTAATAGACATTAGGGTAATAAAAATGTTGRGTGAGCGTTTCAGCAGTCAGTTGTTGAACAACACATATAACRCTCGGAAAAAAGATCATTTATCTTTATTGATGTAACATTTACAAAATTGATTTTCTAAATGAATAGCAAAACCTTTCATAATTATTTTTATCTTCATAAAAGCGATGAGCATCTACTCGCATAAGACCTGATTCTAATGCAACAAACTTGCAATCGTTCACAGATGCAATTTGCTCAAGATATTGCATCATTTTATTTCCATACCCTTTTGATCTGTCTTCAGTTGCTGCAACTAAATCATATAGATACAAGTGTCTCTTATTATAAAAATTTGTTCTTATTGCGTATCCAGCCAACACTTTGATATCACCTTTATCTACAAGTCCAATCATTTGATATCCTTCAGATTTCATGACTTTAAATAAATCTTTATACTCTTGCTGACTCAAATCTGTTCTCAATTGAGTAAATAAAGAAAAAGTATCAAGCAAGTTGTTTTCATCAATCGTTAAAAAAGTATGCATTGTGACCTCCTGAATTATTAACTTGTTAGGAGTCGCTGGGGACGT
>NZ_ABFU01000031.1 GCF_000171615.1 Bacillus coahuilensis m4-4 | reverse complement strand
CCCCAATAACACCTGTGAAAACATCAAGTCACTAATACTAATATTTCACGAATGTGGTAACACTTCGTTTTGATGCAATAGTTCGTCTAGAAAGCTCTTCTTTCCTATTTTTTTGAGTTTAATTGATATTCACCGTATTCATCTTTGTTAAGTTTTTTTAAGAAGGTTAATTGTTCTGGACTCTTCTGGATAATTATGTGATAAGGGATAACCCAGTCTTCCCTCCTCAAATATATATAGCTCTACAACGTCCCCTATTTCCATCAATGAGTCCAAGAATGTAATAAATTTAATATCATCCCCTCCAAGTTCATAAATTTAAGGAAGGGTAAAGGGCAAACTTTCCTTGTACGCTTCACCATTTAGAAATGCATAATTATTTTCACTTGTGTGATATTCAGGAATAGGTTTTAATGTTGCGATAAAATAATGAGCCGTCATTGAAAATTCCCTTCGTCAATACAATATACTTACAAAGCAATCTATCATTAGTACATCCTTGAACAATATCTATGTTAATTTTCACCTAACGCCTTCTTCAATTACTGCTGCCATATTGCTTAATACCAATTATTTCAAATTAATTTAGATCTTACAATCCTTTTTGAATACAATAAAGACGAAATGTTAGATAATTGCGCTTGAATATCGCAAGGATTGTTATATCATTAAGAAACTCGGTTTTTCAAATACTCTACTTACCCTAATTGTTTATAGTTATCGATGTAACACTTATTTGCACATATTTGTTTTTCCATATTAAATAATGCTGCCCTTTTGTAAAATTCCTCTACAAAGATTTCTTTTCAAAAAAATATGAAGAAATCAACAGACAAATAGATAATCCAAAACCAATTGACATGACGAATGTCATTGTCTCCCTTGATAAAGCTGTATTAAACAACATGGTCAGCAATAAGACTAAAGGAGTCATAATTGAAATACCACAAGCAACCCATTGAATTACTTTCCTAATGTCTTTATTACTCGTTTTCATTTTATACATCATCCTTTCACATATCTTTATTCCTTATAAAACAGATCTGATCTCTAACTTACTACCAATTATTTCAAATATTTAGTAGTTAGGCAATATCATATTTATCCATGTGAATTTAGACAACAATAAAGGCACTCTTCTAGTAATTGAAAAGTGCCCGTTTGTGGAATATCATTAATAATATGAACAGTAAGAAAGGATCAGCAGCCTCTAAACCTTTAAAGCTTTAACCTAAATATCAAAAATATATTGTGCATCTCTATCAGTTGCTTTTTCTAACCTTACCTCCATAATCTCACCCACTTAATCTATTTAATATTTATCATTACTCTACGAAAAACAAATAGACTCCTTCTTCAGTTCTACATCGTGATTACTTAATACCAATTATTTCAAATTCATTCAGATCGTACAATCCTTTATTAAATACAAAGAAAACGCAATGTTAGATAATTGCGCACTTATATGGAATAAATATAATTTGTTTTAGTCAATCAATTACTTTTCCATTCTTATCGAAGTATTTATAGGTAAGACTCATTTCTTTTGCCACCGGTAACTCTATCCATATCGTAGTATTTTTTTTTGATGTTTACTTCTTCTTCAAAAATTTCTCCATTTATAGCTAACTCCATTTTCGAAATTTCATTTTCTTTCGTTGTAACAACCAATAATAATACATGAAAAAGGTCATCCTCTGCAGACCTGTTATGAATTAAAAAGTTAGAAAGTGAACCTTCTCTTCTTTCAGTTCCCTTCCACTCATAATTACCGTATTTATTTTTAACAAAGTGAATATAAGCAGGCATCTCATTATCTAAAAATGCGACTATTCTTTGATCACCTATATCTTTTATCTCTAATATTTCAATAGACGAATTTTGATGACTTTCGATGGATTGTATTCGTTTTTTATTTATTGATTCTTTTATCATTTCCATTTAAAAGAAATGAACTAATTTAAAAAACTAAACAGAAAGAATAATCCTATTAATGTTGTAACTAAAAGTACTACTAACTTACTGTTCCTTAATGACATATTATATCCCTCCAAAACACCTATAAATGATCTTAGACTATAAATCACCTAATTCGGGCAACACATTAATCCAGAATATAGACCAAGGGAACAAGAAAGGAGCACTACTTATTCGTGAAGCGCCACCCTTTAATAGAATATATCTTTTAGATAGGTTCCTAAGTTATGCCTCGTAAGATACATAATATTAGCCTGGTGAAGATTCATATCTATTAAAAAGGTCACCCGGGAGTCGGGGGACGGTTCTCTTGATTCTAAAATTTCAATATTCTTAAAAAAGAATCGCTAGAACCGTCCCCTTGATTCCCAGTGATATTTTTTGAGAGTGTTTTTTTCATTATATTTCATCTTTAGTTTAATTTTTTCTAACCCTGTTACTTGAATATAGAGCAGCTGTGCTTCTTCAGCAAACGCCCCCGATTGTTGAACAAGACTTTATAAATTCTTTTCTAAACAGTAGTGTGGTTTTCCTTCGAAAATTACTTCTTTAAACTTATTAAAACCTAACCTGGTCCAAAACAATATTCCTTTCTCATTCTCCTTATGGACTGCCAAACGTAATTTTTTCTTACCTTCTTTTCTAATAAGGTCTTCTAATTGTTGAAATACTCCAAGTGAATTCCCTTCCCCTTGAAATTGCTTATGAATTACAAATAAACTAATCCAAGGAGTATTATCTGAGGGATTATTTATACAATAATCCACTAATCCTATGTAATTATTCCCCTGCTTGATTAGCAGTCGAGTTGTATTTAACTTCTTGGATTCTTCATATTCAGAAAGGATATCATCGTAGTTAATAGTGCTTTTATTTTTAGACATCTGATTATAGGAAGAGTTTGAATTCATAATTTCTAGTTCAATCTTCCATTTATCTATTTCATTATTTTCAAAAGTAATCACGTTAAACACCCTTTACTTTTTTCAATGTTAACCAATGCTACTCGATACTCACACAACAGGGAGGTTGCTTATTCAGTAAACGCCCCCGTTACTTTAAGTGTACTTTTTCACATATTCAATAATTAGGTGATTATTTCAAATACTTTTTGATAACCAAAAGGTAAAATAGAAGCAATTAACATACCTACCAATATGAATGAAGCTGTTAAAATTCTATATTTTAAGTTCGAAATTTCTTTTCTTTTATAGGCTATACTTAATACCTTAACCATAGAAAAAACAGTAATGAAAATTATTATAGCTGAAAAAATACTTGTTAGAATTACTTGCATTTTTGCAACTCCTCACTTAACAAAATTGAGTATTCTACGAACACTCACTTTATTTACGAACTAAAAAGAATTAGGTTCCTCTAATTCATTAACTTCCCCATATAGATAAATAAGGAATTCAACAAAAGAAGTGACAACCCATAATGGAGGGTTGCCCCGTCAGCTTAACAAAACATGATGGTATTCATACTATTTCCCCTTCCTTTTTACGGATTTCACATTTAGAATAAATGACCAAGCAAAAGCAGATATCAACCCAATCCAAAACACAGAAAAGTTGGAAAGGAAGTAACTGTTAAAAAAATTGTAATATATTTGATTGATAAATAATGCTATTAAGAAAGCATAAAAGCCAACAACACACCCTTTTTTCCAATTCTTTGTTTCCTTTTCAGACATCTTCTTAAAAAATATCCCCATTCTTTATCCTCATTTCTGTATAGTCACCTTCAAAAAATCTTATTCAACTCTTCTGCCCTTTACTCGAACAAGCAATTTGAAGAAAGGTTACTTAATACGCCCCTTACCTGTCAATTGGTACTCCTCTTGATTACTTAATTGCTGTAATTTATAGGCATAACCAAACTCTTCATCTTTTCTAAACGATGATGCTGTAACCATATATTGTTCTCCTTCTTCAATAATGTTATAAACCATTGATTCTTCGATGAAAATTTTATACCGCTCACGATGCTCTTCATTTTCATATCCGTTATATCCAATAATCCACATTTCAACATATTTTCCTGGTTCAATATAGTGGTGTTTTTCTTCTATAACCATACCTGCCATACTAATACTTTTTGTCACATGAGAATTTGTCAGTTGTGAACGTTTGTTATAAATAAAAGAAAAAATAAAGTAATCAATAGAACAATAACAGACATAACTACTATTAAGAACCATTTATTTCTAATTATCTTCAATCAATAATTACCTCCCTTAATCTAATAAGAGTTTTGTCTTGTTTAGGGCGAATTAAAATTAACCTGCCCTTTAACTTAATACCAATTATTTCAAAATTGAGCAGCTTACTCAAGGAAAATTTAAACAAAAAAGAAGCTTACCCTATTCCGAATAAGCCCCCTTTACTTGAATAACATAAGGAAGTATTTTACCAATCCTTTTCCATTATGATGAAATTATAGTCTTTCCCTCTAATATCGTTTTGAAAGTTTCCCTTTGTATTAAAGCCTGCCTTTTCATAAACTTTGATTGCTCGTTTATTAAAGTCAACAACGGCCAGCTCTAAGTGGTCATATCCTAAAAGCTCTCTCCCTTGTTCGATTATTGCTTGTACAAACCTTAAACCGTTCCCTTTTCCAGTCAGAGAAGGTTTCATTTGCACACCTACCGCTATAACTTCTTCAGGAGATTCCCCAACATTAAAGAACTCACAGTTCCCAATTAAGTTACCTTGATCATTAATGACTGAATAATAATTAGCAGAATCTACACTTTCAAGAAATCCATTTATTTTTTCCTCTTGAATATTATTATCATAAAAAGAATATACACCATCAAAAGTCCAAGTAATGAACTCTTTAACATCTTCTTTTGTTCTCTTCCTAAGTTTATACATCATAATCTTCAGCCCCCTTTCTTTACTTACACTTATTTTATACTCCGTGGACATCCTACGCTTCCTAATTTACAGTTATGTAGTAATTTAGAGACAACACAAAAAATACCTTATGTGAGTCATACTTTTACATAAGGCATTTTGAAGAAAATTATTCTTTTTCTTTATTTATAATCCTTTCAATACTCTTGATAGAAAGATGATAATCTGTTGCTAGTTGTTCTTTAGAAATCCCATTAATAAAGTTACAGTAAATACTTCGATCTCTATCTCTAAGAACTTTTCTTGTTCCATTTTTTCTCCCCAAGCAAGCTCATTTCCTCTTTTTCTTGGAATATATAAATAATCTCCACGGACGAGGGGACAGGGACTTTGTCCTGCTGAAGGACTTGATCCTTAAATAAAATCCTGCTAACTCTTAGTTATAAGCATTGAGCTTCTAATCAAGGTTTTTTGTTTTTTATTAAATCCGTTTTAGCATTTTAGTGGTAGGGGGGAAGTCCAATCCTAGGGTTCGTTAGATTAGCTAAGGTAGAAGACAAGGTCCCTGTCCCCTTAACACAAGAAAATAGTATAACTCCAACCAAACCTAAAAAAGTGCCTCCTTATCAAAGAGACACTTTTCCCATTTATGAAGTTTGTTCATCATTTATCGATTGAATTAACACTTGGCGTGGTTTGCTTCCCTCATACGGGCCGACTACACCTCTAAGTTCCATAGCATCAATTAATCTGGCTGCACGTGTATAGCCTACTCTAAAACGGCGTTGAAGCATGGAGACCGAAGCGGTTTGCATTTCAACGACGAGTTGAACGGCATCATCATATAGTTCATCTTCTACCTCTTCTTGCGGCTCATCTACATCATCTGAAGGGATCATTTCTTCTTGATACTGAGCTTTTTGCTGTTCAATAACATGGTCCACAATATCTTCTACTTCTTGATCTGAAAGAAAGGCACCTTGGACACGAACAGGCTTGCTTGCACCTATAGGGAAGAATAGCATGTCTCCTTTTCCAAGTAGCTTCTCCGCTCCACCCATATCCAAAATGGTTCTTGAATCTGTTTGCGAAGATACAGCAAACGCGATGCGAGACGGAATGTTTGCTTTAATAACCCCTGTTATAACATCAACGGATGGTCGTTGTGTCGCAATAATTAAGTGAATTCCTGCTGCCCTTGCCATCTGGGCTAATCGTGTAATGCTATCTTCTACATCGTTGGATGCTACCATCATGAGATCGGCTAACTCGTCTACAATGACGACAATAAATGGTAGTTCAGGTTGTTTTTCCTCATACTCAGCATTATGTCTTTTAATGTGATCATTATAGCCTTCAATATTTCTAGTTCCTGTGTGGGAGAAAAGTTCATAACGTCGCTCCATCTCATTCACTACTTTCTTTAACGCTTGAGATGCTTTTTTAGGGTTCTGTTACAACAGGTGCTAGGAGATGAGGGACACCATTATAGACGTTCAATTCAACCATTTTCGGGTCAATCATCATAAGTTTCACTTCATGTGGCTTTGCTCTCATTAATATACTTGTAATGATCCCATTGATGCACACACTTTTTCCGCTTCCCGTTGCTCCTGCTACGAGAAGATGGGGCATACGGTTTAATTCGGCCGTAACTGCATCTCCTTGGATATCTCTACCTAGCCCAATTAAAAGCTTAGAGTTTTTATCATGATGATACATTTCTAACACTTCACGGAGTGTGACCATCGCAACCTCAGAGTTTGGAACTTCAATTCCTATGGCTGATTTCCCTGGTATAGGGGCCTCAATTCGAATATCTTTTGCTGCTAACGCAAGAGCTAAATCGTCCGTTAATCCCACAATTTTACTCACCTTAACACCAGCATCAGGATGAACTTCATATTTTGTGACAGCTGGGCCCAAATGTACTTGAGTGACTTTTGCTTTTACACCAAAGCTTTGGAAGGTGCGTTCTAGTTTTGCAGCGTTTGTATGTATTAACTTGTATTCATTACTCTGGTCTGTTTCTGAAGGACTATTTAATATTCCAATTGCAGGTAATTCATAGCTTTCATTTTCAACTTCATTGAAGTTCATCGGAACCACAACAGCCTCTTCTGAAGAGTTTTCTTTCCCCTTTGGTGCTTCTTCCACGGTTTCTAGTGGTGTAGGTTCTTCTGTTACATCTCGGTTCCTTTGAGAGAAACTTGAGATAATTGGTTCAGGTGACGGGTCATCCATAGTTGGTCGTTCTTGCTGAGCAATAACAGGTACCTGGGATTGATTTTCTGCTTCTTGTTGCCTTTGTTCACGCTGCTTTTCTTTTTTCTGTTCTTTCTTGGCAGATTGCTGCCCCTTCCAGTCTTTAGCATCTTGAATAAAGGCTTGCCACTGGTTGACTGAAAAATCTCTTAGACCACCTAATATTTTTCCAAAGAAATCACCAATTGATTTTCCTGTAAGTAGAACAAATCCGATAAGAATAAAGATAATACTTAAAATTTGAGTCCCAATATTGTCAAATAAGTAGTAGGACATGGCAAATAAAACGGCGCCAATCATACCTCCACCTAAATCAGGTGTACTCACATTTCCTCTAACGTCTGCCCAGTATAAGCTCCATGTATTTCGAATCACGCTCGTATCCACTAACCCTTGGTTAGTGAGCAGCTGAAAAAGCTGAACATGACTTAATAGTAGTAGTGCAGTTAAAACAAGGTAGATTCCCATCATTCTTACGGATAAGAGGGGTGGAATCTGCCGTTTTATCATACAATACAATGCAAATACAATGGCTCCTGCAAATAATATCATAAACCATTCTCCAAAAAAGAAGCGCGCAAATAACACCAATCCTTTTCCCACTGCACCTACTTCCATAATGGAAATGATGCTCAAGGCAATAAGAATGATACCGATTAATTCAAATTTTATGGTCGTTTGAAGCTGCATTCGTTTTTTTTCTAGATCGTCTTTTTCTTTTAGCCATACCATCACCTAAATCTATTATAATAAACTTACATTCTTCCTGTAATCGAAAGTAAACAGCAGCCAACATGGGCTGCTGTTCTAGTATTAGTATATCATAATCATTACTCCATGTAATGAACTACATGGACAAATATTCACCTGGACACATGTCTTGGCTCATGTAATCCATCGGATTGCTACTCATAATTCTCACAATTCGGTATCCTTGTTGATCTTCTTGAACTAAAAGCGGAATTCCATTATAGGTGACCATTTTTTGAGATAAAAACCTCGATGACTCCGTTGGAAAAATTAACTCATAAGGAACGACGGTATGTAAGATCATTGAATTAACCTCTCTTCTTCTGTTTTTGATTGTTCGATAAGCTCATTTAATTTTTTCATGGCAGCACCTAACCCACCCACTTCGTTCATGAGTCCATATTTAACAGCATCATCACCTACTACGTTTGTACCAATATCACGCGTTAAGTTCCCTTTTGCAAACATAAGATCTTTAAAATCTTCTTCTGAAATATTAGAATGACCTGTTACAAATTTAACTACACGATCTTGCATTTTATCCATATATTCAAAGGTTTGTGGAACTCCTATCACGAGACCCGTAAGTCGAACCGGATGAATGGTCATTGTGGCTGTTTCTGCGATAAAGGAGTAATCACATGCTGTCGCTATCGGCACACCAATAGAATGGCCACCTCCTAAGACAATGGAAACCGTTGGCTTTGATAATGAAGCAAGCATCTCAGCTATGGCTAATCCTGCTTCTACATCCCCGCCCACCGTATTTAAAATAACGAGGAGTCCTTCTATTTTTGGATTTTGTTCAATCGCGACTAACTGAGGTATCATATGCTCGTATTTGGTTGTTTTATTTTGAGGTGGTAGCTGCATATGCCCTTCAATCTGTCCAACTATGGTTAAGCAGTGTATATTAGAGTCATTAGACATTTGAGGGACATTCGTTTGACCAAGCTGCTGTATTTTCTCCATAAGCGGAGAGGGTGATGAACTTTTTTCTTCCTTACCTGTATTCTTATCCGGAGATTGATTCATAAAAAATGACTGATCCACTATGAGACACCCCTTCTTACTTGATACGTTTAGTATCAACGGAAGAGATATTTTCATTCAACGAAATACGGTATACTGGATATGTATAAAAAATTTGGGAGGGTCTCATGTATTCAAACAAAGATTACGTATCAAATGATAAAGCAAAACTCATTGAAATCATCAAGGCCTATCCGTTTGCTACCCTGTTTTCCTTACACAATGATGAGCCAATCGCAACACACCTACCCTTTATCGTAGACTCATCTAAAAATGAAATACACTCCCATATCGCTTTACATAATAAACAGGCAGACAGCCTTATCCATCAGCCTGTCTTGGTTGTATTTCAAGGTGATTCAAGTTACATCTCTCCATCCTGGTATGAAAAACAGGACACCGTTCCAACTTGGAACTATGTTGCTGTACATGTCTCTGGAGTGGCACAAAAATTAAATCCACTTGAACTAAAAGATTCTCTGCAGCAATTATTATCTGACCATGAACCTCCAACTAGTACATACACCTATGATGTAGTCGATCCAGCATATTTTGATAGGTTACAATCTGCTATCCTTGGGTTTAAGCTCTCCCTTTCAAAGATGGAAGGAATCATAAAAATGAGCCAAGATCATTCACCTGAAAGACGAGAACGGATTATTGAACATTTAGAAGAGATGGGTTCTCCGGTTGCAGAATGGATGAAGAAAGAACGATAATTCTAAACAGAAGGAAATAGCAGATCATTTTTATAAAAAAGCTGCTCTAAAAAGTCTAATTTTAACTTTTAAGAGCAGCTTTAATTTTATACTTCCATTATGATTGGTAAAATCATTGGACGACGTTTTGTTTTGTTGTATAAGAAATAATTTAATTTATCGCGAACATCTTGTTTAATCGTTGCCCACTCAACAGATTGCTGTTGAAGATTTTGGTTAACAATTTCACGAACAAGATCTGCAGACTCAGCCATTAACTTTTCTGACTCTCTAACATACACGAAGCCTCTAGAGATAATCTCAGGACCAGAAACAATCATACGATTTTGCTTCGTAAGTGTTATGACTACAATTAGGATTCCATCTTGTGATAGTAAACGACGATCGCGTAATACGATATTTCCAATGTCTCCTACTCCAAGTCCGTCAATCAGAACATTACCCGTCGGCACTCGTCCGTTAACTTTCATTCTTTCATCAGAATATTCTAGGACGTCACCCTTCTCCAGTAAGAAAATATGGTTATGTTCAATACCAAGCGAGCTTGCTAGAGTGGCATGACTTTTAAGCATTCTGAATTCCCCTTGAATAGGTACAAAATACTTTGGCTTAATTAAGTTAATCATCATTTTTAAGTCTTCTTGACTACCATGACCTGAAACATGCACTTTTTTACTTGAGGTCAATACATTCGCACCTGCTCGCGCCACGGCATCAACTGTTTTAAAGAGCATTAATTCAATAGAAGGTGATGGTGCAACGGCAATAAACACCGTGTCTCCTTCTTCAATGGAGATTAGTTTGTGGGTACCACTTGCCATTTTTTGCAAGGCTTCTAATGGCTCCCCTTGATTACCTGTAGCTAAAATAACAACCTCACTAGGATGAAGCTCTTTTGCTTCAGAAACTGGAATTATACTCGTTTCATCCACCTCTAAGTATCCAAGCTTAAGTGCCACTTCATATACTTTTCTAAACTTTTACCTACTACCGCCACTTTACGGTTTGTTTCTTTAGCTGCATCGAACACTTGCTGTATACGAATGAGATTAGCAGAAAAGCAAGAGACAATAATACGTTCCTTTGCAGAGTGAAACGCATCAGAAAGCTGTCTTGAAATCACACTTTCTGAAGTTGTAAATCCTGGTCTTTCAGCTTCTGTGCTATCAGATAATAGACAAAGAACACCTTTTTCGCCTAATTGAGCCATTTTCCCAATATCCGGGCGATAGAATCCCGTTGCAGATTGATCAAATTTGAACTCACCCGTATGGACGATGGCTCCTTCTGATGTATGTATCGCGATCCCAACTGAATCGGGAATACTATGGGTTGTCTTAAAAAACGTAACATTGACGCTATTAAATGACAATCTGGAGTTCGAATGAATCGTAAAGAACTTTCCTTCTACCTTTTGATTCAATTCCTTTATTCGAGCTTTAGCTAAAGCTAATGTTAATTTTGTCCCATATACAGGTGCTTTAATTTTACGCAGTAAATAAGGTAACGCCCCAATAGCATCTTCATGCCCATGAGTAAGGAAAATCCCACGTACTCGCTCCTTATTATTTTCTAAAAAGTAGAAATCGGGAATTACGACATCAATCCCAAGCATATCGTTCTCTGGGAACTTTAAACCGGAATCAATGACGAATAAATCCTCATCTACCTCTACCACGTACATATTCTTTCCAATTTCGCCGACTCCCCCTAAAGGTATAATGCGAATGGAGTCATTTTTTCTTTTACTCACTATGTTTCCTCCTCTGTTGACATCCCCGATCATTAATCAGTTAATTCTATTATACTTTAACTCAATTTCCTACATCAACCAAATTG
>NZ_ABFU01000032.1 GCF_000171615.1 Bacillus coahuilensis m4-4 | reverse complement strand
ACCACTTTTTAAGAGGATTTACTATTTTGATCTTTGTTTCGTTTATTTCCTTTACTATTATCTCCGCTAATAGGGTTTTGTGTTCCTTCAGGAGAATTTTGATTTTTACTACCTTTGTTATATTTTTTAGTCAATAGTTGAACCTCCATTTCAATAAAAGAATAAAGTTAGTATAAACAGCGTTAAAAGAAATATACTCATTCTACTTCTCAATTAATATACATTCTGATAAACTGTTTTTTATGTATTTTACAAACGATGGAGATAAGAATGATGAAGAAAATCTTATTAGTTCTTATTCAGCTTCTCATTTTATGTTTTATTTTTGAAATGGGGACTTGGATTACGTATAGCTATCATTTACCTATTCCTGGTAATGTTGTAGGTCTTGTTATTTTATTCATGTTATTATGGTCAGGGATCGTAAAATTACATTGGATTGAAGAGGCAAGCCGATTATTGTTAAAGCATATGGCTTTCTTTTTTGTACCCATATCTGTTGGATTGATAACGCTCGGACATATCATTCAATCTAAAGGAGTTATCTTATTCTTGATCATTACAATCAGTACAATCATGGGGTTAGTCGTAACAGGAATCACCTCACAAAAAATGATTGTTAAGAAGGATTTGAAAACCAATGAATAGTTATGTCATGACGATTGTCCTTATGATTGTAACGATAATGTCTTATGCCCTAAGTCTCGAAATAGCGAAGAAATTTCGTTATTCATTTACTACTCCGCTATTTGTTGCTACTTTGATTATTATAGGTATATTTCTATTATTTAATATATCGTATCAAGATTACATGATAGCAAGTGACATTATTACCTATTTATTAGGTCCAGCTACAGTTGCAATCGCTGTTCCTATTTATAAAAATCGCCAGCTTTTTTCAAAGTACTTTATTTCTGCATTTGTTGGAATTGGAATTGGTAGCATAGTGACGATTGGAAGTGCTGTTATTTTTGCAAAAGTAATTGGTTTAGATCAGTCTATTGAATTATCATTAACATTAAAATCTATGACAACTCCTGTTGCAGTTGAAGTAGCTAAAATTATTGGTGCCAATATACCATTATCAGCTGCCTTTGTAGTGGTGACAGGAATTATTGGAGCAATGTTTGGTCCTTGGATCATGACAATAGCCAAAATTAGTCATCCTATTTCAAGGGGACTTGCATTAGGGGTTATTTCCCATGGGATAGGTACGTCAGAAGCAATTAAAGAAGGTGAGGTAGAAGGAGCTGTAGCCGGAAGTGCAATGGGAGTTACAGCTTTAATCCTTGCCATAGCAATCCCTTTAATTTTATAAAAAATATGTTAAGAAACTAGGTGAAATAATGATTATTAAAACAGACGAAGAATTGGTCGCTTTAAAAGAAATTGGTAAAATCGTCGCTAGCATTCGTGATGAAATGAGAAGAGCAACAAAACCCGGTATAACAACTAGGGAGTTAGATGAAATAGGAAGAGATTTATTTGAAAAATTTGAAGCTATATCTGGACCTAAATCAGAATATGATTTTCCTGGGTATACTTGTATATCCGTTAATGAAGAGGTCGCACATGGTATCCCAGGTAATCGAGTGATTAAAGATGGAGATTTGGTGAATATAGATGTTTCTGGTTCAAAGAATGGATACTTTGCAGATACTGGTATTTCTTTTGTTGTAGGTGACTCTCCTGAACTGACGGGATTATGTGATGCCGCAGAAGTTGTTTTTAAAGAAGCGATTAAAAAGGCTAAAGCAGGCTCCAA
This sequence comes from Bacillus coahuilensis m4-4, assembly GCF_000171615.1. GTDB lineage: Bacteria > Bacillota > Bacilli > Bacillales > Bacillaceae_K > Bacillus_T > Bacillus_T coahuilensis. The sequence goes on along the minus strand of NZ_ABFU01000032.1, from coordinate 55,597 downwards.
GCAAAATAGAATTGGAAAAACAGTGGAATCGACAGCGAATCGATTAGGGTATCGAGTTATATTAAATTTAACGGGTCATGGAATAGGGAGAGCCCTTCATGAGTCACCTGATCATATCTTAAACTATTTTGACCCACGTGATACGAACCTTTTAAGAGAAGGGATGGTTTTGGCTGTAGAACCATTTGTATCAACGAAAGCAGAAGAGATTGTGAAAGGAAACGATGAGTGGACCTTAATAACTGAAGACAATAGCTTTGTTGCTCAAGTTGAGCATACTATTGTCGTTACGAAGGGTGAACCAATCATTCTAACTAAATAATAATGGTTTTGAGGGGATATCCTAATTACATCTTAGGAATATCCTCTCTTTTTATATTAGATTGAGGAAAAACTTAAGAATAATACATTACTATCTGGTGTTGGGCATAAAAAAATTAGTTCTTCTCTTGACTTTAATGTTGTGGGAGCCTATCCATTAGGTCAGGATTGGGATTTAAGAAGGCCCAATAATTATTGTGTTGAAATAATACAACAGATTGATAGGGTTTGCTTACCGGAGCAGGATCCAGTTTTTGGTGATGAAGGTCTAATTCACGAAAAATGGTGGGGGCTTATGGGTGTGAAAAAAGTTCAATAACTTGAGGATAATAGTAATGAATTGTGGCCGCAATTAGCGGTCACTTTTGAATTGTATAGGAGATACTCATTTGACATTCAAATGATATGAATAACTAGTATGGATTTAGGGTTAAATATAGAGTAGCCTTTGTTTATTTGTATCAATTAATAGAGAGCAAACTTCGATTCAATCAAAAAAATAAATTTTTTTGGCAACATTTTTATTAATTTTTGGAGAATATATAAAGCAGAGGAAAACACAACTACAACAAGGAAGAAAACGGTTACCAATCCTAGAAGTTTACATAATAAATTGTCTTTCATCCTCTCATATAATTGATGTTCATTCCTTCTTTTTCCTTGATTAGGTTGTTTTAAATTGTTATGGTTAACAAGGTAGTTTTCTGAACGGAGAAATATATAACATGAGTTAAGGGTATGTACATAGAAGAAAGGGTGTTATTTTTTGAAGAAAATTTCAAGTGTATTTTGGATTACGCTAGCTTTAGTAGCTATAGCGGTTATATTTGGTGTTGCAGCACCAGAAAACTTTAAAATCATTACGGAAGAAGTACAATCTTGGATTACAAACACGTTTGGATGGTACTATTTAATTGTCGTTTCTGTCTTTGTTATCTTTTGTATTTTCTTAATTGCAAGTCCAATAGGAAGTATTCGATTAGGAAAGCCTGAGGATCGACCAGAGTTTTCTACTTCTACCTGGTTTGCCATGTTGTTTAGTGCGGGCATGGGGATTGGTTTAGTATTCTGGGGAGCAGCAGAACCTATGTATCACTTTATGTCTCCCCAATTGTTGAGCCTGGAACGAATCAAGCCTTTAAGGATGCAATGAGGTACACTTACTTCCACTGGGGTATTCATGCATGGTCAATTTATGCCGTTGTTGCTCTGGCACTTGCCTACTTTAAATTTAGAAAAGGAACACCAGGGTTAATTTCAGCTACATTAGAGCCCATCCTAGGGGATAAAGTAAAGGGACCACTCGGTACTATCATTGATGTTTTAGCCGTTTTTGCTACAGTCGTCGGTGTAGCAACAACTCTAGGATTCGGTGCTACACAAATTAACGGTGGACTTTCTTATTTATTCGGAATTGAAGTGAACTTTACTGTTCAATTAATTATTATTGCCATTGTAACTGTGCTCTTTATGATTTCAGCTTGGAGTGGGTTAGGAAAAGGAATTAAGATTTTAAGTAATACCAATATGGTTTTAGCCATTGCATTATTCATTTTAATGTTTATTCTAGGACCTACTTTATTAATTCTCAACATATTTACAGATACTTTAGGAATGTACATTCAACGTATCATTCAAATGAGTTTTACTATCGCACCACTTAACCCAGAGCATCGCTCTTGGATCAATGGCTGGACGATTTTCTACTGGGCATGGTGGATCTCATGGTCACCATTTGTAGGAATTTTTATTGCTCGTGTTTCGAAAGGAAGAACGATTAGAGAATTTTTGATAGGTGTTCTTTTAATGCCTGCTATTGTGAGTTTCCTTTGGTTTAGTGTTTTTGGTACGTCGGCCATTAATGTACAGACATCAGGAGCTATTGATTTAATGTCTTTAGGTACAGAACAAATGTTGTTTGCTGTTTTTAGTGAATATAACTTCTCCATTATTTTAACTGTTGTAGCGATTATATTAATTAGTACGTTCTTTATTACATCAGCTGATTCAGCGACATTTGTATTAGGAATGCAAACAACTTATGGATCGTTAACACCGCCATCTAGAGTAAAATTAACTTGGGGTGTTGCTCAATCTACGGTTGCAGTCATTCTTCTTTACAGTGGTGGATTGCAAGGATTACAGAATGCTTTGATTATCGCAGCATTTCCTTTCTCCATTATCATGCTATTGATGGTATTGTCGCTTTATAAATCATTAACGAAAGAACAAAAAGAGCTAGGACTAATGATTTTACCTAAACCTAGAAAGAAACCAAGAAAAAAAGCTAGAGAAAAAATAATCTTAAAAACGTCCGTGGTAACGGACGTTTTTTCTTATTTCTATAGAGAATAGGCATTTGTTGTGTCGGAATGTTCATATCTGCATATTGTAACTAGTGAACAACCTAATGGAGGTGAATGTTCATGGCATACGGATTCGGAGGATGCGGATACGGTTATGGCGGCGGCTATAACTACGGCGGAGGATACGGAAGCACTTTCGTATTAATCGTTGTATTATTCATTCTATTAATCATCGTAGGTGCAGCTTACGTATATTAATGAGAAGAAGAGGAGTAGATTTTTCTGCTCCTCTTTTAAATGAAATGTAATACAATTGTAATTGTTATCGGGATCATACGAGCTTACAATAAAGAAAAACAACAGTAGGGGAATACACAATTGAGTACTAGTAAGAATAAGAAGAGTAAAAGTAAATCCTTTTCCATTACAACGATCTTAGCACTACCTTTTATACTGCTAGGAGTATATTTTGTTCTAGACGAAAATGTAACAGACACTATGCGGCTAGCCCAATCAGAATATGTTCCAGATGAATATATCCCAATTTACCAACAAGCAGAGGAAATGTACGGAGTGCCTTGGGAGTTACTCGCTGCACATCATCGTGTAGAAACCAGATTTTCAACAATGTCATCAATGGTCTCTCCAGTAGGAGCGGTTGGGCACTTACAATTTATGCCTTGTACATTTGTTGGTTGGACACACCCGACCTGCGGTGGACTGGGAGAGGGCAGTATCTCTTCTGAAGAGCTAACGGATTTGAAAACGATTGAGAAATATGGTGGATACGGAGTAGATGGAAATGGTGATGGCTATGCTGATCCGTGGAACTTAGAAGATGCAGTGTTCAGTGCTGCCAATTATTTAGCAAACAACGGAGCCGATAGTGGAAAAATAGAGGAAGCGATTTTTGCTTATAACCATAGTCATGAATATGTAGATGAAGTAATGTATTATATGAATTTATACACAAATTAATATAGACCCTATAAAGGGCCTATATCTGTATTATGCAGTTCGTTTATTCATACTCTTCATGATTAGACTTAATAAGAATACGAAAATGATCGCTCCAATTAATGCAGGAACTATTGCCATATCTGCGATCGATGGGCCAAAGTCTCCAAATATCATTCCGCCTAACCAGGCACCAACAATACCCGCTATAATGTTTCCGATAATTCCACCTGGTACATTTTTACCTAGAATTAGGCCTGCAAACCATCCAATTAATCCACCTACGATTAGATACAAAATAAATTCCATGTTATTTCCTCCTTTTAATGTCAATTATTAATGTGCTTCTAGTATATACATTATCCCTTTTACTAGATTCATAAACCATTGAAGGAATTATTTTGTACTGGTAATTGAAGTTAAATTTATAAAGGGTTATAATAAAAAATAACAATCCGAATTGAGGGAGAATGTGTCTATGGTTCAAACCAAAACAAATAGTATTCCAAAGATTGTTGAAAAGCTTAAGAATATAGGTGTTAAAGTTGAATTAAGCATACCTCGTAGTAAGCTTAGTGAATATTTACATACTAAACCATATCAAAATCAATCTCATTTGTATTAAGATAATTTAATCTTATAGGTATAACTCGATCATAACTGATTGAGTTATTTTATTTTAGGGGTCTGTTGAACAGCACCGTTTAATTCTGTATAATGTCTTCGCTTTTCGTGGGGTGAGGATTGAAGGAAATATATTTAAATTCATCTGCAAGCGTGCGGGGTCATCACCATCTCTTTAACAAAGCTTATTCCAAAAGGCGGTTACTATGTTATCATCAAAGAAATATATCAGCATATGGCAAAAATCAATAGCTATTGAAATATCTCAATTAAAAAAATTCGGCAGTAACCAATATGTCTTACTTAATGGGAGATTGTATGCTTCCAACGAAGATGGTTACACTTATTATTTTGATACATTGTACTCACTATTTATTCCTATAGGGTCTTCTGTTAAAGTGCATTGGGGTCATAATGAAATGGATGGAAGGGTACTTTCTTCTGAAGGAACCAGTTTGATCCTTATTGTGGATGATTTTATTGGAGATTCCGTAAGTGAGGCGAAATTACAGCATGCTCCTTGGGAGCTATTAGAACAATTATCAGAAAGACTTGAAGATATTAAAGAAGTAAAGAAAAAACGGTTAAGAATTAAACATCTAATGAATCCAGATTTCCCCCAAACGCACCCTACTAACTTTACTTCCACTATTCATGAATTAGTTTTGAGATCCAAATATAACCCTATCACATTTGTGTGGGGGCCTCCAGGTACCGGGAAAACTTATACATTAGCAAGAACAGCAGCAAATCATTATTTTAAAGGCAAATCTGTATTGGTTCTTTCACATAGTAATCAGGCAGTAGATGTGCTAATGGCAGAGATAAGTGGATTTGTTCGGTGAAAGAAAAGATGGAAGTCTGGAGATATATTGCGATACGGAAATAAAGTAAGCGAAGATGTAAGTAAGCAAGAGGAGTTAAGTACTCATCAGTATTTAAGAAATAAATTTCCTTCTGACTTGATGAAAAAAGAGCAATTACTTTCTGAGAGAATAGGGTTAAAAAAAGATTTGCAAAACTCCTTTTCCCACAAGGATATGAGTCAATTGCTTGAGATTGAAAAACAAATTACCACTTTGTTAGAGAAAATTAAAAGAAAAGAATTAGAGGCGATCTCTGAAGCCAAAATAGTTGGTGTTACGATTGCGAAGGCAACTACAGATTCCAGTATTTATGATAGAGAGTACGACATTGTGATTGTAGATGAATCTAGTATGGCTTATATTCCACAAATCGCTTTTGGAGTTACATTAGGAAGACGATCCATCATTAGCGGCGACTTTAAGCAACTTCCTCCAATTGCGGCTTCTAGACACGAATTAGTTAATGAATGGTTAAAAGATGATATTTATCATAAAACTGGAGTCACTTTTGTTGAAAATGGTCAGCTTCATCCTCATCTCTTGTTACTAAACGAACAAAGAAGGATGCACCCTGATATTTCTAGCTTCACTAATCAATTTATTTATGGAAATAGAGTGAAAGATCATAAAAGCGTGGTAAGCAATCGAAATGAATTAGTGACGATTGCTCCTTTTCCAAATAGAGCTTCTATCATGATTAATACGACCAATGCTTATGACTTTACTTTTTATTGATAAAGCTAGTAAATCAAAAATCAATCTTTGGAATTTACTTCACAGTCTACAATTATTAATTGAAGCGAATGAGGCCGGACATCGCTCAATTGGATATATTTCACCATACCGTGCCCAAGCTTATTATATGGACCTTTTATTAAATGAATTTTTCAGAAATGAAAAACAAAATGGTGAAATGATGTCTGCAACGGTTCACAGGTTTCAAGGCAGTGAGCGGGATGTCATTATTTTTGATTCTGTGGATAGTTATCCAAATAAACGACCTGGAATCTTACTAACAGGAAACGAAAGTGAACGATTATTGAATGTTGCAATGACTAGAGCGCGAGCCAAGTTTATTCATGTAACAGATTACAATTTCTTTAAGAAGGTGAATGTTAGGGGGATTTATCAAAATTTATTAGATCATCAACTCTTTCATCATCAACAAGTAGATCCTTCTGAAATTGGTAGATGGATCCATTCTCAAAAACCAAATTTACAATGGATGCATGCAAAAAAGATGACTTTAGTACAACAGGATATCCAGCAAGCTAAACACAACATTACGGTTGCATTACCTTCAAAACGATTTATAGTACAGATTTAATGGCTAACTTAACATTACGAAATGTTCCTTTAGAATTATTCTCTAAAACGAATATAGAATGGTTACGTTCTAATCATTTTTTGGAAAAAGACGTCTCTTTTCCTTTTATACTAATTGATCAAACTATTTTATGGCTGGGAATCCCCATTGAAGCAAAAACTAGAAATTCTCCTCCATTTGTCGCCATTCGATTAGTATCTCCTGGCATTTCAAACATGTTATATAAGCAGTTTAAAGATGCATAAAAAATTTACACAAAAAGAGAATGTTGTTGAAAGTCTCTACTTAAAGAGAGTTTTTCTGCATCATTCTCCTTGAATTCTAATGATCGACTGGTTCACGTTTGATTTAATTGCTTCTTTATTAATAGAAATTTCAAACCAGTGCCTATACTTAATTGCTTCCACCTGATGAAACTTTAAGTCAAACGGGAAAGGAACTTTTCTGAGTCTATGCGTTCCTTCCCCTTGAATCATAAGTTGTATAGCTAGTAATTTACCTTCTTTTGTGATTTCTATTTCATCAATATCTAGATTTTCAGTTAGGACTTCAATAATATATTTATCTGTAGTATCATATAAATCGATTCGAAATAACTGTTCATCTAGATAATTAGTGAATGGATCTAGTAATAAACCTTTTAACACACTCTCCCATCGACCTAAATGATTTTGATCTTCAGGAACATTCATATTAGGTGACCCCCTTGAAATTCTAATGTTAGTGTATGACGAACGTAAAGATTCGTGAGGGTGTTAATGTACTTTATGATTTAAGTCTAAATGATAGAATATGTCCATATCGGATTAAACTAAATGTAATGTGGTGAAAACAATGTATTATTCAATATGGGGATGGATTGTTCCTCTCTTGCAAATACTGTTTGTGGTGGGGGTTGTCATTATTTTTAGCCCACTACTCATTCGGCTTAGAGTGAAAACGAATCGAGTCATAAATATGGTGGTTATTGGCTTTTTGTTGATTTTCTTATTAACCTTAACCAATCAATTTATATCTCGATTTATCGGTACCATTTCAGAGGATCAAATAATTGTTACGGATAGAGGAAACGTTATTGAAGGGAGCGGGACATACATAATTCAAGACCCGTTTATTAAAACATCTTTAGATTACCTTACGGACTTCTCAATAGAAGAGAAGTATGTACAGCCGATAATCGAAAATGGAATATCTGATTTATTAGAGACAGATTATACCATTAGAGGTCAACTTACTCCAAGTCAGATCTTTCTACTATCCAATGAATATGGGGATTCTATGATTGAAAATTATTTTTACCTTGAACAAACAATTGAATTGGAACTCGAAAAAAAATTGTCAGAGGTTTCTAAAGAAGATATAACAGAGGAATTTGTCGAGGAAACATTCACAAGACAAATTAATGAATTAAACCACATTCTAGGGAGAAATATAATATCTCTAACTATAGAATGACAAAGAGGCTCACTTAAGAATTTGGTTTTCTCCAATTTTTAAGGGGCTTCTTTTTGTGAAGCTGACAGAAAAGGTCGTTAAATGACGATTCTTTTATGTCGCCTATTTTCTTTTTAATATAGTAGAATTTTCACATCTGTTCATTATAATTAGGTTGATTCTCGCCGCAGGTGCGAGAATCCAAAGGGAAATAGAGGAAAAGGTGAGACCCCACAGGGCTTGCCCAAGGGCTCTGAATAGTGAGGAGGCTCACCTCCGCCCCTTAGAAAGCCAGTACCTTTAGCGGAAATCAGCCGAGCTAAATTAATTTTGATCATTTGTTGAGAAAAGAAGAGTTATTTTCTTTTACATATCATGATGGGAATTATGCTTTTGTCTTGAATGTCGTGCATTTTTTGCTTTATGTGACCCACTTAACGGGGCAGGTTGTCCAGGGTTATCACCCTTTGGTGCATTTTTTCGCATATCTTTGCTGTCATTTTTTATTCATCATCATCCCTCCTAAGTGTAGTATGGTCGTTTGAACCCTAGTTCATTCTGTATAAAAAACTGCAGGATGGAAACACTAGAGGTACGAACTTTTAAGGGGTGACATCAATGCCATATCATAAAGATAAACAACAAGCTTTTCAAAGCGCTCAACAAGGGTATACAGAAGCGGTTAACGCTCATAATGAATTAGTGATAGATGCGAGTAATTACGGCCACCAACTTTCTCACTTACAAAATGAAGTGTTGGAGGCATACCAGCAAATCGAAAATGCTCTTGAGGTGGCATCTGAACATCAACGAGCTCAACTAGAAAGGTTTCAACACGATCTTGGGCAAATCATGTCTCAAATGAATGAGTAATTAGTAAAGATAAACGGTAAGTTGGCCAACGCCTAACTTACCGTTTTTATTATTGTATTTTTTTTCTTTTTCTTGTTATTTTGCCTCTGTGCTGCTGAAAGGGGTTCATTTGAAAACTCCTCATTGTATCCTGCACCTGTTCCTTGTGCGGAAGCCGCATTCATTCCTTCAATAAGGTGGTTTGCTTTATTCTTTGCCATATATTATCACCTCCCATAAGTATCATCTGTCATAATGACAAATTTTATATGGTTAAATAATTTATTCCTATAATATTTCTACAAATTATGATATCCGATATAGGGTATATCCAACGGACAAAAGCCTATGTATACATTATTTAGATGCAATCTAAGAAATAACATAAGAAAAACTTATACTAAACGATAACATTATTGTTATTTACTTATAAATATAGTTGTATTAAGATGGAAGAGTGAGAAAAGTAGAAGATTCTAACTTTTCAGGGAAATTTGTAAGAATAAGGGGGAACTATTATGGCAAATGTAAAAGATATTTACAATGCTAAAGCTTCATTTGAACAGAATGGGAAACGCTATCATTACTATCGTCTAAAAGCATTAAAAGATGCAGGCGTAGCAGATGTGACTCGTTTACCTTATTCCATTAAAGTACTATTAGAATCAGTACTGAGACAATACGATGGGCATACGATTACAAAAGAACATGTTGAAAATCTAGCAAATTGGGGTTCTGAATCAGTAAAAGACGGAGAAGTACCGTTTAAACCTTCTCGTGTAATTTTACAAGACTTCACAGGTGTTCCAGCAGTGGTAGATTTAGCTTCATTACGAGATGCAATGAGCGCAGTAGGTGGAGACCCTCAAAAAAATTAATCCAGAAATTCCTGTCGACTTAGTTATCGACCATTCTGTACAAGTAGATAAATACGGTACGAATCAAGCATTAAACGCAAATATGGAGCTAGAATTTGAGCGAAATGCGGAGCGTTATCAATTTTTAAGCTGGGCACAAAAAGCATTCGATAATTATCGTGCTGTTCCACCAGCAACAGGAATTGTTCACCAAGTTAACTTAGAGTATTTAGCCAATGTAGTACATGCTATTGAGAATGCTGAAGGTGAGTACGAGACGTATCCAGATACATTAGTTGGGACAGATTCTCATACTACAATGATTAACGGTATCGGTGTACTTGGTTGGGGTGTTGGCGGAATTGAAGCTGAAGCAGGTATGTTAGGTCAACCTTCCTATTTCCCAATTCCAGAAGTAATTGGAGTTAAATTAATGGGTGCACTACCGAATGGTGCCACTGCAACAGATTTAGCTCTTAAAGTGACTCAAGTATTACGTCAAAAAGGAGTAGTTGGAAAGTTTGTCGAGTTCTTCGGTGCAGGCGTTACAACTCTACCTCTTGCAGATCGCGCTACTATTGCCAACATGGCACCTGAATATGGTGCAACATGCGGGTTCTTCCCAGTTGATACTGAGTCTTTAGACTATTTGCGATTAACTGGTAGAGAAGAAGAGCATATTGAAATTGTAAGTAAATACCTAAAAGAAAATGATATGTTCTTTACTGCGGATAATGAAGACCCTATTTATACGGACATAGTAGAAATTGATCTTTCAATAATTGAAGCAAACCTATCTGGCCCTAAACGCCCACAAGATTTAATACCACTATCTGATATGCAAAAGAACTTCTTAGATGCAATTGAAGCACCGGCTGGAAACCAAGGGTTTGGGTTAAAGAAAGAAGAGTTGGATAAAGAAGTAGTAGTTAAGTTTAATGATGGTCGTGAAGTGACAATGACAACCGGGTCTATTGCCATCGCCGCTATTACAAGTTGTACGAACACTTCTAATCCTTATGTAATGCTAGGAGCAGGATTAGTAGCCAAGAAAGCTGTTGAATTAGGTTTAAATGTACCTGACTTCGTTAAAACTTCTCTTGCACCTGGATCTAAGGTAGTTACCGGTTATTTAAGAGATTCAGGGTTACAAACTTATTTAGACCAACTAGGATTTAATATAGTTGGATACGGTTGTACTACATGTATAGGTAACTCTGGGCCACTAACAGATGAAATAGAAAAAGCCATTTTTGAAAACGACTTACTTGTAACATCTGTTCTTTCAGGTAACCGTAACTTTGAAGGACGTATCCATCCATTAGTACGCGGTAACTACTTAGCATCACCTCCTTTAGTAGTAGCCTACGCACTCGCTGGAACAGTCAATATTGACCTTCAGAATGATCCAATTGGAATTGGGAAAGATGGAAAAGAAGTGTATTTCAAAGATATATGGCCATCTTCAGAAGAAGTGAAACAGGCAGTTCAAAGCTCTGTAACACCAGAGCTATTCAGAAAAGAATATGAAAATGTATTCTCTGACAATGAAAAATGGAATGCAATTCAGACATCTAATGATGCATTGTACAAATTTAATGATGATTCAACCTATATTCAAAATCCAACATTCTTCCAAGGGTTATCAACGACGCCAGAAGATATTCAACCATTATCTGGGCTTCGTGTAGTAGGTAAATTTGGAGATTCGGTTACAACAGATCATATTTCTCCAGCGGGCGCGATAGGTAAAGATACTCCAGCTGGTAAATACCTGCGTTCTAAAGGAGTAGAACCACGTGATTTTAACTCTTATGGCTCTCGTCGTGGTAACCATGAGGTTATGATGCGCGGTACATTTGCAAATATACGTATTCGTAACCAAATTGCTCCTGGAACTGAAGGTGGATTTACGACTCATTGGCCAACAGAAGAAGTAATGGCTATATATGATGCTTGTATGAAATATAAAGAGGATCAAACTGGATTAGTTGTTTTAGCGGGGAAAGATTATGGAATGGGATCTTCTCGTGACTGGGCAGCAAAAGGTACAAACTTACTAGGAATTCAAACGGTAATTGCTGAAAGCTATGAGCGTATTCACCGTTCAAACCTAGTGATGATGGGTGTGTTACCTCTTCAATTTATAGAAGGAGAAAGCGCAGACACACTTGGATTATCTGGTCGTGAAACGATCTCTGTAGATATTCAAGAAGGCATTAAACCTAGAGATATTGTAACCGTTAAAGCAGTAGCAGAAGATGGTACTGTTACGGAATTTGAAGCATTAGCTCGGTTTGATAGTGATGTAGAAGTGGATTATTACCGACACGGTGGTATTCTACAGCTTGTTTTACGTAAAAAGCTACATGGATAATACTTAAATTATAGAAAGTAAGGAGTACACATGTACTTCTTGTCTTTTTTTTTGCAAGAAGAATGTGTGATATCTACTCTACATACAGATATACAGTAGAGGACAACATTCCTGAGGAGGTATTTAATGAAGAATATCATTATATCTGTCATGATTATTTTGAGTTTTAGTTACATCGTGTATCAACATCTGTTTGCGAATAAGGATATGTTAAACGTGTCAAATGCTACTGTTCATCAAGTAGAGATAGAAGAACCACATGATATTACTTCTTTAAAAGAACCCAAAATAGATACACCTAATTTCATCCTTGAGAATCTACAGGGAGACATTGTAGAATGGAACGACTATAGAGGAGAAAAAGTGTTACTTCATTTTTGGGCAACATGGTGCGAGCCTTGTGTAGACGAGCTACCTCTAATTCAACAGTACCATGAGAATCAAGATCATATAAGAGTAGTATCAATAAATGTTGATCCATACAATGATGTAAAATCATTTGCTGTTAATTACAAGCTAACGTTCCCAATATTGTTCGATTTAGGTCAGAATATAAGCAATATGTATGGAGTGTTTACAATTCCAACTTCCATTTTAGTTGATGAAGAAGGATTTATGCTTTCTCAACAACTTGGTCCTTACTCAAAAGAAGGATTAGAAGACTTAAAACAATACTAACGTTTTGTTACTTTGAAAAATGTGAAAATTCCATTATAACTGCTAGTTGTTTTGTCCATACTAATGGTGTAAACACTAGTAGAAAGAGGGATTTTTATGAGAAAGCCAAGAAAGAAATCGTTTGCTGATTTGGTTAATGAAAATAGACAAGCATTACTAAAAGACACAGACGCGTTGCTCCGAATAGAGGAAGAATTGATGAGCGCTACGAAATTAAACGTAACGTAAAGCAGGCAGAATAAACCACTCTAATATTGCTCATATTCCTCTCTCTCTTGGTGATACTGTATGTAGAGGGGGGATAAGTTATGAGTAATCCAAAAGGTAGCAGAAAACACTTTGTTCCTAACCATATGGGCACTCAATCACGAGGTTTTGGTGGGAATAAAGGGAAACAAATGCAAGATCAATCGGGACAGCATGCTCAAGTAATTCAAACAAAAGGTGAATAATTTATACATCTAAGGAGGAATAAAAGATGGCATGGGAAAAACCAAATCCAGATGATCGCAGTGATAATGTAGAAAAGTTACAAGGAATGGTATTCAACACGATACAAAACATGGAAAAAGCAGAAGAATCCATGGCTTATACGGATAGTGCTGAACAAAAAGCAGCAATTGAAGAAAAAAATGAACATAGAAGAGAGAGCATAGATGCATTCCGAAATGAAATAAAAGATGAATATGCACAATCTCACAAAGAAAAATAACCATAACAAAACAGGAAGAAGCCCAATGGCTATTTCCTGTTTTGTTATGGTGATCTATTCGCTAACCAATTTTCAAAATGAGGATGGTTTGCTTTTATTATTTTATTATCCTTAATTTCTAATGGAATAAATTGATGTGTAAGACCAATTCTTGGAGATATTTTAAGTTGTAAAATGGTACTTAAAGCCGATTCACCAGTCACGTAATCAGGAAATAAAAAATTTCCTAGTGAATAGGCAATAAACGTATCTTGATGATGTTCAAATCCTTGTAGAACGTGGGGGTGTGAACCAATGATGATATCTGCGCCTGCTGCTGATAACGCTTGTGCCGTTTGAATTTGCCATGGATTAGGCAAGGTCTGTTTTTCTGTGCCCCAATGCATATAAACTAGTATAAAGTCCACTTCTTTTCGGTAGCTCTTAACAATTGACTCCATTCGTTCAACATGATATCCACTTGCAATTCCTGGTTGATTCTCACTCGCATACCAAGAGACTGATGGTAAGACTTGCGAGAAGCCTAGAAATGCGAATTTTTTTCCTTTTTATTTGTTTTTTTAACAGCCATATACGCTTCCTTCTCACTTCTCCCCGCACCAATATAACGAAGCCCTGATTCTTCTAAATGGCTCATTGTGTCAAGTAAACCTTCTGTTCCAAAATCCATAGTGTGATTATTCGCTAGTGAAACCATGTCTACACCACTATTTTTAAGACCGGATAGTGAAATAGGATCAGATTTAAAGGTGTACTGCTTTTCTTCTTTCTCTAAAGAATTTGTAACAGCCGTTTCCAAGTTAATAAGTGTATAGTCGTCCTCCCTAAAGAAGGTAGCGACTTCTTCAAATGGATAACTAACTCCATGTTGATTAATGGCTTCCTTCACGGACCAATCCATCATCGTGTCACCTGCAAAACTTAACGTAATAACAGGAAACCTCGTTCGAAAGTTTGTGCTAGATCCCTTTGACTATGAGCATGTACAGTATGATGATCTTTTCCACAACCAGCTACCAAAACAACCGTAAAAAGTAAGCTAAATCCTAAAGATTTACATGGCATTTACACACCTCATTCTCATTCTTTATTCTCTTATTTGTATGAGAGGGCAGAAAATTTAGAACTATTAGTCATGTTATATTATACCAATTCATAAAATTTATGTCAAAATATACCAATTGATGAAATGTGATAAGATAGCAATAGTTAAACGTATAAAATGAAGGAGAGTCTACATGTATATTGCTGAAAGAACGATAGAAGTTAGATATGCTGAAACGGATCAAATGGGTGTGGTCTACCATGCAAATTATATAGTGTGGTTAGAACTAGGAAGAACAAAATTAATTGAGACCATTGGATTTCGATATGCGGATATGGAAAAAGTGGGGTTTGTTTCTCCGGTAGTGGATTTATCTATTTCATATAAACGGCCAATAACATATGGTCAAGTAGCCTTAATAAAAACGTGGGTAGAAGAATATAACGGTGTTCGAGTCGTGTATGGGTATGATATTTATAATGATGTAGGTGAACTTAGCGTGAAGGCATACAGTACCCATATTTGTGCGAAAAAAGAAGGATTCAAACCAGTCAAAATGGCAAAATATTTTCCAGAATGGGATGAAGCTTATAAAAGATTTCTAAAATAATAAGTAAGCTATTCGATAAAAATCATAAACAAATGGTTAGATAAATTATCTAACCATTTGTCATGTCGTGTTTATTTTTTATATTCATAATAGAGTTCATTTCGATCTTGATCAAATTCTACATATAAATCATGACCATCAAAATACCAAATATCTTTCTCCTCAATAAAATACGTTACATCGTTTTCTAGATGAGTAACCCCTGGGTCTTCAGGTGTATCTTTGGTCACTCCTAATGAAAAGCCTTCGTGAAGAGCGCTTGAACCACCATAGCGCGCAAAAAAACGAACAGTATCTCCGTTTTCGGCTTCCATTTCATGTTGAAACCAATGTGATGCTTCCTGACTAATATAAATATTCATCTATCCTCACTCCTATAATAGGCTAATTTTAGTATACTCTTTACTATGCTAAGATAAAAATCATTTGTTTTTGTCTTTTTTTATTAGTATTAAGTATCTTAGAAGTGAAGGAGTTGAGAATGAATGAATCTTGAAAAATTATTGTATCACATAGGATTTTTTATTTTTGGGAGTTTGTTGGTTTTAACGTTTCTTCAATTGCACTCACATCAAGGAGAAGCACTTCTATTTATATTTGTCGGAGCGTTACTATATGGTGGGTTAGTGTTTACTTTTTATAGAAAGAAGGCTTTTTGGTTTGATAGGGATGATTATAGTAAGTCTTTTCACATTTGCAAGCTTTCTATATATCATCTTATTTCAAAGTGGACAACATTAAGAGACCAGTTTTTTATGGTCTCTTATTCTGTATAAGAAGGTAACACATGCTCCATCGTAGCTTCAAAAGAATAAGGAATATCGTGTTGGTCCTCTGTAAAAGGAAGTACTGTAAAAGAACCTTTAACCTTTCTTACATATGTAGGATAAAAGTGTACAGAGTGTATGGAGTTTGATTTTCTACCAGCTAATTGCGTTTTATGACATTCTAGGGAGATCAATCCTCCTAAGTCCTTTTGACCTCCTCTTTGACCAGAAATAAAATTACCTAATGAATAAGCAATCACAGCTTTTCTATCATCCTGTGTGTTTCTTATATAGATAGGTTGAAGTACATGAGGGTGATGACCAAATATAATGTCTGCTCCTGCTTCAGTTAAAGAGATAGCCATATCCACTTGATTATTCGAAGGATGTATCTCATATTCATTTCCCCAATGTAAGTTGACTATCACAAAATCAACGTTCAATTCTTCTTTTGCTCTTGTAATTTCCAATATCATTTTATCTACATCTAACAAGTTAACTAAATATTCTTTTCCTACTGGTGTCAAAAGTCCATTTGTTCCGTACGTATAAGAAAGGGTGGCGAAGGTGATAGAATTCATGGAAAACGTTCTTATCCTTTTCTGATCCTCTTCATGTAAGTAGGTTCCCGTATAAGTCATATCATATGAATTAAACGCTTCAATCGATGCGTAAACACCTTCTTCTCCTTTATCTAACGAATGATTATTCGGTTGATAAAAAATCAACGCCAGCATATTGTAGATCTCTAATAATTTCAACTGGACTATTGAACCTAGGATAAGAGGACAACCCAAGATCTCCGCCAGCAGGGAGGGATTCTTGGTTTGCTACCAAGAAATCAGGTTTTAGTAAAATAGGACGAACTTCATTAAATATAGGCTTGAAATCAAACTCGTTTAAAGAAATTCTTGCTGATTCATATACATCTTTGTGCAACAATATATCGCCAATTGCTGCAACAGAAATGGTGTTAGTGATAGTAAATTTTTTAACAACATAGTAGTCTCTCTGTACTTGATAAGTGACTTTTTTTTCTATTCATCTCAAACCTATATATCAATAACAAAAAATAAAAGTGAATAGCATTATTAAAAACATCATGAAAATCAATTGAACCAACAATTTAGAGTGACTCATAGGTATCAATCCTTTCATTTGTCCTTTTTTACTTATTTTACATATTATTTTTCTTAATATTTCAAAAATATTTTTTTATTAAAACAAAAAAGCAAATGCGCTAGGCATTTGCTTTTTATTTTTATTAGGTTTTTTTTCACTTCATGAACCATATTTGTTAACTGCTCAGATAAATCACTTAACGATTCAGTAATTTCATTTAACGTCTGAACTGTGTCAAGTTGTTGTGTTGCTGCAGAGCTAATGGACTGACTTCTTGATAAGGCTGTATTAGATATAATTGATACATCTTCCATGGCACATGCCATTTCATACCCTGTTCCTGATAGTAAATCAGTTGATTCATTAACCATTTGTACCTTCTGTTGGATTTGAGTAGAGTATTGTTTAATTGAGTTAAATGTTTCATTCGTTAGGTTCATTAAGTGAGTTCCTGATGTAATCTCCTTATGATTTTGGTTTACTCTTTCAACTACTTCTTCAGACTTACCATTAATTAAAGACATGAGTGATGTAATGTTTTTCGTTGCCTCTTCCGATTGAGATGCTAATTTTCGAACTTCTTCTGCTACAACGGCAAATCCTTTACCTGCTTCACCAGCTCTAGCTGCTTCAATGGATGCATTTAATGCAAGCATATTCGTTTGATCAGCAATATCCCCAATAATAGTGGTGAATTGTTCAATTTGCTTTGTATTTAATTTAAATTCTGCAAATACTTGAGCTATTTTTTCAGCGGTTTCTTGTATTTTTTCGAATTGTAGAAGACTTGATTCAACGGACTTCCCGCCATTATTAATTTCTTCTAAGCTATTTTGAATAAAATGAAGGACAGAATCCGAGTTCGTCTTTAACTCATCGACCATTTTTGTAAACGAAGATAGCAGTCTTGCATTTTCTTCAAGCTTTATAACTTGTGAATGAGCACCAGTATTCATAAGTTGAATAGATGAAGCGATCTCTTGTGCACCATTATTTGTTTCTTTTGCACCAAATGCAATCGATGTGCTAACTTTTGTCACTTGATCAGAAGTTCTTTGTAATTGCAAAAGTAATTTATGTATATTTTCAATATGCTCATCTTCACTTTGCTTCATAGCATCTTCATTTTTTATTTTCGATAAAATTAATAAAATGGTCGCACCACTAGTTAAAAGTAAAAATATCGCATGAATCAAAAGGAGTGAAAAAGAGTATTCATCTGTGCCGCAAATTAATTCTGGAAATGCAAAATACCCAATGAAATGTTGAAGAGCAAAAATAATGGTACTCAACAGGATTAACTGAACAGAATTGAAAGAAGCGATAATCGCAATAACCATGAATATGGAGAAATGATATTCCACTAATCCGCTACCATTTGCGATGATCGAAATAGATGAAAAGGTTAAAGTAAGGGTTAAAAGTATAGGTAAGAAGGATTTTGTTCTTCCTATTAATGCAAGAATATACAGTGCGATAGGTATGATAAATAGAATGTTTTTTAAAAGCTCTAGATTAGGTGTTAAAGGTGAAAGATTTAACAACGTTACATATTGTTGCAAAAAACCAAATTCATGAAGGATGCGTACAATAATAGAAATAATGACCGTTAATGCAGAGAGAAATAAAATAGCATGACTCGATTGATTTATTCTCCAATTATTCATTTAACATGTTCCTTTCCCTAAGTGTTACAAGCGGATTTTTACCCTCTTCGACAAAATTTGATAAATTCAGAAATAAAAAAAAGACCTGATTATTCATCAGACATTTAGTATACAGTACAAACTTACTAGTGAATAGAATAAACACTCTGCCATTACTAGTAATATACATAATTACTAGTGATACACTCTCATATCCAATTCACTTTAGGCTCCGTACCTTTTTGAATACGTTTAATATTGGCTCTGTGACGATACAATACAAAAACCATTAAAACCCCTATAAAGGATATAAATACCCAGTCTCCACTAAATAAAGTATAAATAAAAGCAACGACTGCACCTATCATAGAAGATAAAGATACATATTTTGTTGTATAAAGAGACAGAAAGAATACGGCTAAAAGCATTAAAAATAGTATGGGTGAAAACGCGAGTAAGACACCTGCTGATGTAGCGACCGCCTTTCCACCTCTAAAACTAGCAAATAGAGGGAACATATGTCCTATAACAGCTACAACACCGAAAAGTAGAGGGTGGTAAGAAGTATCCACAAAGTATAATGGAATCCAAGTGGCAACAGACCCTTTTAGAATATCCATCGCGGTAACAATTAACCCAGCTTTTACGCCTAGTGTTCTAAATGTATTGGTTCCTCCTAAATTTCCACTGCCATGTTCTCTAATATCTGTATTATAAAATCCTTTACCGATCCAAAGCCCAGAAGGAATAGATCCCACTAAATAAGACGAAAACAATAAGTGCGAAAGTTATCATTATAAAACTCCTTTTAAATACATGATTAAATAATAAGGACTCTCTATCATTTTACACACGTTTGTCTATTTTAGCATGAAAATTTTTAATTTTGTTGTAGCATTCTTTTAAAACGCTTATAGATATAGTTAAAATAACCCTAGTTAATGATGTAATCAAATTAATAGGGTACGTAAGTTTTTCCAGTATACTAAAGAGAAGATTAGAGGAATAGGGTGAGTGAGTGGTATGAAATATTTAATTTTGGGGATTCAATGGTTAGTCTTTATGCTAGCGAGTGCCTTAGTGGCACCCATAGCTATTGCTGATCTTTTTGGATTAGATACCTTAGAGAGAGCGGCCTTTGTACAACGAACGATGTTTGTATTAGGGGGAGCAGGACTTTTACAAGTGCTGTTTGGTCACAAGTTTCCAATTAATGAAGGTCCAGCAGGTTTGTGGTGGGGCGTGTTTGTTATTTATGGAGGATTTATTGGAAGCATCTATTCTTCCTCTTCTGAAGTACTTCAATTACTTCAAGGTGGGATGATTATTAGTGGGTTTATCTTTTTACTATTATCCTTTCTTGGACTAATAAATAAGTTAAAAAACCTTTTCACTCCAACTGTTACATTTGTTTTATTTTATTTTTGCTTATTCTACAGTTAAGTGGTCCATTTCTAAATGGAATGTTAGGAATTAAAGGAGAAAATGGAACGGTTGATCTCGTCATTGTTAGTTGTAGCATCATAATTGTCGGCTTCACTTTCTATTTGGTTCATCATAAAGTTGGCTTAATAAAGCGTTACTCTGTTTTGATTGGAATGAGTGTAGGATGGTTGCTTTTCTACTTTGTAGATAAAACAGAAAAGGTAGCTACATCTAAATCTCTTATTGAATTTCCTGACATATTCGTTTGGGGTTTACCGAAATATGACAGTGGAATAATTGTAACCTCCTTGTTCATTACCTTATTATTGATAACGAATATGGTAGCTTCTATTAGAATTATGGAAGATACAATCAAGGGTAAAAATGACTCTAAAAGATATACAAGAGGAGGATTTGTATCTGGAATTAATCAACTACTAGGTGGGCTATTTTCAGCTGTTGGATCTGTTCCTATATCAGGTGCTGCTGGATTTGTATCAGCTACAAGAATAGTTAGTAAGATCCCTTTTCTTATTGGAGCGATTCTTATTATTATATTTAGTTGCATTCCTTTCATTATGAATTTCTTAGCGAGCTTACCACCTGCTGTAGGGTATAGTGTTACATTTGTAATATTTACTCAAATGTTGACGATGGCTTTCACGGAATGGTCGAAAGAAGAGAATAGAACCCTAGCATACCGGGTAGCTGGTCCTGCGCTTTTAGCAGGAATGGGTGTTATGTTTGTTTCTCCACAAGCAACCTCTGGGCTTCCAATCGTTGTATCTGCTATGATAAATAACGGGTTGATTATTGGGACGTTTATTGCCATTGGGGTCGAACAATTTAGTTTAAAGAAAAAAAGTATAAGTTCTTAAGAAAGTTACATGGTTTAAACTAAACACATTTAGGGAATAAGAATTTTATCGTTTTAGTTAGGGTGATGATATTGATACTATTTGAAAACGTTTCAAAGCAGTTCGAAGATGGAACCAAAGCAGTAGATAAGTTGAATTTATCTATAAATGAAGGAGAGCTTATTGCGTTAATAGGACCTTCCGGGTGCGGAAAGACCACTACAATGAAAATGATCAATAAGCTTTTACTACCAACTGAAGGCTCTATTTACATAAATGGAGAAGATATTTCTAAAGTTGATGAAGTTAAGTTAAGAAGAAACATCGGCTATGTTATACAAAGAATTGGTTTATTACCGCATATGACGATTGAGGAGAACATCGCACTTATTCCTAAATTAAACGGTTGGACAAGTGAAAAATGGAAACCTAGGGTAGATGAATTGTTGAACCTTGTAGGTTTAGACCCTAACACTTTCCGTCACAGGTATCCGTTAGAGCTTAGTGGCGGCCAACAACAGCGGGTTGGGGTCATACGAGCACTTGCTGCAGAGCCACCCATTATACTGATGGATGAACCATTTAGTGCGTTGGATCCGATTAGTAGAGAACAATTACAAGATGAATTAAAAAGAATTCAAGAACAAATACATAAGACTATTATTTTTGTTACTCATGATATGGACGAAGCCCTAAAAATTGCAGATCGTATCGTTTTAATGAGAGAGGGTAGAATCGAACAAATTGCAACACCTGATGAATTGTTGCAATCTCCAGCCAATACTTTTGTAGAAGATTTTATCGGTGTTCATAGACGAGGGGTTTCAGAGAACAAAGAGATGAAAACCATTGAATCCCTTGATCTACTACCAATAAGTGACACTAACCACAAGACTCTATTGATCGACAGTAAAAGCACCATCAAAGAAGCCATTGAGCTATTACTTACGCATCGAGCTGAGACTGCTGTTATTCATAAGAACGATCAACCAATAGGAACTATTTCAAAAGATTTATTACTAACAGAGTTAGCAAACCTTTCAATGAAAGGTGGAACAATAAATGATTAATGTTATTACTACTTTTATAGACACAGTTTCATCTAGATCGGATATTTTACTTGAAATTTATCAGAGCATTTATTTCTTTCGCTAATATCTGTCCTCTTTGCTATCGTAATATCTTTACCGTTAGGTGTATACATATCTAGGAAGCAAAAGACGGCAGAGTGGTTTATCGGCGTTACAGCGGTTTTTCAAACTATCCCAAGTCTTGCCCTGTTTGGATTTCTTGTACCTTTACTAGGAACAGGAAGCTTAACAGCTATTATCGCTCTAATTATTTATGCACTATTACCCATTTTAAGAAATACATATACAGGGATCATTAGTGTTGATCAAGCGGTCATTGAGGCAGGTAAAGGAATGGGCATGACAGACCGGCAATTACTAACAAAAATCGAACTTCCACTTGCCTTACCATTTATTATGGCAGGTATACGAACTGCAACTGTATTAACAGTAGGGATTGCAACGCTTGCAACATTTGTTGGTGCCGGTGGATTAGGTGATTTAATTTATCGAGGATTAACATCATGGAACAATTATTTAGTTCTTGCAGGTGCAATTCCAGCTGCTTTACTTGCAATTCTGTTTGATTTAATCCTTCGTTGGGTTGAAAAAGAGCTACGCCAAAAGGTGTTTCTCATAAATAAATAATTTCCAGGGGGAAAATACAGTGAAAAAGAGCTTATTGGTAGTCGCGCTTATCCTTTCTTTTATTATTAGTGCATGTTCAAACAATGAAGGAAAAGATCCCATTGTTGTGTCAGGTAAAAACTGGACAGAACAATACATTCTTACTTACGTGATTGCAGAATACTTAGAAGAGAATACAGATTATGAAATTGAATTAAAAGAAGGGTTAGGAGAAGTAGCTGTTTTAACTCCGGCTCTTGAGAAAGGTGAAATTGACGTTTACGTTGAGTACACGGGTACAGGCTTAGAAGCTGTATTAAAAGATCCTGCTAAAGAAGGAGAATCGGCTGAGGAAGTATTTGACAGAGTCAATAAAGGGTATCAGGAACAGTATAACGCTAAATGGTTAGAGCCACTTGGCTTTCAAAATACGTATACACTAGCGCTAAGAGCTGACGAAGGAATTGAAGCTAAAACATATAGTGATCTAGTTCCAGTTGCAAATGAATTAGTATTTGGCGCACCTCATCCTTTTTATGAACGTACAGACGGATTTGATGCCTTAAAAGATAAATATGGGTTTGAATTTAAAGGTACTGAAAGCTTTGATCCTAATATTATGTATGAAGCCGTAAAAAATGGAGAAGTGGATGTTATTACTGGTTTTACTACTGATGCACGAATTGATCAATATAATCTAATAGCGACAGAAGATGATCTTGGATTATTTCCTCCATACTACGCAGCTCCTATCGTAAGAATGGAAGTTTTAGAAGAATATCCAGATTTGGAAGATACACTAAATAAGCTTGCTGGACAAATTACCGAAGAAGATATGAGAGCCATGAATGGAAGAGTAGATATTGATAAAGAGGATTATCGTACGGTTGCTAGAGATTTCTTACTTTCAAAAGGCTTAATTGAAGAATAATCTTAAGAAAGGCTGGTGTAATGATGATTGAAAATCCATCACGCGATGAAATCGGAAAGATCTTAGAAGATTCGAAAAGGATTGCTGTTGTTGGACTAAGTGATAACAAGGAACGCACCTCCTATATGATAGCTGAAGCATTGCAATCAGCTGGTTACGAAATTATCCCTGTTAATCCAACAGTAGATGAAGTACTTGGAGTGAAAGCGGTTCGTTCCATTCGTGATATAGAAGGACATATCGATATTGTTAATATTTTTAGAAGATCAGAATATTTACCACAATTGGCTGAAGAATTTAATGAAGTAGATGCAGATGTCTTTTGGGCTCAATTAGGTGTTGAAAATCAAGAAGCGTATGACTTTCTAAAAGAAAAAGGTCATACAGTTATTATGGACCGTTGTATTAAAGTAGAACATAGTTTAACAAGAAAATGATAATCCTATTTACACAAGGCTATCTGGTTGGAAACCAACTAGCCTTGTTTTTTTTTGGTTGACTCTGCTAAAGAGAATGATTGATTATTGCAAATCTCCAGCTGTTGATTGGAGAAGATTGGCGAAGACTCCTCAATAGTGCTAAAGCACTTTCTTCGTGCAGGGCCTATCTGTAAAGCGTATTCAATGTCTTTGGGGGAATAGCTGAGCGAAAAAGCGAAATCATTTTACAAAAATGAGCAGCGTTGTTGAACAATCCATGGGATAAAAATAAGACGAGTAGTATAACACCACCCAACAATGTGGTAGTTAATCCACCATAATATTTTATTAATAAAGGTACTAAATTGTATCGTAATTAGATATTTTGGTAAAATATGAGCTCGAAAATTCAAAATGGATTTGCCAAATCTCAAGAAACAAGTAAAATAAGCAATAGACGATTGCAGAAATAATGCTAAAATTAACCTAGCGAACATCCGTTCTCGGCATGAAAATATCTAAATAATTCACGTGATTATTGATATGATAGAGAGTAACAGATCATTCGAAAGTGTTTATTGTTCTGCTGACTAGTAGTTTTGAAAGGGGAATATTCGTGGCAAAAGAGAAAAAGACCATCGAGTATAATGATGATGCGATACAGGTACTAGAAGGCCTGGAAGCTGTCAGAAAAAGACCGGGAATGTATATTGGTTCAACCGATTCTAGAGGTCTTCATCATTTAGTGTATGAAATTGTAGATAATTCTGTCGACGAAGCCTTAGCTGGTTACGGAGACCACATAAAAGTAACAATCCACAAAGATAACAGCATTAGTGTAGAAGATAAGGGGAGAGGTATGCCGACTGGTATGCATAAGCTCGGGAAACCAACTCCAGAAGTAATTTTAACTGTATTACATGCTGGTGGTAAATTTGGACAAGGTGGGTACAAAACAAGCGGAGGATTACACGGTGTAGGTGCTTCTGTTGTAAATGCTTTGTCTGAATGGTTAGTTGTCACGATTAAACGTGATGGTATTGTATATGAACAACGATTTGAAAATGGAGGAAAACCTGCATCTTCTCTAGAGAGAATGGGTTCTACTAAAAGTACAGGTACAACCATTCACTTTAAACCAGACACAACCATGTTTAGTACCACTACGTTTAATTATGACACATTATCTGAACGACTAAGGGAATCGGCATTTTTGTTAAAAGGAATGAAAATTGAAATAATAGATGAACGCTTTGATCAACGTGACGTATTTCATTTCGAAACAGGTATTGAAGCTTTTGTTGAATATTTAAATGAAGATAAAGATTCTTTACATAAAGTAGTTTCTTTAGAGGGAGAACAAAACAGCATTGAAGTTGAGTTTGCATTTCAATTTAATGATGGGTTCTCAGAAAATATATTGAGTTTTGTCAATAACGTCCGAACGAAAGACGGGGGAACCCATGAGGCTGGGGCGAAGACGGCAATGACACGTGTGTTCAATGAATACGCCAGAAAGGTTTCTATTTTAAAAGAGCGTGATAAAAATTTAGAAGGAACCGATATACGCGAAGGATTAACTGCTATTATCTCTGTTCGAATTCCTGAAGAATTACTTCAATTTGAAGGACAAACAAAAGGAAAGTTAGGGACCAGCGAAGCCCGTTCAGGAGTAGATCAAGTAGTTAGCGAACATTTACAGTACTTTTTAGAAGAGAATCCAGATACGAGTGCATTACTAATAAAGAAAGCGATAAAAGCAGCACAGGCAAGAGAAGCAGCCAGAAAAGCTAGAGAAGACGCTAGAAGCGGTAAGAAAAGAAAAAAATCAGAGACTGTCTTATCTGGAAAGTTAACACCTGCACAATCTAGAAATCCAGAACGGAATGAATTATATCTTGTCGAGGGTGACTCTGCTGGTGGATCTGCTAAGCAAGGAAGAGACCGCAAATTCCAAGCGATATTGCCTTTACGTGGTAAAGTTATCAATACAGAGAAAGCAAAGTTACAAGACATATTTAAGAACGAAGAAATTAATACGATCATACATGCTATTGGAGCGGGAGTAGGGCCAGAATTTAATGTGGAAGATGTTAATTATGATAAGATCGTGATTATGACGGATGCCGATACAGATGGTGCTCACATTCAAGTGCTACTTTTAACCTTCTTTTATCGCTATATGAAGCCGTTAATAGAGGCAGGTAAAGTGTTCATTGCATTACCTCCACTATATAAAGTAAGCAAAGGCACTGGTAAAAAAGAAGTGATCGAATATGCTTGGACTGATGAAGAATTAAAGGATGCAATCAAGAAAATAGGTCGCGGGTATATTATTCAGCGATACAAAGGTCTTGGTGAAATGAATGCAGATCAGCTATGGGAAACGACCATGGATCCTTCAACAAGAACACTAATCCGTGTACGAATTGATGATGCAGCACGAGCAGAAAGACGTGTTACAACATTAATGGGAGACAAAGTAGAGCCTCGTCGAAAATGGATTGAAAATAACGTTGCGTTTGGCCTAGAGGAAGACGGCAGCATTTTAGAAAATGAAAATGTGACAGTCGGCAAGGAGGAAGAATAATGTCAACGGAAAAATTTCAAGACTTACCATTAGAAGAGGTATTAGGTGACCGGTTTGGTCGATACAGTAAATACATTATTCAGGACCGTGCTCTTCCTGATGCACGTGATGGCTTAAAGCCAGTTCAAAGAAGAATTCTATACGCTATGCATGTAGAAGGAAACACATTTGAAAAGGGATTTAGAAAATCAGCAAAAACAGTCGGGAACGTTATTGGTAATTATCATCCACACGGTGATACTTCTGTCTATGACGCCATGGTTAGAATGAGTCAAGACTGGAAAGTCCGAAATTATTTAGTTGAAATGCATGGCAATAATGGGAGTATAGACGGTGACCCTCCAGCTGCTATGCGTTATACAGAAGCAAGACTATCGTCAATATCCTCTCAACTATTAAGAGATATAGAAAAAGAAACCGTTGAATTTGTCCCAAATTTCGACGATACCTCTAGTGAACCAACTGTTCTACCAGCAAGATTTCCAAATTTATTAGTAAACGGCTCAACGGGCATATCTGCTGGTTATGCAACAGAAATCCCTCCACATCAACTAGGAGAGGTCATTGATGCAGCCATATTACGTATGGATAATCCATCTTGCTCAGTTGATGATATCATGACAGTCATGAAGGGGCCTGACTTTCCAACGGGCGGAATCATTCAAGGAATTGAAGGAATTAAAAAAGCTTATGAAACGGGTAAAGGCAAATTTGTCGTTCGTGGAAAAGCTGATATTGAAGGATTACGTGGTGGTCGTGAACAGATCGTGATTACTGAGATACCATATGAAATCAATAAGGCGAATTTAAGTAAAAAAAATGGACGAGTTCCGTGTTGATCGTAAAGTAGAAGGAATTTCTGAAATACGAGATGAAACAGACCGAACTGGTTTACGTATCGTCATAGAATTGAAAAAAGAAGCAGATGCAAAAGGAGTTTTAAACTACCTTTATAAAAATTCTGATCTTCAAATAACATATAATTTCAATATGGTAGCAATTCACAATCGACGTCCTCGATTAATGGGAGTGAAAGAACTCCTAGATGCCTATATTTCTCATCAAAAAGAAGTGGTAACAAACCGAGCTTCTTATGATCTTCGAAAGGCAAAAGAACGCGCTCATATTGTAGACGGAATAATAAAAGCCATCAGTATTTTAGATGAAGTGATCACTGCAATACGAGCTTCTAAAGATAAACGAGATGCTAAAGATAATATTATAAGACTGTATGCATTTTCTGAAATTCAAGCTGAAGCCATTGTATCATTACAGCTTTATCGCTTAACAAATACAGATATCACAGCTTTACAAGCTGAAGCAGATGAATTAAAACAAAAGATAGAAGAACTTAGCAGTATCCTATCAAGTGATAGCAAATTGCTATCAGTAATAAAAAAAGAAATTAAAAGCTATAAAAAAGACATACAACGATACACGTAGAACAGTTATTGAGGACGAAATTGAGGAAATTAAAATTAATTTAGAAGTTCTTGTAGCCTCAGAAGACGTCATGGTAACCGTCACAAAGGGTGGGTACATAAAACGTACAAGTATGAGATCGTTTAATGCTTCTAACGGGAAAGACCTTGCAATGAAAGATACGGATCGTTGTTTATTCCAGCAAGAGATTAATACCACAGATAACCTTCTAGTATTTACGAACAAAGGAAATTATTTATTTTTCCCCGTTCATGAACTACCAGACATTCGTTGGAAAGACTTAGGACAACATGTTGCAAGTCTAGTCCCAATCAATAAAGAAGAACAAGTAGTTGAAGTTATTCCTGTAAAAGAGTTTAAAGAAAATACGTTTCTTTTATTTGTTACCAAGAATGGAATGGTTAAAAGATCTGAATTGCTACAATATAAAGCACAACGATACTCGAGACCACTCGTTGCCATTAACTTAAAAGGTGATGACGAGGTAGTAAATGTCCATGTCACAGACGGTAGAAAACAATTATTTTTAGCAACTTCTAACGGTTATTCGTTACTATATAACGAGGAGGAAGTAAATATTGTTGGACCTAGAGCAGCCGGTGTGAAAGGGATTAATTTGAAAGAAGATGACGCAGTTATAAATGGTGTGATGGTTGAAGAAAATCAATCTCTTTTCCTCGTGACTCAACGTGGAGCCGTAAAGAAAATGAAAGTAAGTGAGTTTGAGGTATCGACTAGAGCCAAAAGAGGAAATGTCATGCTAAGAGAGCTTAAGAACAATCCTCATAGAATCGTCTTTGTTTCCTTTGTCGCAACCGATGATACCATTTGGATTCAAACAGATAAAGGGATTGTCGAACGAATCACTAGTGCTACTATACGTAATAATGATCGTTATTCAAACGGGTCATTTGTTCTTGATGAAGCATCAGCTGGAAAAGTAATCGATGCCTGGTTAGAAGTTAAATAATCTAAAAAAAGCATGGTAGAATGAATACCATGCTTTTTGCGCTAAATTCATTGCTACTGTATTCTAAGTTTTAAAATAAGTAGGATTACATGATTTTTCATTCTCTGGATAATATAAGAATACTATCTAAAAAGAGGAGTATGGGCATGAAAAAAGAACTAACATCAGCTTTTTTTAGTCTTTTTCTTTTTTGTCATTATTAGCAGTAACGGGAGCTTTAGCAAATGAATCAGCTCAACAGGATAATGAGGAAGATGTATATGAGTCAGGACTAGTTATTCAAGAATGGAATAAAGATATTACAGGAGATAATTATCCAGATTCTATCAAACTTACGGGAGTTCTCTTTCCCGATAGCTCCTTATTTTATCAAACGGTTTGGGCAGATATTAAATCCTACAATGGTGAAGAATTTCGAATTGTATACGAATCAGGATATAGTCCAACCCTTACATTTGAAGATCTAAATCATGATGGTATCGTGGATTTATTTTATTCTAGTGCTACAGGAGGTAGTGGAGGGTTATATCATTATGATCTTCATACTTTAGCCAATCAAAAACTAGAAAAATTTACAAGTTCCACCACCAGTAAAAGTGGAAGCAAGGTTTGAGAATGATTATAAAGCGTTAATTATCTTAGAAGATTCTGAAAAATCCTACACAATAGATTTAAGCTCGAGAAAAAAAGATTATGAACGAATTGGTTTGTATAATGATGGGAAATTAGTAAAGCCAACCAAACTTATGGTAAAGCCGTATGGATTACTAGAACCGTCTAACGTTAATGGGAAAAAAGGACTTGGGTTACATGGAATCCAAGGAGTTAGTGGTGCTTATAATGCAGACGGTATAGGTTCAATCGAATCCTATTGGTATTATGAAGATCATAAGTGGAAATTAATAGACGCTCAATTTTCAACAAATCCATAACTAATGTATAGAAAAAAGAATTTCAGTTGTAGATTACTGAAATTCTTTTTTTGTCTCAATGTTAAGAGTATACTTTTGTTTTGAGACAATTTAACATCTCAATCATTAACTTCCTATAATTTATATTATGTAAACTAAAATAAATGTTCACCTCTTCTTCGATACATCCTTCACTTACAATATTTAATATGGAAAAAAGCCTAACCCAGCTGAATAAAAATTTATATCTGCTCTTCAATATATATTTTAAAAATAAAAGGTCTAAACAACATCATTTCATCTCATGATGTTGTTCTTAATTAATCCTTCGACATTTGCTACTGACCGGATAACAATCATTATCTATGGACAATAAACTGCTCCAATGATTGTAAAAGTTATTGAGTGCTATTCTCAAGCCGTCGATACATCCATTAGTTTCTGATCTATTTTTTTATTCCTTACAGTAAATGGAATGTTAAGTTTGGAAGAGTTTCCAATACCCTTCGGAAATTACTTCTGCCGTATCGTCGATGACTTTAATGGCAGTTTGATCGTCCATTGCATAGCCAGGTCCTTTTAAAGAAGCTGCCCATTTTTCAGCAGCTTTTAAAGTGTTTCCCGGCAACGATTCGTGATTCAAATGGGGAAAAATTGAAAATTCTACTAGTCCTAGGGCCTCATCACTATCATCTGGTGGAGTCCAACCAATAAAGTATTCACCTACTGTTGGTGCCATCACCATGCTTCCAGCACTCATTCCTATATAGACTGCTTTCAGCGAAGGTAAAAGTTCTGCCAGCCCGGATTGTTTCATCCAATAGGACAGGTAAAGAGCATCTCCCCCTGAGACCAGAAGAACATCTATCTCTTGAACCAAAGGTACCCATCTATCCTTATCTATGGTTGGAAGCGCTGTAAGCTCTAACACACCGACTGATTTCCAACCAAGATTGACCATAGGATTCTCTTCTTTCCCGCTAATGAACTTCCAAGCTTTAACTCCAGGGCCTACCCATGGATGACCGTACATCGCAGTCGGAATACATAAGACGTTAGAGTCGGTATCGGCTTATCCAACATGTCAACCAGCTCATTGTATATGCTATTGTTAGTAATTCCTCCAGATGTAAGTAGAAGTTTCATACTATCACTCCTTGTTTTAGTATTCTCCTTTCGACATGTCTTTATAAAACAAGAAAATAACCTTATCTTCATAAATGATGAGAATACTTTAATCCAAATAGCTTCAAAACAAATATAATCATGTATTAGCTTTTAGAGTTATTCGACATTTGGAAAGTGTATCCTTCTTTATGATTTAATTTCTAAACTTTAAGTTAGCTTAACTTTTCTTAAGAAACCTTCTATTCCTCGAACCCTTAAAAGCATTTTTAGTTATTAAAATTTAATGACTCAGATACATTACGCTATTCATTTTTTTTAAAAATTAGCAAGCTTCATGTTAAGGGGGTTTATGAAAGTAAAAAAAGACCTGACAGGAACTGATCAGATCTCTTAGTATTGGATAAATATTTTGAAAGCCTTTTACATTTCGCAAGGAACAACCTCTGTGTTGAAAAACAAAGAAATAAAAAAATAAAATGGAATATTTAGGAGGTTCACCGAGTACAAATGAAATATGACAACTTTATCCCTGTACACATGGGAATTTAGATGTGTTGGTTCCTACACTTTATATGTATGAATCAAAAGTAACGAATATTCTAAAATATAGATGCTTTTTGAGTCTTTAGCAGTAGATTCTACATTTTACCAGGCTGCCCATCTTTTGTATAGAAGGAGGGAAAGCCATGATGACCGTATATGAAGCGTTGTCGTTAATGATCATTTTTGCAACATTAGTGATCTCACTTCAAGGAAATAGTAAAGATAAATAGATTTCCCTCTTACTCTAATCCTAAGGGAAATCTTAGTTAAGAAGAAGCCTGAAAAAAATGTATGTCTATTGCCAATTTACTAAGATCATGGCCGTGATCTTAGTTCTTTTTTATTTTATGTCACTCTCTTTCTTGTGATGACAAAAATTCTTAAGTTTAACGATATTGATACAATTATAGATTTATAGAATTTGTCTATTTTATTATGTAAAAGCTTTCTTGTCGTGGATTTAAATAAACCGCGCCATCTTCTAACACCGCAATAGGTTGCTCTAAATAGATAAAGGTTTCTTCTCCCCATTCTGGTATATACTTCTTTATATTATATTCTAAAGCGTAAGCAGAATTTGGAACAATTTTTATGTCACCCCTAAACGGAACGGCACATTGAGAGTCATATAAGCCAATGATAGGACCTGCTTCGTGACAATGTGCTCCAATAGGATGTGAATAAAGCATCGCGTCAATAGACTGTTTTTTAGCCGTTTCTATACTGGCTAAAAACACATCATTACCTGTTTTACCAGGTATCATGAATTTAAAGGCTATATCTTGAAACTCTAATGCCTTTTCTTCCCTTTTTTACTACCTTACCATTTATTGCGTCTTTTATCACAAAATTTTCTGACTATAGAATTTGAAGAAGCTAATTGCCATCATTTAACTTAGAAATTTTTCGTTATTTCAGCAGAATATTCAATAAATTAACGAAAAATTAACAAAGAAGCGTCAAATTAATTTTTGGACGCTTCTTTGTTTAGATAATTTAAGTAGGGAATTTCCCTTTTTATTTGAAAGATTGAGCTGCGTTCACTGCTTTTTCCCAACCACTATAGAGAGTGTTACGTATTTCATCTTTCATACTTGGTTTAAACCGTTTTTCAAGAAGCCACTGCTTACTAATGTCTGCTTTGCTTTCCCAAAACCCGACGGCAAGTCCAGCTAAATAAGCTGCTCCGAGTGCGGTCGTTTCATTTACGACAGGTCTTTCTACTGGAACACCTAACATATTGCTCTGAAATTCCATTAAGAAATCATTCTTAACTGCTCCTCCGTCTACTCGAAGTGTCTTCAAAGAAATCCCAGAATCCGCCTCCATCGCTTTTAATACATCCTTGGTTTGATACGCTAAAGACTCTAATGTGGCACGAATAAAATGTTCTTTTGATGTACCGCGCGTCAATCCAAATACTGCTCCTCTTACATCACTATCCCAATAAGGGGTTCCAAGTCCGACAAAAGCAGGTACAACATAAACTCCCTCTGTAGAATCTACACGCCGAGCATATTGTTCACTGTCTTTTGCATCTCTAAACATACGTAGTCCGTCTCGTAACCATTGAATAGCAGAACCTGCAACAAAAATACTTCCTTCTAATGCATATTCCACTTTTCCATCTACACCCCATGCAATAGTAGTAAGTAATCCGTTTTCTGAACGAATAGCCTTTTCGCCCGTGTTCATTAGCATAAAGCATCCAGTGCCGTATGTATTCTTCGCCATTCCTTCTTCAAAGCATGCTTGCCCAAATAGAGCTGCTTGTTGGTCTCCTGCTACACCTGCAATAGGTATGTTTTGTCCAAAGAAATGATAGTCAATGGTATGAGCATAGACTTCAGACGATGCCTTGACTTTTGGTAGCATAGAACTTGGTACCGTTAAGTAATCTAGTAAATCCTGATCCCATTCTAATTTATGAATATTATACATAAGCGTTCTAGATGCATTGGTGTAGTCTGTTACATGCGCCTTTCCACCAGATAACTTCCAAATGAGCCAGGAATCAATAGTTCCAAACAGCAGGTCACCTTTTTCGGCCTTCTCTCTTGCTCCTTTTACATGATCTAATATCCACTTAACTTTAGTACCAGAAAAATATGCATCAATTAGTAAACCCGTTTTTCTCTAAATGTATCATTTAATCCTTTATTTTTTAGTTCTTCACAAATCTCAGCCGTTTGTCTAGATTGCCAAACAATAGCATTATAGATTGGTTGTGAAGTATGTTTATCCCATACTACAGTGGTTTCACGTTGATTTGTAATCCCAATTCCAGCGATTTGTTCAGCTTTAACATTGGCTTCACTTAAACATGTGGCAATGACCGATAGAATAGATCCCCAAATTTCATTCGCATTATGTTCTACCCATCCTGGATTTGGGAAGTATTGAGTAAATTCCTTTTGAGCACTGTGGACAATTTCTCCCTTTTTATTAAAAAGAATGGCTCTTGAACTCGTTGTTCCTTGATCTAATGACAAAATATACGTATTCATAATAATCCCCCTCAGCATCTATACATACTACTAAGTACTTGCTTTCTTCTTTAATTAAACTAAGTATACAGCAATGATTGTAGAAAAGAGACACACGGAAAATAACTCTACAAGAGTAAAGTTATTTCTGTGTGTCTCTGAGTCTCTTACACTATTATCAACTTATTGCCATGTTACAAAATATTGAAAGCGTTGTCAACTACACAGCTTCTTTGTGAAAAGAACAAATTTTTTTGTCTAGCTGATTAGAGAAACCCACTATGATAGACAGGATAGCGGGTTAATCTTTACATAATTTGTTTACTTGATTCTTCATCTTCATAAGAGTCAATGGTTTTGATTTTTTTAATAAAATAATAATGCTTATATAGCCCTAAAGATAGGATCATAATTTGAACGATCAGTATATCTACCATAAACAGAGAAAAAATGATAAAAGAATCAGCTATGAGGTTAATTCTTATTTTCTCCCTTTTGGTTAATCCAGTTTTATTTAAAAAAGCCAATACGTACTTTTTATAGAATACGGTGCTTTTAAACCAACGATCGATTCGCTTTGAACTTTTTGTGAAACAAAAATGCAGCAAATAAAATAAAATGGTCCTCCAGGTAATACGGGGAGCACCGTACCTAAGATTCCTAATCCTAGTGATACAATACCTATTAGAAAAAAAAGGATGCTCTTTATTCGTTTCATGGAAATCACCCTTCTTTAAGACATCTCGTTATTCCCTTATTATTACATGGATAAAGGAGAAACTCAATATAGGATAGTTGGTATAGAGAGTGTCTCAAACAAAAGCATCTTACTTATACTTTTTAATATAAGGACTCCCTTTGTTACTTGTAACGGAAATGAGGTATGGTACTCTACTATGTTAAAAATTTATCATTAGTTTCAACTTAAAGTAGTTTCTGTAGTTCTCATTTTGAATTTGCAAAATAAAAGTAGTCAATCAAAATGAAAAATTCTATACCTGCAGCAATCTTGCTCCGATGATGATGAAGGAGATTAGAAAAAACCTATGATGAAAACATCATAGTTTTTTCTATGTATCTTATTCTACGACAATCATATTCCAATAGTTTAAACTTGGAATCCTTACAGTTACGTTTCCTTCTTCTTGATGAAATTCGAGAACTTCTGGTTCTCCTAAATTTCTATCGGGAGAAGCCATCCATACCTTTTTGATCGGTTTGTCAACACTAATCTTTATTTAAAATGAATCCCTCGTTTGAGGCTCGGGTTGTTGAGCTTCTGTATCTCTCCACTCAAGTGAAGTGGCATCATAAAAATTTATCAAATGAATGATTTTTTTCGTTTCTTTCTTTTTAGCAAAAGACCATATCTTCCCTAATTCAGGTGAAGATGAAAAGGAAGCCCAATCAGGAGAAGATAAGACCATATCTTCTTCTTCCACATCGTCACGTAATAAATTCTCGTACGCCACTAAAAAATCATAGTAGGCTATCAGTTGTTTGTTAAGTTCTTTAGTTGTATCTAATTTATTGTGAGGAAAATATTCTTTACTTAACATATGTTCACCTAGCTCTAAGTGAGCCCCACCTGATGCAAATATAACACTATTAGTCAGAAGGATTCCGCTAGTATTAAAGTTTCCCGTTTCATTTGAATGTTCATAGTTCATATATGCCGCTAGTACGGTAGACAGGGAGCCATTCGAATATTCCATGTTCTCTTGAATGATTTCGTTTAAATCTAGATATGTTTTATATTCATCCCATACTTCAGTATATAAGAAGTCAACAGGTGCATTAGTGATTTGGGATTGTCCATACTGATTGACACTATTCATTACGATTCCTTTTTCAGGAGTAGCGTTTTTAATTTTCGAAAGGAACCGTTCAAAGGAAGACGCTATATCAACGAGTTCCCCGTTATAATTATATACCGTTCCTCTATCCCCTAATTGGTCAATATGCCATCCATCAAAGGGTAATGATTCGTATAGTTCCTTCTGTCGATTCATCATATAATTTTGCCATGATTCATCATGAGGGTTAACTAAATACACATCGCTTTTCCAATCACTTGGTAGAGGGTGTACATCATGTTGATCGTGTTGAGAATCTTTAAATAATCTCCAATGACTTTCTACTCCTTCTATTTCTGTTCTGCTTCTTTAAAGGCTCCGTACAATAGGTTATAAGACATCGTTTTCATGTTTTTTTCATGAGCTAGCGCTATATATTGTTTTACCGTATCCAAAGAAATTTGGCGATTGGCTATGTCTTGCCATTCTTTTCGACCGTCCATGGGAATGGGCTCATGATGTTTATAGTGCCAATCGTAAAATTGCAATCCATTTAGGTGAAATCGATTTAATTTATCCATCGTTTCTTGCATTTCATCAAATGGTATAGAATCAAATTTGGATAAAAAGCCGTACCTAGGAAATTTACTCCAGTCGCTAGAAACATCAACGGCAATTGTTTTAGTGTCCATAAGGTTCGTTGATTCATATGAAACCTTTACAAGATAGCCTTTGTAATCCTCTTGGGGAGGTACCCAATTCCATTGTATGTTGCTATCAGTTATGGGAATCTCTTTTTCTAGTAATATCTCATCTAAATGATAATAGGTTATGAATAGTGCCCCATTAGTTATAGATGGGTCTAGTGTAACAGAAAGATTCACTCTTTCCCCTGGGGAATAGGCTGCTTGGTCGGTGACTATTTCTTGTATGATGGTTTGGTTGTTTTGTTTTAACGTCTCTGTGTGATCTCTTTGAAAATAAAAGAATACGCCTACTATTGATAAGACTAGAGAAAGTGTTACCAGTATTCGCCCTTTCATGTTGTTCTCCTTTAACTAGCAAGTTATAAAACAAGGACTACCCATAAGATAGTCCTTGTTTTCACATTATTTCATTCTTACTTTTTTCGTCTCGTCTATTGATACGCCTACATATAAAGTTTTTGATTCTTTGTCATAGAAATATGTGTTAGTAGAGTCGTTCACATGTTCAATTGAATCTACTTGTTTGAATTTAGTACTTGCAGCTTTTACTTTCTTTGGCTCTTCAGCATTGTGAACTTTTAACGTTACTTGGTTCAGCTTAGAATCCTTAAAGCCTTCATTCTTTTTATCGATATTGAATACTATGGCGTTCTTTTTACGTTTAACGGTAAAGTTTGTTTCATTGTATTCACCGTCTTTGTATTCCTCTGTAGAAGCATCGTCTTCATAGAACGTATAATCTACTTTATCATCAACATACGTATCTAATATAAGAGTTTCAAGTGGCTGTTCACCTGTATACTGTTGTACGTCACGTGTTGGAATAATAGAATCACCTTTTACAAAAATAGGCAGATGATCAAGTGGTGCATCCACTGTCATCGTTTGTCCACCTTCAAATTTTTCTCCAGTCCAGTAATCTGTCCATGTTGTGCCTTCAGGGAGATAGACGTCACGTTGGGTTTGTCCTTCTTCCACTACTGGCGCTAACATCATCGAGGCACCGAACATATATTGATCACTAATATTATGTGTTTTTCATCTTCTTGGAATTGATACACAAGAGGTTGCTGAACAGGCTTACCTGTATCTGCAGCTTCTTTAAATTCGTTATAAAGATATGGTAAAAGCTGATATCTCATTTCGATATACTTTTTACTAATTTCTTCTACCTCTTCACCAAATGCCCAAGGCTCTTGACCTTGTTTTACTTCTGCTTTCGCATCACTATCATAGTGGATACGTGAGAATGGTAAGAATGCACCAACCTCAATCCAACGTGCAAACAATTCTGCATTAGGTCTTTCGGCAAATCCACCAATATCATTCCCTACAAATGCTACACCCGACATTCCCACATTCATATTCATAGGAAGACTCATGGCTAAGTGTTCCCAATTACTTACATTGTCTCCTGTCAAAAGAGCTGCATAGCGCTGTGTCCCTGCGTACATATCGCGGGTTAAGACGAATGGACGGCTATTTTCATCATCCATTTTTAATCCATCATACGTAGCTTCCGCTTCATCATGTCCATACAAATTGTGATACTCTGTGTGCATGATTTTATTGTCTTCTGTACCGAAGTACGTATCAAGGGGCATCGTATGATTTTACTTCCCACCATCGATAAATACAGCTGGTTCGTTCATATCATTCCATATTCCATCAATGCCTTTATCTAATAATACATGATGATTTTTTGCCCACCAGTCTCTTACTTCTTCTTTAGAAAAGTCTGGGAAAGCAGAGTCTCCAGGCCAAACTGGTCCAATAAACGGCGTTCCGTCTGGATTTTTACCCCAATAATCGTTTTGTGTTCCTTCATTATAGATTGAGTAATTTTCGTCTTGCTTAACAGCTGGGTCGTTTATGGCTATAGCATGGAAACCTGGCATTGACTTTAATTCCTTAAGCGCTTCTTTATATTTTTCATCCCAAGTAAACACTCGGTACTCATCCATATAATCGATATCAAAATGCATGGTATCTAGTGGGATCTCTTTCTCTCTATAAGTCTTTGCAACATCTACTATTTCTTCTGCTGTGTACCCCCATTTACTTTGATGTAGTCCAAGCGTCCATTCTGCTGGCACATCCATTTTCCCTGTCAACTCTGTATATCGGTCGATAACGTCGCCAACTTCAGGACCATAGGCAAAATAATAGGTTAGTTGTCCACCATTAGCATAGAAATAGTAATAATCATCTGATTCACTTGCCATTTCATAATAAGAACGATGAGTGTTATCAAAGAAGATTCCATAAGCCTTTTCGTTTTTAAGTCCTATAAAGAATGGAATCGAGGTATAAAGGTATTTAGTATCTTTGTTATAGGCATAAGCATCTGTATTCCACAATCCTATACTATCTCCATGCTTATTTACATCTAATCTAGACTGTTCTCCAAAACCATAGAAGTTTTCATCTTCATCTGTCTTTTTGAAAACATACGGCTTTCCATCCTCATACCCAGATGTTTTATCATCCTTGATATAGTCCTCATTTATGACATTACCTTCTTTATCTAGAAACTTTACACCGAACGGCTCTTTTTTAATTTCAACTGAAATTTCTTCTATTTTTAACGTGTATGTACCATCTGAATCCTTAAATTTTATTTTAGGAGTAGACCATTCATCCTCGTTTTTTCAATTCCACGAGACTCGTATTCTGACTCCCCTTTTTTTACAACAGATACCTTTGCTAAGTCTTTGTCAAATAAACGAATATAGGCTTCATTGGAACCAAGATCCAATTTCACTCCATTATCAAGCTTTTGTACACTTTTTACACTAAGTTTTTGTAAATTTTCTTTTTTCAATGGTGTATCAGCTTCCAGTTGAGTTACGTTTGCGGACACCGTTGCAGTACTAACTCCTGTCAATCCTACAGTGGCAGCAAGAGATAAACTTGCTAATACACGGAGTTTATTTTTTTCATAGTGCACCTCTTTCTATTTATTGTGAACACCAAATGTGAATCACAAGGCAACTATAATAGAGGGCATAATTTATTGTCAAAAGCCATTTGGCAGGAAATAACTATACTGATATATTACCTAAATGTCGCTGATTACTAGATATGTAAGCGGATGATAATCAGCTGAAAGCGTTTCAATACCTTTATCAGAAATGTTCTTATTTTCATAGTTCTACCATATGGTGTATAGTTCATTCGGTAGATGTAGTATTAAAACTATTACACAGCCGCTTTAAAAGATGACAGTAATGTCACAGGATTGGTATGTACAACTTAATCATTATGTGGTAGAGAAAAACCAGAAAGCATCTGCTTTCTTGGTTTTTTTATACTTCTAACCCATAGGATTGGACAAGTGCATGCAATCCACCTTGATATCCTGCACCCACAGCATTAAATTTCCAATCTCCACGGTGGCGGTAAATTTCACAAAAGACTACAGCAGTTTCAATGCTAAAATCTTCTCCTAAGTCATACCGAACAATTTCATTTCCGGTCTCAGCGTTTTCCAAACGAACAAAAGCGTTAGAAACTTGACCAAAATTTTGTCTTCGTTGTGCTGCATCATGTATGGTGACCGTAAAGGCAACTTTATCTACATCTTGAGGCACTTTACTTAAGTCTATCTTTACTTGTTCATCATCTCCGTCTCCCGCCCCGGTTCGATTATCACCTGTATGAGTCACGGAACCGTCTGGACTTTGAAGGTTATTGTAGAAGATAAAATCTAAATCATTTCTGCACTTTCCTTGAGAATCCAATAAAAATGCGGAAGCATCAAGATCAAAATCAATAGCGCCGTCAAATTGTTTTACATCCCATCCTAATCCAATCAAAATATGTTTTAATCCAGGATCATGCTTTGTTAAATCAATTCTTTGTCCCTTGCTTAATTGAATGGCCATTAGTCTCTCTCCCTTTGTCTCAATTTCTATCCTAATATACGGTATAAATAGACAATGGTTTCAATTGTTGACAAGAATTTCTATCTGTTACAATAGAGATCATACGCTTCATGATACCCATTAGTGATGAGTTCTTTTACTATTTTTGCAAATACCATGCTATATACAATTCCATTATCACCATACGCATATAAGTAGTACCAATTTTTATTCTCCTTTATCATAGGGAGTCCGTCATGAGATCCACCATAAAAAAGCTGCAACTTCAAAATCAGGCTCTGTTTTAATTGATGGAAATCGTTTATTAATTTCTTCTCTAAGTAATTCCATTTTATGTTTCATTTTACTATCTCTCTCTAGAGGATTGGATGTTTCTTCATCAAGTCCACCGATAATGATTCTGTTATCATTAGTGGTTCTCATGTAGATATAAGGCCTTGCCGTTTCCCAAATTAATTCTCTTTGATCCCAGGTGTTAAGGTTTTCTATTGGTTTAGTCGTTAACGTATAAGTAGTAGAAATAGTGGCGTTTTTTTCATTTCTCATTTCCACTCCTTCATATCCGCCGGCCACAATTACTTTTTTCGTCTTTTATAGAGTGTTTTGTTTTTGTATGTAAAATAGTTCTCTCATTAGAGCATTCTTTCCCATTCAGTTCCGTCTGCTCAAATACTTTAACTCCACTTTCTACGCATTTTTCTATCAGGGCAAGTGTATATTTTAATGGATTTATCTCTCCATCGTCATAACAATATAAAGCCATATGAGTAGGAAGGCTATATAAATTAAGTTGATTCTGATCTTCAACTAATTGAACATTAAAATCATGTTTACTAAGAAAATGAAAATCAGCTCGTAACAAATCTTCATCCTTCTTTTCAGAGGCATAGTAAATGCTATTTCTCGTACAATGTTCCACATTGGTGGTTAAGGATTGACATATCGTACGAATAGTTGAAATAGCATCCCTACAAAGCTTCGTATGTTGAATGGCCAAATCTTCACCAAATGAGTTGACCAATTCATGAAGCATTTTATCCCCTAAGTACTGAAGGAGAGCTGTGTTTACGCTAGTACTTCCAGCTCCAATTTTCCTCTTATCAATTAAAACAACAGATAATCCACTATCTTTTAAAAGATACGCACATTGAGCACCTGTTACCCCACCTCCAATGATACAAATATCACATTCTATATCTTCCGATAATAGTGGGTAGTTAGGTTTCTGCTTAACTGTAGATGACCAATAGCTCTCACCAGTGTATAAATCCATAAATATCGTACTCCTATTTGTTATTGTCTAGTTTCCTTTCTAGTTTTTCCTAACAGAGTATGAATAACCACCACAACATAACAAAAAAGCCCAACCGAAGTTGGACTCAAAAGGTTATGAAACATTTTCTTTTTGATCTTTATATTCACTTTCCCAATAGTCTGCATTTTTAATGCCTAATGAAACGGGATCAAATACTGGATCTTTACCTTCTTTTTTCTGTCGCTCATAATCTTTTAGAGCCGTTAGAGCTGGTTTAGCTAATAGTAAGATTGCCACCAAGTTTAACCAAACCATCACACCTAAACCAACATCCCCTAATGCCCAGGCTAGTTTTGCTTCATTAGTTGCTCCGTAAAACGTAGCTGCGAGCAATACCAATTTTAAACCAAACATAGCCCATTTATTTCCTTTACGTACCAAGTAAGCAATGTTTGTTTCAGCAATATAGTAGTACGCCATAATTGTCGTAAAGGCAAAGAAGAACAATGAAACAGCTACAAAACTAGCCCCGAATCCAGGGAAAACACTTTCGACAGCTGCTTGTGTATAACCAGGACCAGCTTCAACCCCTGATAAATTTTCAACCATCATGTTCCCCTCAGGAACCTCAACATTGTACATGCCTGTAAATAAAATCATAAAGGCAGTAGCTGAACATACAAGAAGAGTATCAATATACACAGAAAAGGCTTGAACTAACCCTTGTTTAGCCGGGTGGGATACTTCCGCTGCCGCAGCGGCATGAGGTCCAGTCCCTTGTCCTGCTTCGTTAGAGTATATCCCTCGTTTTACACCCCAAGCAATCGCAGCCCCAACAATACCACCAAAAGCAGAATCAAATGCAAATGCACTTCGAATAATTAGACCAAAAACTGCTGGTAACTCTGTAATATTAAAAGCAATAATCAATAGTGAAACTAGGATATAACCTAATGCCATAAACGGAACGACATATGAAGCAACCGTTGCAATACGCTTAATACCACCAAAAATGATGATACCAATTAGTGCAACTAAGATAATACCAGTAACTGTCGTGCTTAAATTAAAGGCATTCTCAAGACCTATTGCAATGGAGTTTGACTGGATACCAGGCATTAATAAGCTCATGGCCACAACTGCTGCAATGGCGAATAGAACAGCAAACCACTTCCAACCTATACCTTTCTCTATGTAGTAGGCTGGCCCCCCTCGATATTGCCCATCTTGTTTCACTTTGTAGATTTGTGCCAATGTCGATTCAATAAAGGCACTGGATGCCCCTATAAAAGCAATCGTCCACATCCAGAATACAGCTCCAGGACCTCCAAATGCGATCGCCGTTGCCGTACCCGCAATATTCCCTGTCCCAACACGTCCAGAAAGCGAAACGGCTAATGCCTGAAATGAAGAAACTCCTGCACTGGAACTTTTTCCTTGAAATGTTAACGTGAACATATCCTTAAACAATCGTACCTGTAAAAAGCGTGTTAATACGGTAAATAAAAGACCTATTGCTAAAATAATGTAAATCACTGGTGTGCTCCATAGCACGTCGTTTATATTTCCTATAAACTTTCCAATCGTTTTCCCCCTCTTTTGCTTGTTTACTTTCTTTTTTAAAAGTATATACAATAAATGTAGAATATTCAAAATAATTATAAAATAATTTTTCAATAATAAATAGACGCTGTTAAACAGGGCTCCTAGATTTAGGAAAAAGACTACCAGTTAAGAGGGAATCTTTATCATTTTACATAAAATAGTAGCTAGGAGTTAACAGAAATCAACCATACTCTTAAAAAAGCCGAGAAAAAAAGCCGTCTTTTTGACGACTTTTTTTCAGCTACTCTTGAACTTTCTGCTCTTCCTTAAAGTATTCATCAAATGCTTGAGAAACTTGATCAAACTCTTCGTCTGTCTCAATCATTGAGAGATCTCCTTCTTCATCTAACTTTAGAATAAACATGTCAATGTCTTCTTCTGTATCTTCTTCAAGATCTTCAACAAAACTTACAGCTGCGTAATGTTCTCCATTTAGTTCTAATAATCCCATTACTTCTACTTCTTGTTCTTGACCTTCATCGTCACTAATTGTAAACACTTCGCCAATTTGGATTTCTTCCATTTTTACGTCCTCCTTGTAAATCTTCTTTACACACAAGCTCATTATGACAGTAAATACTCGTGTGTTCAACTTCCTACGTTTGATCAAGATCTAACACTTTTTCTGTGCTTG
This sequence comes from Bacillus coahuilensis m4-4, assembly GCF_000171615.1. Classification (GTDB taxonomy): domain Bacteria; phylum Bacillota; class Bacilli; order Bacillales; family Bacillaceae_K; genus Bacillus_T; species Bacillus_T coahuilensis. Next base: position 11,812 of record NZ_ABFU01000032.1, on the reverse strand, counting down.
GTGTTGAAGAAGACAGCAATTGCTCTAATAGAGGATATGGTGATTGATCTACTTTAACAAACTCTCTCATTTGGGCATCTAAGAAGCCTGTATCTACCATCTGATTAAATAATTGAATTAGCGGGTCATAATATTGTTCAACATTTAATAATCCAAATGGACAATGATGAATTCCTAATTGTGACCATGTAAAAACTTCAACAAACTCTTCAAGTGTTCCAGGTCCTCCAGGAAGAGCAATGAACCCATCTGCTAACTCAACCATCTTTGCTTTACGCTCATGCATGGAATCTACAACTATTAACTCAGTTAGCGCAGGATGTGCTATTTCTCTATCATTTAATAGATGGGGAATCACCCCAATAACCTTACCCCCATTCGTTAAAACAGAATTTGCTACTTCTCCCATTAATCCAACGGATGCACCCCCGTATACTAGAGAAATCTTTCTTCTTGCTAACTCTTTACCTAACTCAATAGCCGCTTCCTTATAGGCAGGATTTAAGCCAGAGCGAGAACCGCAAAAAACTGCTACGTGCTTCATCTAAGGCCTCTATTCATTTGGTAGATTTTCTACACAATAGTGAAGTATCTGTTCCACTTCTTCCTCTTCTAGATCAAAATCTAGATATCTATTTGTAGATTCCTCAATAAAATGAGATTGAACGATTCTATTAGAGACCCCATCTACTAATAGAATGGCTTTAATATACACGCCATTTTCAGTATAGAGTTCATCCTCTTCTGGTACATCTATTGAAAGAATATATTCATATCGGTCGCCAGTTAAAATTCCTGTCGGATCCGTTAATTTTTCTACAGTATGTTTTATTATTTCCACGTTTATCAATCCTTTACTCTTAAATTTATTCTTGTGTTATAGTAGAAGTTGCATTGGAAAAGGAGTTGCATTGGAAAAGGAGCTGTATTAGAAATGAACTCGAAAGAATTGGAACAAAAGATTATAGAAAATTATCAAAAAGATGAGACCATGATGATTTTTAATTTTTTGCACAGTGGTGCACAAATCATTCTCTTAATCCTACCAAATTATACAAATTGGCTTATCCTTTTCAAGAAACGCATAGTTTAAATCAAGCGATTTCCCTTACGGTACCGAAAGAAGAAGCAGGACACATCGCCACGGATACGGTGATTAATGTATTGTCGTTATTTGGTAACGATGAATTAGCAGAAATTGTTTCATCATATGGTCATCTATAAGAGAAGCTTAGGTAGATCCTACGCTTCTTTCGTAACCGTCATTAACTGATCTATATAATTAGTCACGATTTCTGATACTTGTCGAATAGTCATCTCTTCTTTAATGGTATGTAAAGATGCTATTGAAACATTCACATCTAAAAATCCTTCTCCATCATCGTACATAACGTTAAAATTACCTTGTACCGTATTTTGTAAATAGTCTTTAACGTTTTGTGTATGCTTTTTCTTTACTGGAAGTCCAACTAAAATAGTATAAGTACTAAACACTTCATCCCATTCCAAAACAAAGCCTTTTATCTCATTCTCCTGATCACTTTCAAGATACACATACTCATCTTTTCTTTTTTTTAAAATTAGATAAGGTTTCTGCTATATTTATCCCATTTATTATCTCTTCATCATTTTCTTTTAAATAAGTAAATATTTTCATCTTGTTCATCCTTTCTACTTGGAAAGCTCTAATACTATTGGACAGTGATCACTACCATATACATGATCATGAATATCAGAATTGGATATAGTATTCATGAAACTAGTTGATACGATAAAGTAATCAATTCTCCAGCCAATATTTCGTTCTCGGACACCTTTCATATAGGACCACCACGTGAACTGATCATCTCTTGCAGGATTAAAATAGCGATAAGTATCTGTAAACCCAAGATCAAGTAATCCATTCATCTTCTCTCTCTCTACTTGAGTAAATCCAGAATTCCCTTGATTGGCACGGTCGTTTTTAACATCTAGTTCTGTATGAGCTACATTCAAATCTCCACAAAAAATAACTGGTTTCTTTTGATTCAACTTATCTAAGTAACCTTGGACTAAATCTTCCCATTCCAATCTTTCTTCCAATCGAGATAAATCTCGTTTTGAGTTGGGGGTATACATGGTCACTACATAAAAATCACTAAATTCCAGCGTAATCATTCTTCCCTCGGAATTCCGTTCTTCATCCATTCCATATGTAACCTTTAATGGCTTACTTTTTGTAAATATAGCCGTACCTGAATAGTCCTTTTTTTTCTGCATAGTTCCAATATTGATAATATCCTGGTAAATCTAATTCAATTTGCCCGTATTGTACTTTTGTTTCTTGTAGGCAAAATATATCTGCATCCACATCTTTAAAATAGTTTAAAAAACCTTTGCGTACACACGCTCTAATGCCATTTACGTTCCAAGAAACTATTCTCATTTTCTTTATAAAGATCCTTTCTATTTTGCCTATTTAACCTTACTTACTATACCATAATTATGTACTAATGGCTCCATTGATCGCTTATGATAATGGAAGTTCACGTTCTATTTCACCAATTTACAGTGTTTGCATATTGTATGTTAACAAGTAATGTTAGGATGTGGTTCATTTGAATCAAGATGAAAGAACTCTTCAAACATTAGATGAATTATGCGATGTATTGGAATCCAATTGGATATATTGGCTAGAGGCAAGTATTTTTGGAGGATTAATTGTAGGGTTTTTATGGACCATGTTTTAAACGAATATACCAAAAAAAAGTGGAGTAAGGACTCCACTTTTTCTATTTCCCAATAAACATTTGCGTCCAATAATTCCCAGCTTCATTATACCCTACACCGATATGAGTAAAGTCAGCTTTTAGAATATTGGCACGGTGACCTTCACTATTCATCCAGGCATTCACCACTTCTTCTGCGCTTTTTTGACCCTGAGCAATATTTTCTCCTGCTGTGTTATAGCTCACCCCAAAGTCACGCATCATATCAAAAGGCGAACCATAGGTTGGGCTCGTATGGGAAAAGTAATTCTTTGGTACATATCCTCTGATTTGGTTTGTGCTACATTGCTTAATTTTACATCTGCTTGTAAGTCAGATAAACCATTCTTTCTTCTTTCGGCATTCGTCAGATCGATTACTTGTTGTTCTATAGAGCTAATTCCTTCTTTTGATCCTTCATCAGCTGCTGGTTTTTCTGCTGTTTCTTGTGGTTTTTGCTGTGTCGTTTGGTTGGTTTCCGCTGGAGTTGGTTGCTTAGCTGTTTCAGGCTGCTGTTTGGTTGTAGTTGGTTCTTTTCCTGGTGTCACAGCTTTCTCTCTTCCAGTTTCTTTTGAACGCTGAATAATATTAAAATTGACATTAGGGTCTAAATTATTGATTTGTTCTTGCGTGATCTCTGTGTAATCTCCTGTTCCAGGATCAATTTTATAAAATTTATATTTCGCATTTTGTACTTTAACTGCTTTCGTATGTGGGTAGTGATTACTATCTGTATTTGTGCTTGCATTAGAGATATTATCCATAGGATCGGAGTCATTTTTATAGGCTGTATCATCACCGTTACATGCACTTAGTAATACAAGAATGGATAGGGCAGTTGCTGCTAATTTTATCTTCATGTTTTTCCTCCTGCTTAAATTCTGGTAGTACCTTTGTAGTATTTACAGTGCTACATATTTAATAGCTGGTAAATGAATGAGAATATGGTCAAAAACAGGTAGAAACAAAAATTTGACCCTTTAGGTTGTTAATTCTATACTTGAATAGACTAAATAGAGTGAGGAAATAACATGGACTTTACTATTAATTTTGCTTCATTTTTTGTTTATCTCAGTTGATGGAAAAGGTGAAAATTCCGAGAAAAAATATAAGCACTTTCAAACATTAGATCACAGTGAATATGAGCATAGTGCACTAAAAGAATTTCTTGATGGAGAATTAGTGAAAATTGTCAAGAGAAAAGTGGAGCGTCATCCTAAGAATGAACAGGTACCAACCAAGCTTGGCTATTTTGCAGTTGAGCCTGAATATAACTTAGATTCTAACTCCAATTTCAATATGTTTCAAAAGTCGCGACAGTCCATTTCCAAAGAAGAATTTTTAGAAAATGCTCTTACCTTTGTTCAAGCTTACATTGATGCAAGTGCAGTAAGGGGCGGAGCATTTATTGTTTTAACAGCCACACTCAAAAAGTATTTTGATGAGTCCTTTGTATTTATTTTAAAATGCGACTTTGAACCAAAGGTAGCTTCGATCTCAGATGAGGCTACTATTATTAAGCATGTAGAAATGGCCATAACCACAAAGAATATGAAAAGTATCCAATATCCCTATATGCCTGAAGAAGGAATTATTGAAGTTAGCGAAGTAAAAATACATCAAGCTTCACACGCTAGGTATTTTGAGGACTTTTTGAAATATGTTGAATATGGTGAACCCATGCCCACTATTGTAAAGAATCAATTATTAGAAATGGTGTACGAGCATGTCTCTGAAACAACGGAAGAAAATAGTGAGGAAAGAATTCAATTTGAAAAAGATCTTGAGGTTTGGGAAACGATAAGTGAAGAACGCACAATCCAAGAAAAACTGTCAACAGAACAAGTGAAGGAAGCTAGTAATCGACTGGTTGAACAAACACCAGATCTGGAAATTAATTTAACCATTGGTCAATCTAAGATTAAATCTCTTCTATCGGAATTTGGTGAAACATTACATATTGGAAAATTAATAATCGATATGTGTTACTCATTGATTCAGATCAAATTCAGTTTGAGAAAGGGTATTCACCTATTGAATTTCATAGACCCGACCAACTTCAATCCATTGTCGAAAAAATTAACGGAAAATGCATTTAAAGATGAGTAAAGGAGGAGTACGATGAAGAATTGGGCATTTGTATCCGATTTCGATGGCACGATTTCTCAAAAGGATTTTTACCGATTAGTGATTGAAAAATATTATAAAGAAGGTGACAAGAAATACGAAGACTGGCAGGGTGGACACATAAAAGATATTGATTTTCTATCAGAAGTCTTTCGTAATATTCATCAGCCAGAGGAAATGATCTCACAGGATGTATTGTCTTTACCACTTGACCCTAGTTTTGTACCTCTTGTACAAAAAGTACAACAAGCCGGAGGAGACTTTTTCATATTAAGCGCGGGTACGGATTATTATATTCACAAGATCTTAAATCATTTAGAAATTGAAAATGTAAAAGTATTTTCAAATGAAGGATATTTTGAAGAAAATAATGTAAAAATGAAGATTGATCCGAATGCTTGGCATTATTCAGAGCGCTACGGTATTGATAAATCTCTTGTTATTAAGAAATTAAAAGAACAGTATCAAACGGTGTATTTTGCCGGAGATAGTGAACCGGATTCACATCCCGCGGTTTTCGCAGATGTTACGTTTGCAAAAGATTCCTTGCAAACAATTCTTACTTCTAAACATGTACCATTTGAAGCGATAAACCATTTTGATGACATTATTGCCTATTTAAAAAACAATGAGGTTATATAATGCAAGCACCTATCACAAGTATTCCAATCCCATCTATATTAGAAATACAGTACGATACGATCCTAAAATTAGATGATATTATGAAAAAGCATCCATTCAAGGATATACTCATTTTAATGGATGAGTATTCGTACAAAACATATAGCTCGAGAATACAACATACGATTTCGAGTTTCTCCTATGATATGCTTGAATTATCTCCAGGTATGGATATAAAAGATCTTATCTCAAAGGCATTTGAATTAAAACGATATGATGCGGTTATGTCTATCGGTGGAGGAACGATTATTGATTACGGTAAATACATCGCATTTAGTAGACGAAGTCCATTTATAAGTATACCAACTTCACCTTCAAATGATGGATTTGCTAGTAGTAACTGCTCCTTGCTTATTGATGGAAAGAAAACAACTGTACCTGCACGAGTCCCTTACGGAATCATAGTAGATTTGAATATCATTAAAACGGCTCCATCTTCTTTCATTCTTGCTGGTGTCGGTGACTTGATGAGCAATATTACAGCATTATATGATTGGGAATTCGAAGAAAAGAATGGCAAAGGTCATGTTGATGCGTTTGCTTATATGTTAAGTAAAAAGGCAACCAATAGCTTCACACGTACTCCTATGACTGATTTACAAGATCCAATATTTTTAAAAGAGTTAATAAGTTCACTGACAATGGGTGGAATCTCTACGGCAATTAGTGGAAATAGTGCCCCAATTAGTGGGTCTGAACACTTAGTGTCACATGCCCTAGATAAATTAGGTAGATCTGAGATGATGCATGGTATTCAGGTTGGAATAGCAACCTATTTAATGGCACTCGTTCAAGAACACAGATCCGACAGAATGGTGAAAGTATTTACACGCACTGGTTTTTTTGATTATGTAAAAACCTTACAGATACCTAAGGCCCTTTTTATAGACGCAATAGACCTTGCTCCTAGCATTAAACCAACTAGATATACGTATTTACATGTACCGGAATATCAACAAAAAGACCAAAAACTTGATTGCATCGGATGCTATCTTCAATGAAATTCTTGTTTAACGAATAAGAGAGGGTGTTCAAAGCATACATATGAATGCTTTGAACACCCTCTTATTTTTTGATGGCTACATAGCCCTACAGGAACGGGACTTTGCTAAAAAAAGAGAGACTTCTTAAGATCGTATTCTGACAATTCTTCAAGTAAGTCTCCCTTCCTCTATTAAGTCGACATTTTTCTTTTTTGTTAAAATGAGTTGTTCGTAGTATCCTAAGAGTTGAGCTGCTTGATCACTCCACCGTTCTCTTTTGCTTCGCTTTCCGCATTCATAGAAATACGATTCATTAATTCTTCGTTATACATCTTTTCTAGTAAAGCATCCATACTACTTTCATCACTAGGATTAAACAAGATACCATTCACTCCATCTACTATTTGCTCTTGTGTAGGTCCACTTTTAGCAGCAATAACTGGGGTTCCAGATGCCATGGCTTCTAATATAACGAGTCCTAATGTTTCTGTTGTGGATGGAAAAATAAAAAGCATCAGAAGAAGCATAGGCTATTGCAAGCTCTTCTCCATGGAGAAAGCCTGTAAATACAACAGATTCGTGTTGAAATAATTTTTCTAAATCATTTCGTTCAGGACCATCACCGACAATAACTAAAACGATATTATCTTGCTTTTCAAGTAGCCTCTTGATTTTATGTATTTCTTTTTCAGCAGCTAGTCGACCAACATACAACAAGATTTTTTAGTCGGTGAATGGTTTGTGACGAGCTGACGCCACTTGATATCACGATGATGTCTCCCAAATTGATGTGTATTGACTCCTCTTTTCCAGTAGTGTACATTCTTAAAACGTTGTTCATTCAGTTCTTTTAATACACTTTGTGATGTACATAAATTCAAATCTGCTTGATTGTGCAATAATCTAAAGTACCACCACAGAATAGGTTTTGTCATACCTATCCTATAGTAATCAGCATATTTCGGGACATGTGTATGATAAGATGCAACAACCTTTATCTTTAATTTTTTTGCGTAAAATATACCAGCTGCCCCAATAAATACTGGATTAACGACGTGAACTATATCTGGACCGAAATCTTCCATTTACTTTTTTTATTTTTCTACTAGGCATGGCAAATTTTTTTAGATCGATACCACGGGATCTTTTTGGCGGGTATTCCCACTACTTTAATACCTTCAAAGGTTTCGACCCCTAGCTTCGGGGCAACGATTATTATTTCATGCCCTGCATCTTTTAACCATCTAATACTATGAGTCAACCTGGTCACAATGCCATCTGTAGAAGGTAAAAAGGTTTCTGTTATTACTAAGATTTTCATTGATTATTTCCACTTAACTGTTGGAAGTACATTTTCCGTAATAACTCGTTCCTTATGAGCTAAGACTGATTGTAATATTCCTTTAAGAACTTCGTCTGTTAATAAATTAGGTTCTAGTCCTAATTCTACTAGATTAGTATTAACCGCATGATAATAATGTTCCTCTTTTCAATCCGTGGATTCTCAATATGAGCGACGGTAGGAGTAAGACCTTCTTCAGTGGCGATTTTTCTTACACGTTCAGCTAAATCATTCATAGAGAAATATTCTGTAAATTGATTGAACACCCGGAATTCTCCTTTATCCGCTGGGTTGTTTGCCGCTATTTCAACACATCGAATAGTATCTTTAATGTTGAGAAAAGCCCTTGTTTGTTCTCCTGATCCATAAACGGTAATTTCATGCCCAATAGCTGCTTGAATTAAGAAACGATTAAGTGCTGTTCCAAATACTCCGTCGTAATCTAAACGGTTCACAAGTAACGGGTCCAATTCTGATTCATCTGTATGTAGTCCATAGACGATACCTTGATTTAAATCTGTCGCTCGTATGCCCCAAATTTTACAGGCAAACATGATATTATGACTATCATGTACCTTTGATAAATGATACATAGAGCCAGGTTGTTTTGGATAAGGAAGAATATCTTCTCTCCCGTTATGCTTAATTTTAATATAGCCCTCTTCAATATCAATATTGGGTGTACCGTATTCCCCCATCGTTCCTAGCTTAATTAAATGACATTCAGGTGCGCATTCTTTTATTGCATACAGAACATTTAACGTCCCAATAATATTATTGGACTGAGTGTATACGGCATGTTCACGGTCAATCATACTGTAAGGCGCAGATCTTTGTTCCCCAAAGTGAACGAAGGCCTCGGGCTCAGTTTGTCTAAATACTTCTCGTAAAAAATCATAGTGTGTTAAATCTCCGATGTAGCTTTTCATTTCTATGCCTGTCACTTCTTTAAATCTAGCTATACGGTCTTGTAAGCTCGCAATAGGAGTTAATGAATTAGAATGTAATTCGTCATCATATTTTCTTCTTACCAAATTATCTAGAATTGATACCTCATGACCTTGTTTTGCAAGATACATAGCTGTTGGCCATCCACAAAATCCATCTCCACCGGCAACGATTATTTTCACACTACTACCTCCCAATACAATATGTAAGCATGGACCACATGTCCATAGTATTATCATAATGGATAAGAAGTGGAGAATGCTAATGATAAGGCAAAAGATTACAAAGATTTAAAGTATTTTAAAATAATAACAGTATATTTTCACATTGGAAAAGGCCGTTTCGAATTGATGCTATTTCAGTGCGTTCAAATGTTTACTCGACAAAAAAACCTAGTAAAAGGTTGCCCTTTTTACTAGGTTTTTTAAAATTTATTCTTCGTGAACTTCAACAGTCTCCATAACGTCGCCGTTTTTCATTTCTAATACTGCGTCCATACCAGAAGTAACTTTACCAAATACCGTATGAACTCCATTTAAATGAGGCTGTGGTTCATGTACAATAAAGAACTGACTTCCACCAGTATCTTTACCTGCGTGTGCCATTGAAAGGGAACCTACTTCATGTTTATGAGGATTTCCTTCTGTTTCACATTTAATTGTATAACCTGGTCCACCAGTTCCTGTTCCAGTAGGGCATCCGCCTTGACTAACAAATCCTGGGATTACACGATGAAAAGTTAAACCGTTATAATAACCTTCATTTGCTAATTTTTCAAAGTTTGCTACTGTACCAGGTGCTTCATTTGGATATAATTCAAATTCTACTTTTTCTCCATTTTGTAGTATGATTGAACCTTTTTTCGCCATTACTTTCATCTCCTTATGTAAAATCAACTTTTATCATATCAAAAATCGATTTCTTAGTCCATTTACAGACATATTTTTACGTAAAATAATATTGACTAGTTTAGTTGTAGTATGTTAATCTAGTATAGCGATGAGCTGAATTGTGTAAGTCAATAAACACGCAATTTGCAATGTACTATGTGGAGTACAGTTTATTGCCTCAATTTTTCGTTGAAGCAGATGTCTGGATGACATCTGCTTCTTTATTTATACAACAACTAAGTCTTTATTCCCCCTTTCCTTACTATGTTATATCCTTCTAAATAACTATCTTCTCCTAATTATAAAATTCAAATTGTTCTAAATGAATTGGATAATTATACTATAGATATCCATATATAGTACGATTTTTCGAGAGGAGCAAAAGTCATGGAACAAGTAGAGATAAATTATGAGCTTATAGGACAAAAATTAGGTGAGGATATCTTCTCAAAGCAAGGTACGTTATTATTAAAAGCCGGAACGAAACTAACGGAATATCATATTAGCTTATTAAAAAATCATACCTTGGGTGAAAAGGTCCAAATCTTTACGGATATACCTCAATCAAAGTTTAAAAGTGAGCCCATTACCCTAAAGCCATATGAAGAATTGCTGAAATTAGTAGAGGAAGAATTTAACGAACTTATACATACCAACCGTTCAACCAATTTTCAATCATTGATCAAAAAAGTTTCACAAGTGTTACTAACTAGTATGCAAGATACAAACATCACGACAGTCATAGAGAAAAGAAAGAGTAATAATTATATCATTCAACATAGCTTAAATGTTTCTATACTATCTGCGATGATAGGTAAACTACTAGGTTATTCTAAAGAAGAGTGTATTTTAATTGGAAAAATGGGGTTATTTCATGATATTGGAATGCTTAAATTAAACGAATCTTTATTATCAAAGATAGAACTTACTAGAGAAGATAAGGAGCAGATCAAAACCCATACGGTATTGGGATACGATTTACTTAAAACGATTCCGTATATTCATCCATTAATCCCTCAAGCTTCGCTTTTACATCACGAAAGGATTAATGGTGGCGGATACCCAATGAAGTTTGTAGAATCAAAAATCCCATTTTTTTGTTCAAATTGTCAGTGTAGCGGATACCTTTAATGCTATATGTTCAGATCGCCCTCACACACCAGGAGCACCTTTTTATTATGCCGTACAAGAAGTCGTTAAAGAAGCGGAAGCCAACCAGTTAAACCCTGCTATCGTCGTTCCTTTTGTTCGCTATTTAATGCGTCAACAGTTAAGAGAATCTGTTATGTTAAGTAATAATCAAGAAGCGGAGATTGTCTTTATCCATGATCATGAGCCTCATTTGCCGTTGGTGAAAATTGGTGAGAATTATGTAGATTTACGAAAAGAACCTCATATCCGTCTAAAAACACCCGTTTAAGTCGTATGAAAATAATCGATACTTTCTATTGAACACCTTATACTTTGATTAGTAACTTGGAAAGGAATGGTATTGAAATGGCTAGAATAGAATCTACAATGGTACCACTAGGTACGAGAGCTCCTCAATTCGAATTAGTTGATTGTTTAACAGATCAACTCATTTCATTCTCTACCATTGCAGGTGAAAAAGGTACTGTCGTCATGTTCATCTGTAACCATTGCCCTTTTGTACTTCACACGATAGCAGGGATTGTTTCTTTAGCAAAGGAATATCGTTCAAAAGGAATTGGATTTATCGCTATTAATTCAAATGACATTGAACAATATCCTGCTGATTCTCCTGATAACATGAAAAACTTTGCTTCAAGCGAAGGATTTACCTTTCCATACGTATTTGATGAAACACAAGAAGTAGCTCATTCATATTCTGCTGCCTGTACTCCTGATTTCTTTGTATTTGATCATCATCATCATTTAGTGTACAGAGGTCAACTAGATGATTCTAGGCCAGGTAATGATCTACCTGTAAATGGACACTCTTTAAAGTCAGCATTGGAATGTATTATTCGTAACGAAGAAATTACGTTGGATCAAAACCAAGCATCGGATGTAATATAAAATGGAAGCCTGAAATTGCTCATTAAAAAGGAAGGGACCTCACCAAAGTGAGGC
>NZ_ABFU01000033.1 GCF_000171615.1 Bacillus coahuilensis m4-4 | reverse complement strand
CACTAAACCGATATGGAATTACATGGGAGAAGTTCATTTCAGATGTTAAGAATGCTACTAATTCAAATATTCTACCGATAAATTCGCCATCCATAGTGAAAGGGGTTTCCGGAGAACTGCCATTAAATAATGGGGACCGCGGGGATCTTGTTCGAGAGGTTCAAAATGATTTAATTAAGCTTGGCTACTCTTTGCCTTTATACGGAGCAGATGGATTCTACGGTGCTGAAACTATTCAACAGGTACGAAAATTCCAGAAAGATTATTATTTAACCGTGGACGGAATTGTTGGAGAGAACACGTTTAAAGCATTGAAAGAACGATCTACTACTAAATCTACAGTACCGCCCTCAACATCAAATCAGAACTTATCCATTGGCTCAGTAGGAAGCAATGTCATGATGCTTCAACAAAACCTTCAAAAGTTAGGATACTCTCTGCCTAAGTATGGTAGTGACGGTACATTTGGTCAAGAAACAGAAGATGCTGTTAAACAGCTTCAACGAGATAACGGCTTAATCATTGATGGTATTGTTGGATCTAATACAACAACTAAAATTACCGAATTGCTTACCAAAAAAGATCAAAATACTATGCCTAACCTTTTATTATTCGGTGATAAAGGAGCCGATGTAAAAAAACTCCAAGAAAGCCTAATTCGCTTAGGGTATCCTTTGACTAAATTTGGTGCGGACGGCGATTATGGAAGTGAAACAAAGCAAGCTGTTATGAATTTCCAAAAAGCTAATGGACTGCCCGTTGATGGGATCGCCGGCATACAAACGATGAAGAAAGTGAATGAGCTATTAGACGCTAAAAAAGTTACTATTGAAGCTCCTTATCCATTACCAAACGTTATTCTTAAACAGGGCAGTGAAGGAAACAACGTTAAACAAGTCCAGCAAGCTTTGAAAGACTTGAAACTCAATGTTGGAACAGTGGACGGCATATATGGACCTAAAACAGAAAAAGCTGTACGAGATTTTCAATCAAACTATCCAACTCTTAAGAATGATGGCATTTACGGGCCAAATACTCGGAAATATATGATGTTAGCATTAGAGAATTAAAACGAAGGGGAATCCCCCTTCTTTTTTAACTCGATTATTCACCGCTACTCAATGTGTAGAAATTCTGTTCTAAAATTCTCCCTCAATAGTGATGATAGTCAAAAGTTAGGTAAGGGCTATTTGATAATAAACTGATTCTTTTCTGTCTTATCGTTAATCTTTAAATAAGTAGACCTCCCAAGATATAACGGTATGGTTAATTTATTAAAATCTGGAAGTCCATCTGTTCCAAATAACTCATGATCTTGATACGTTTGGACAATTTCCCCAACAAACCAATCATGATCACCATATGCCCTGCAATCCTGTACCACCAACTCATACGCCATATACGCCTCTTTTACTATCGGAACGCCTAGCTTTTCTCCTAAAAACCATTCCATCCCGCTATCCTTAAATTTATCCGTCACTTCCCCTGACCAAGTCCCAGACTCTTGAATAAACTCAGCAAATTCATAGGGAACAAAGTTGACTCCAAAGTGGTTCGCTTGCTGAACTAACGAATAAGTGTATCGTTCTTTCCCAATAGCCACCCCGTACATAGGTGGATCCATTGAAATAAACGAGTGCCATCCTGCAGCCATAATATTTTTTCGGTGCCACTATTTACTGTAATTAGTGCTACCATACCTGGATAACTATGCATCTTAAAATTTTTTGTGGATTTTAGCAATCCAATCCCCCCTCTATCTACTTTACTTCCCAATAGGAAAAATAGTAAAAATTGAAGGTGAAAATTAGGACTACCTTTCTATCCTCACTGCATATAGATGTATTGAGGAGGGGAAGACATGGTATATTATACAGTGATTACTCTTGGGTTTCTAATAGTTATAGGCCTTTTCACTTGGGTATTTATCTTTTTATTGCAGGAGGCATTAGATACTCGCTCAGCCAAGTACGTAGATCCCCCGTGGGAGCCTATTAAACTACAAGAAGGTTTGGCACAAGGACCAAATATATATACAGATGAAGAAGAAACAGAAGAACCACGGAAGGAGACTTAACCTTCCGTGGTTCTTCTTTTAACCTAATACAAGGTCGTATGCTCTGTTCACTTCTTCTTCTTTTGGACTGTGTACGCCTTCTAAAGGATATGAAATTCCTAAGGATTCCCACTTATAGACTCCTAGCTTATGATAAGGAAGAATCTCAAATTTCTCCACATTGGATAATTGTTTAATAAATTCTCCTAATGCTGTTAAATTTTCAGCACTATCGGTTTTCCCCGGAACTAATACATGGCGAATCCAAACAGGGATTGAGGATGCTTCAAGATACTTTGCAAACTGATGAATATGTTCATTTCGCTTTCCCGTTAAGTGCTTATGAGCTTGACTGTCCATATGCTTTAAATCAAGTAGAACTAAGTCCGTCCACTTTAGTACTTCATTTAGTTTATTCATAAAGGCCTCAGATGTCTGAAAGCATCCCCCTGAAGTGTCAATGGCTGTATGGAGATCAAATTTTTTACATTCTTTAAACAACTCTAGTAAAAAATCTAAATGAAGAAGTGGCTCTCCTCCACTTACCGTGACTCCTCCACCAGAAGACTGCAAATACGGTAAATACGATGTAATGTCTCTCATCAACTCTTCAACGCTCATACTATTTCCTGCACCTATTTCCCATGTATCAGGATTATGGCAATATTGACACCGAAGCAAGCATCCTTGGGTAAAAATCACATAGCGAATTCCCGGTCCATCTACTGTTCCAAAAGATTCTGTTGAATGAATAGTGGTGGAACCTATCATGGTGATCCCTTCTTTCTTAACCGATTACATCATCTCATGGAAGGTACGGGTAATAACATCCTGTTGTTGTTCTCTCGTTAGCTTAATAAAGTTTACCGCGTAACCAGAAACCCGAATAGTCAGCTGTGGATATTTCTCTGGTTGCTCCATAGCATCGAGAAGGGTTTCTCTATGGAAAACGTTGACGTTTAAATGATGACCAGATTTCATCACATACCCATCAAGCAAAGCTACTAAGTTATCAACTTGTGCGTCATCTGTTTTACCAAGCGCAGAAGGTATAATACTAAATGTATTACTAATTCCGTCAAGCGCAGATGCGTACGGAAGTTTTGCTACTGAGTTCAATGAGGCAAGAGCACCTTTTACATCTCGTCCATGGAAAGGATTGGCTCCAGGGGCAAATGGTTCTCCCTTCTTACGTCCATCTGGCGTACTACCTGTTTTCTTTCCGTACACCACATTACTCGTGATGGTTAAAATTGACATCGTTGGCGTGGACTGACGGTACGTCTCATGTTTACGTAATTTATTCATAAATCTTTCTACAAGATCCGTTGCGATCTTATCTACTTGTTCATCATTGTTACCAAACTTCGGATAATCTCCAGCTACCTCATAATCAACAGCTACTCCATCTTCATTGCGCAGTACTTTCACCTTGCCATATTTAATAGCGCTTAAGGAGTCTGCAACAACAGAAAGCCCGGCGATTCCAAATGCCATTGTACGTAAAACTTCTTTATCATGTAGTGCCATCTCAATTCGCTCATAGCTATATTTATCATGCATATAATGGATGATATTCATGGTGTTGACATATAGTCCTGCTAACCACTCAAGCATCACGTCATATTTCTCTTTCACTTCTTCGTAGTCTAAGTAATCACCTGTAATAGGTTCCACTTTAGGTCCCACTTGAACTCCTAGCACCTCATCTTTACCGCCATTAATTGCATAAAGGAGAGCTTTCGCTAAATTAGCTCGCGCACCGAAAAATTGCATCTGTTTCCCAATTCGCATAGCAGAAACACAGCAAGCAATTCCGTAATCATCACCGTAAATTGGTCTCATCAGCTCATCGTTTTCATATTGCACCGAGCTTGTTTGGATACTCATTTTACTACAATATTTCTTGAAAGATTCTGGTAGCTTCTCTGACCATAGAACGGTTAAATTCGGCTCTGGTGCTGGACCTAATGTATCAAGAGTATGAAGCATTCGGAATGAGTTCTTCGTAACCAGTGGCCTTCCATCTTCACCCACACCGCCAATCGATTCTGTTACCCACGTTGGATCTCCACTGAATAACTCATTATATTCAGGCGTTCGCGCAAACTTCACCAGTCGAAGCTTCATCACAAAGTGGTCAACTAGCTCTTGTGCTTCTTGCTCAGTAAGAAATCCATTGTTTATATCTCTTTCAATATATATATCTAGGAATGTAGAAACACGCCCAAGACTCATTGCTGCCCCGTTTTGCTCCTTAATCGCTGCTAAATAACCAATATATAGCCATTGAATCGCTTCTTGCGCTGTCTCAGCAGGACGAGAAAGGTCAAGTCCATATGATGTTCCTAGCTCTTTCAATTCTTGTAATGCTCTCACCTGTTCCGCATGTTCTTCACGATCACGAATCGTTTCTTCTGTCATAGCTCCACTTAACGTAGCAATATCTTTCTTCTTCATTTCTATTAAAAAGTCTACTCCATATAGAGCTACTCGGCGATAATCTCCTATAATACGCCCACGTCCATACGCATCTGGTAAACCAGTGACAATCCCAGCTTTTCTCGCTAGCTTCATTTCCGGTGTATACGCATCGAACACACCCTGGTTATGGGTCTTTCTGTATTTTGTGAAAATCTCTTCTACCTCTGGATCTAACTCATATCCATAGGAGCTTAACGAAGTTTCTGCCATGCGAATTCCACCATATGGCTGCAATGAGCGTTTAAACGGATGGTCCGTTTGAACCCCAACAACTTTCTCGAGCTCCTTATCTAAGTATCCGGGTCCATGAGAGATGATAGAGGAAACGATCTTTGTATCTAAATCCCAAACACCGCCACGTTCTCTCTCTTCTTTTGTAAACTCCATGACTTTTTCCCAAAGCACTTTCGTTGCTTCAGTGGCTTCCGATAAAAATGCTTCATCTCCCTCATAAGGGGTGTAATTCAGTTGGATAAAATCACGCACATCCACTTCATTCATCCAGTTACCTTTATTGAATCCTTCCCAACTCATCTTCATCACGCCTTTATTAGTTTTTTCTATCTCTATATAGAAAACATAGTACGATATGCGAGTAGAGTCTGTGAAAAATATCACATATTTTCTTGAAGGCGGTTACGAGATATTGAAATGACAGGCTTTGTGAGTCATGAAGGTTTTGTGAACATTTGTGAGGGAGGGGGGATTGTGCCAGGGTTTTTGAGCAATTGGGTGGGGGCTTCTTTCCTTGTGCGGCTAAGGTTTGATCTGGTGCGGGGAACGCATATTCTCGTGCGGGTGGATCTTCTTCTCGTGCGGCTTTCCTCTTATCTGGTTCGGGGCTGCTTTTCCTGTGCGGCTAAGGCTTGATCTGGTGCGGGCAACCTATCATCTCGTGCGGGTGGATCTTCTTCTCGTGCGGCTTTCCTCTTATCTGGTGCGGGGCTGCTTTTCCTGTGCGGCTAAGGCCGAATCTGGTGCGGGTGGACCTTCTTCTCGTGCGGTTTTCCTCCTATTTGGTGCGGGGCTGGGTTTCCTGTGCGGCTAAGGCCTGATCTGGTGCGGGCAACCCATCATTTCGTGCGGGGGGATCTTCTTCTCGTGCGGTTTCTCCCTATTTGGTGCGGGGCTACTTTGCCTGTGCGTCTACCTCTCAACCGGCGCGGGGAACGGACGAATTTGAGCGCACGTCCATTTTTATCTCTCCAACATCTCCCCTTCCCAAAGAAAAAACGCCTCCACGAGACGTTTTCCCCAAAACCAACTATTCTGTTAAAGATAAGAACTCTTCCACGTCACCTACACATAGCTTGACGCCTTTCTCCCAGAATTCTTCTTTTGTAATGTCTTCTCCTAAATGCTTCATGGCTAGGTCTTCTACGCTCATGACAGCCGTATCACGTAGTAAATCGATATACTTTTCTTCATAATTCTCCGAAGCTTCTAATGCTTTTGCATAGATACTTAGTGAGAATAGATATCCGAACGTATACGGGAAGTTATAAAACGGTACGCTTGTAATATAGAAGTGTAGCTTTGATGCCCAGAAGCGCGGATGATACTCGCTCAAGCTGTTCCCGTATGCTTCTTTTTGAGCCTCTTCCATTAGTTCATTTAAGCGAGTTGCCGATACCAAGCCTTCTTTACGCTCTTGATAAAAGCGAGTTTCAAATATGAAACGAGCATAAATGTTCATGAAGAACGCAACACTTCGCTGTATTTTATCTTCTACTAATGCAATCTTTTCATCTTTAGACGTCGCTTCCTTTACCGCTGCATCGGCTACAATCATTTCAGCAAATGTTGATGCCGTCTCTGCTACGTTCATGGCATAGTTACGGTTAAGCATGTGCTTTGGACGTAGTGCATATGAATGGAACGCGTGCCCAAGTTCATGGGCTAATGTCGCTACATTGGACATAGATCCTGAATACGTCATAAAGATACGCGATTCTTCACTCATCGGGAATAGTGTACAGAATCCACCAGGTCTTTTACCAGGTCGATCCTCTGCTTCAATCCAAGCGTTTTTAAAAGCGTGGCGTGCAAATTCAGCCATTTGAGACCCAAACTGCCCGAAATGCTTTTCAATAAATTCTGCTCCTTTTTGGTACGAGAATGTATTAGTTGAAGCAGATACGGGTGCATCTAAGTCAGACCAAGCAAGCTTGTCTTTACCAAGTAGCTTGGCTTTACGGTCTAAGTATTGGACAAAGGATGCTTGATGCTTTGTAATGGCACTCCACATCGCATTTAACGTTTCTTCCTTCATACGGTTATATTCTAGAGGCTCTTTTAAGACAGACTTCCATCCTCTTGCCTCATACGTTTGCAATCTAAATCCACCTAAGTGATTTAACGTGCGTGCAAACATATCCTCTTTCTCCTCCCAAGCTTTTCTAACGTATGTGTTACATTTCTTCGTACGTCTTCGTCTTTATGAGAGGAAAGATTATTCGCTTGACCAACAGAAAGAGTTTTCGTTTCTCCGTCCACCTCTACTTCTACTTTCATGCTGCCCACTAATGTATCGTACATTTGGCCCCAGCCGTGATATCCATCAATGGCAAGAGATGAAATGAGTGATTCTTGTTCACTTGGAAGCTTATCCTTCGCTTTGTCACGCCATTCGTTTAAGACGAATGAAAGCTCTTGAAGACGATAGTCTTTTAACAGAGCATGCCACACTTCTTCATCTGTGTGGGAAAGCTTTTGTTGAAATGATGTAAAAGAGTTTTGGAATGTCGCGCTGTAGGTTGTTAGTTCTCCTCTTAGAGCATCGGACTTTCTGTCGTTCATATCTTGAGCTTGAAGACAGCTCACAAATGCACCCGCTTGACGTAGGTAGAGTATAATTTCTGTTGAAAGCTCAATAAACGTCGCTACTCGTTCACTGTCATCCTTTTGTTTAGGAACATGAAAGCTTGCTTCTGATGACTTAAATTGGTCAATTTTATTATGTAATTCATCTAAATGAAATCGTAATTGTGGCGATTCACTACCACCTGGAAAGAATCCCTCTAAATCCCAAACTTCACTATACTTCATGTATTAACCTCCCCTTCTATATGGTATATTTTACACATTTTTTAGATAAAAGACGAATCTAACCATGAAAAAGAAAAAAGAATCAAAAAGGTTATGTTGTCCTTCACTGTGGAATAGTATGAGTACTAATTACAGGATTGGAGAGATTAGCATGAAGAGATTTATTCTTTATCTCGTTTTCTTTCTTTTAGTTATTGTCGTCAATGCGTTATCCAACACTCTACCTTTTAACGGGAAAACAACAGGAGAGATCGCGAATTCTGTTCAAGTATTGTTTCAACCGGCTGGTTATGTTTTTTCGATTTGGAGTTTAATTTATTTAACACTAGGTGTATGGATTTTAAGACAGCTTCCTAAGAGTCGAATAGATTTACCCATGTACGATCAAGCCCTTGTCCCATTTATTATTAGCTGTATTTTAAATTGCACATGGATTTTCATGTGGCATTACGAGTATTTTGCCGTTTCCATAGTGGTTATGCTTGCACTCCTTCTTACAATTATTTGGCTGTATGTTACGGTTAAAAGCACAGGCCCTAGCTTTTTTGACCTTCTGCCATTTTCTCTCTATATTGGTTGGATTAGCGTAGCAACCATTGCTAACATTAGTTTCACTTTAGAATATTATGATTGGAATGGATTGGGCTTATCTGATGTAACGTGGACCATCATCTTATTAGTTGTTGGAACACTATTCGCTTTGTTTTTCACTAAAAAAGAAAATGATTTTGTGTATCCACTTGTATTTGTCTGGGCTTTTATCGGAATTGGTGCTAAAAATCAAGAAGTTGAACCCGTTGTCGCCTATACAAGTTTTATTTTAGCTGGTGTGATATTGATTGGAATGGGCTATTTGTTTGCCAAGCGGAGTGAATAAATGGACACCTTTGTGAGAGGCTAAGGATTGAGGTGAATATCATGAATTCCAATCAAAAGAACAGAACGATAGCTGGGACAGATATTGATGAAGTGAAACGATTAAACAATCAATCTGGATTCACATACAATCAAGTTGTAGAGAAAATGGAACGTGAATTAAAAGAAAAAGGGAATGCGAGGTGAGGAGCATCACGCATTCCTTTTTTGTGTCGTGCGCTTGGTGACCTTTTCTGTGCGGATACACCTCCATCTCGTGCGGGGGCTTTCTTCCCGTGCGCCCACTATAATTCCAATTCGTACAAAAACACCATCTTAGAGCAATTAAAAAAGAGGCGCAAGGCCCCTACATAAATTTACGCATATAATGGCCCATTGTAAGCAACGGAAACACATAGCGATAGCTGTGATAATGGATATAAAAGGCCTTCGCCATTCCTTGCCCCATTGGATAATCCATCGTCCAGTCTTCATGATTCCAATTCTCCAATAGATACTCCATCCCCTTTTTTATTTCCACTGTCTCCTCTTTTTCATAAGCGATTAAAGCATCCACCGCCCAAGCCGTTTGTGTCACTGTGCTTTTCGATAAGGGGATATACGTTTTTTGTGAGTCACTCTCGCAAGATTCTCCCCATCCCCCGTCGTCCTGTTGTATAGACTTTAACCAGTCTATTCCTTCTTGTACGGAGGGATGCTCCTTACTTACTCCAACAGCTTGTAATCCTGTCAAAGCCGCCCACGTGCCGTATATATAACAAATTCCCCATCTTCCGTACCAAGAACCGTCTCGTCTTTGATTTTCGATTAACCAGTTCACCCCTCTTTTAATGGCCCCAGAATCCTTATATAGATGAGCTGATTCTCCTAAAAATTCTAGTGTTCTACCTGTTAAATCAGGAGTGGAAGGGTCGGTTAACAAAAACTCAGCACCTTGTACCGGTAATAAATGAAGAAAGGTTTTATCCACACCTTTTTCAAAAGCAGGAAAGCCTCCATCTTGATTTTGCATGCCCAAGGTAAACGAGAGACCTCTGTACCAAGAAGATTGATAGTTTGGATGAGAATGTAGTGAGTTTTGAATAGAGCGCAGAGACGCTGTTGTGTCATCCACATCAGGATTAAAGGTATTACTGTGAGAAAATCCCCATCCACCTGGTCCAAGATTCGGCTGGTATATTGCCCAGTCTCCAAATTTAGTGTGCTGTCGTTGAAGTAAGTAATGATTCGCCCTCATAACCATAGTATCATCTGGAGAAGCTCCCGCTGTCTGTAGTGCATGACTAATGAGGGACGTGTTCCAAATGTGTGCGGTTGTATATTGAATATGGATTGTATCTTTTACAGTAGTATTCATCGATAATAGACCTCGAGCAGCTTTTTTAATAACTTTATGATCTTTCGTATACCCAACTGACAAGAGAGCATAGATCATAAAAAACGTAGAGCTGTAGTAGCTCAGAAGAGTTCCATCATCTTCTAACCGATCGAGCATATAGTTTTCCGCCTGTTTTCTTCCAAGTGTATGAAGCTCATTTGGTAATCCTATTAGATTGTTCACACCCTTATTAATCGCCTTCGTGAAACCGTTCCACCCTCTATCCTCTGACCACCAGTACAATTCTCTTACATATAAATGAGAAATATCTGGCGTTTCCGTTGTCTTTGGAATTTGAAACTTTGAATCTGCCAATAATAAAATCGGAGCAATATTAGAACGACCAAATACAGAGAAATCATAAAAGTTTACGGGAAACTTGGTGGTAATAATATGAACTCGACGGGGATAGGAAATAGCTTCGGCCAATCTAAATGTCCTGTTGTAGCTAATAAGACTTTCGTAAACATATCTGCTTTTGCAAGGCCTCCAAGCTTTCGGATACGATTTTCAATGGTCGTCATCGATAAATCTTGTGCCCGACGATAGCCAGAATAAAGAAGTGCTACATAGGCTTCAATCGTCAAGGAAAGATTGTCTTCCTTTTCATCACGATAAAGTTTAAAGCCTCCTGATTTAGATTGCATGGATTCTATTCTTTTGACTAGCTTTTCAACCAAATTCTCATATTCTGTAAGATGTAGAGTTTTGATAAGAATAATGGTATAGCAATCTGTTTTGATGCCTGTATCAAAAGCATACCCCCATGAACCATCTTCTTGCTGATCCTTCCTAAGCCTTTCAATGATCCCATGAATCACATCATTCAACTTATTCAATCCTTTCCCTTCCTTTCTAGTACATTATTTTAGATACTTTGGCCTTAAAGTAAGTGAGAGTTTTTCTTTTATCGAGAAAAAGTGCAAGGAAGCAGATAATACAGCGCCCGTGTTCATTCCAAGAATCACGCCTAGCATTCCTAGAGACGGCATACTACCTAACACCCATATAACTAAATAAGAAATAACTGTTGACCAAATAATGTGGTACATGGCCTCTTTTACTAAGCCAATACCAATTAAGAACGCTTGAAACGGAATGATAAAGAAGTGGAACAGGAAGTACGGCCAGAGCAACTGAAGATAGACTGTAGCGGATATACTTTCAAAAAACATTCCTGTTAATAGATGACCATAAAAGTAGAATAATAGGATAGACGGTATACTATAGACAGCTGTAATGACCATCACATTTTTCAGCAGTCTTTTCACCTTTTTCATCTCATGTTTTGACCATGCCTCTGATACAATAGGAATCAAGGCAATTAATAAAGAGTGCGCGATAAAAGCTGGAAAAAAACCAAATGGTCAGCGCAACGCCTGCTAAGAGTCCAAATTGTTCGGTTGAAGTGGTTACATCCATCCCACTATGTATTAACGCGGCTTTAATTAAAAAAGGCTGGATGGCATGAGTCGCTGCATGAAATACTCGTAAAATGGTTGTGGGAACCGATACTTCTAACAATGCTTTCCCTACTTCCTTTCTCGGTACTTGTTTGAATGAGTCGTCCTTTGACCGAATCCAATACAAATAAAAACTAAATAGTAAATACAAACACACAACTGCTTCTGCTAGTAGGAATAACGTTAAGGCAATAAACAAGGCTGTATCCCCCGAAAAATCATAGAGTATAAATACGAAAATTAAGAGAATGAGCTGTACCCCTTTACGAAGAAAATTACTTACCGCAACTTTCCCCATTTGGTGAACCCCCATAAAATAACCACGACAAAGAGAGGAAAAGCCGTAATAGGAATGGCCACAACAAACAACCAACGAATAGTAGAATGATACTCTGAAAAAATTGGAAAGAAAGTAAACAAGACAATAAAGAATGTCAATAAGAAGCCTGTGAGAATCACTGTGTAGAAAATCGTATGTCTTAGGGCTTCTCGGTGATACGATCTTTCTTTTTCGGCTATAAATTTAGAAAGCGAAATGGGCAACTCTAATGAGGCGATAATGACAATAAGGAAAAAGATAGGAAGAAGAGACATGTAATGCCCTAACCCTTCTTCACCTAAATGCTGCGCTAACTGCAGATTAATAATAAATTCCATACACTCCCCCAAAAAGGCAGCACCAGCGAGTAAAAATACGCTTCGATATAGTACTTTCAAATCTAAATTCACCTCATCTTTATTCTCTTTTCATCCTATGAGACAAGCCTAGATTTTATTTATCATTTTACATGGAACCTTACATGAAGTAAGTGTCGATTAGATTGAGGGAGTAATAGAGGATTTTGTCGAAATTTATTCTACCTTTTGTCTTCACTATACATATAGTAAGTTTAGGAAATTTATAGTAGAATATACCTTGTTACTTTTGTCAGAGTACGCAATACTTCATCTTATGGAGGAAATACGTTGGAAGTATATGTTGCAAGACAACCAATTTATAATGAACATAATGAGATATTTGCTTATGAACTTCTTTATCGAAATAATCAAACGAATGCATTTCCAAATATAGATGGAGATGTGGCAACTTCAGATGTGATTATTACTAGCTTCTTAAATATCGGAATTGATGAGTTGTCTGCGGGGATGCCCTGCTTTGTAAATTTCACAGAGTCTTTACTTAAGTTAGATGTTCCTAGCTATTTTTCCCCGCGAGACTTAGTAGTAGAAATTCTTGAAACGATGACGATTAATGAAGAAACCGTAGCGTTAGTGCGAGGCTTAAAAGAAAAGGGGTACCGAATTGCGTTAGACGATTTTTCTATGAACCCCGCCAATCCATTTATGCGAGATTTAATCAAGCTAGCAGACTTTGTAAAAGTAGATTTTAGAACCACCACGAAAAAGGAACGAGAACAAACTGAGATTCTTTGTAAATTCTATAAAATTACTTTATTAGCTGAAAAAATTGAAACAGAAGCTGAGTACTTAGAGGCTAAAAGCAAAGGATATTCTTTGTATCAAGGATATTTTTTCAGCAAGCCCACTATTATGAGTTCTCATGACATACCGCCGTATATCTATTCCTATTTTAACTTAATTGAGAAGCTTTCTGATCCAGAACCAAATATTGAATTGATAAGCGACTTGATCAAACAAGATTTATCTCTTTCTTATAAACTATTGAAACTGGTCAATTCACCTGCATTTCGACCGTCTAACAAGATTAACTCCATTCAACAAGCCGTTGTATTGCTTGGTATCATTGAGATACAAAAGTGGATATTTGTTTTAGCGGTCAGAGATCATCAGCTTGAACGTTCAGCTCAAGAAATCGAAGTCGTTACTCAGTGCTTAATTCGTGCACATATGTGTGAGCTTATCGCTAAAGCAAAATACACTTTTTCTAGCTCCAGCTTTTTTCTAACTGGTATGTTTTCTCTAATGGATACCATCCTTTCCTTATCCTTAGATGAAATTCTAAAGAAGGTACCTCTTCACGAAGAGATCCGATTAGCGCTTCTTGGAGTAGAAAATACTCAATACAAAGCCTTAAAGCTCGTAAAGCAGTTAGAACAAGGAAACTGGGAAGATGTCGACCAAGCCTCTGCTGATTTGGGAATTCAATCAGAGCAAATTGGGAGACTATATAAAGAAAGCATCCTTTGGGCTGAAGATGTTATACATGCAACAAAGAAACAAGAAGCATCTGAATAGATTACCCACACTTTAAAGGTAGAGCAACTTTTGCTCTACCTTTTTTATTCTATAGCTCCTTCGACTGGATAATCTGAAGGATTTAACACGGTTTCATACCCCAAAACATGATAGGCTAATTCTTTTCCCAAAAACGGCCCAGCCGTTAGACCTGAGGCACCTAAACCATTTCCTACGAAAAGGTTCTCAACTCCAGGAACTCCTCCAAACACCGGTAAAAAACCTGGAGTATAGGGTCTAAATCCAACACGCACTCCTGTTAACTCACTATTTTTAAGCATGGGGGCATACTGTAACGATTTATCAAGAATTTCGAAAATGCCTCCGGCAGTTGGTCTTGTATCTCTTTCCTGCCCCCCCTCATCATCGTGAGTCGTTCCCACAACCATTTTCCCTGCTTCAAAAGGCACAAAATAATGAGAAGAAGGCGGCATCACAACCGGTAAGTGGTCCGTATGTTCCCTTGTTCGTAAATGAAGAATCTCTGCTTTTTGTGCCGTCACATGAAACTCAATTCCTACTTGTTCTAGAAGCTCTTTTGCCCAAATTCCGGCAGCTACTACCACTCCATCAGCTTCTACAACTTCATCGTGAACCAAGACGCTCACTTGGCCTTTTTGATTTCTTCTAAGCGACGCTTCACTTCTTATGTGCTTGGCACCGTGATGAAGGGCAGAACGAATAAGTGCATCTCTTATTTTTCTTCCGTCTACACGACCCGCTCCACTAACATAAACAGAAGAATAGTTTTCTCCGATGAACGGAAATCGATTCTTCGTCTGAACTTCGTCTAATAACGCTATATCTTCCATCTCTGGCGCTTCTTCTTTTCTCTTCCGTGAACGTTCTTCCATTTGACTAAGTTTTTTCTGGTCCGTATGTAAACTAAGCGCTCCTACTTTTTGGTATCCAACATCCTCATTTAATAACAATTCTAGTTCTCTGACTAATGGAGGATAGTAGGCCGCACCACCTTTAGCTAAGTTATACCACACCTTGTTTCGTCTTTGCGAAACCCACGGGCACACAATCCCTGCTGCAGCCTCCGTTGCTTGTCCCTCATGAGCTTTATCAATGAGTACAACCTTCACTCCTTCTTTAGCCAGATGATACGCAGTTGACGCACCTAGTATTCCCGCTCCAATAATCACATAGGTTTTCACTATACTATATTCCCCTCTTTACTGTTCATCTTCTTGAAATAGCTCATACAAAAACCTTTCACGATTTTGTAAAAAGTAACTCGTAATCGTATAATGATCGGTCATTTCATAGGAAGTCTCTTCAATTTTCCCCTCATCAAAACGATAGATTGTGGCATCTGGATAGCCTAATAGAATAGGTGAATGAGTGGCAATAATAAATTGACATTGGCCATCCTTTGTTAAATCATGCATGATTTTCATAAACGACAGCTGCCTTTGTGGAGATAAGGCAGCTTCCGGCTCATCCAATAAATAGATGGCCTGTTCTTCAAATCGGTGAAGAAACAAAGATAAAAAGGATTCTCCATGAGACTGCTCATGGAGTGATTTACCACCATAGCGGTTATATTGATAGGTTGGATCTTCTTCGTGCAGTCGATCTAAATACGATGCAAAATGGTAAAAGCTTTCTGCACGCAAGAAAAACCCTTTATTTACTTTAGGTAGCCAGGATAATCGTAAATGCCCACTTAAACTTGAATCAGAGCGATGTACATTGTATGTATCATTTTGACTCCCCCCAGCGAGGTTAAAGCCACAGCCATCTGCTATCCCTTCAAGTAATGTAGATTTTCCTGAACCATTCTCTCCTACAAAGAAAGTGACATTTTGTTTAAATTTCATTTCCTTAAACTCTTTTATGGTAGGAATAGAAAAAGGATATCCACTTGGAGTTCGCATCTTATCATCTTTTATACTAACCTGTTTTAGAAATACCATGTCACGTCTCTCCTTTATTGTTCATCCTATCACAGATTTTCTAGAGGAGGGAAGGCATAACGTAGTGAAGGATTTTTAATCAATCGTTTGATTAAGAGAACTGTTTGTCGGCCTTTTAAGGAAATCCTTGACCCATTCCATCATCCATTCTTCTTCCATTTGTTTTTCATCTTTTTCATTTTCTTTTATTTGTTCGACTTCTGTATGAATGGCCAGCATTTTACTGTCTAACATCGAAATCATATCGGCCGCTTCTTTTAATTCATTCTGTAAAGAGAGAGGAATCTCTTTGTTGAATTTATAGTAAATCTTGTGTTCAAGACTTGCCCAAAAGTCCATGGCGATGGTTCGAATTTGAATCTCCACCACTACCTTTTCTGTTTTTTGGCTCATGAATACAGGGATGGATACCACTAAATGCAAGCTTTTGTAGCCATTTTCTTTTGGTTGCTGAATATAGTCTTTCACTTCGATGACTTCAATATCATCCTGTTTTTGTATCATCTCAACAATTTGATAAATATCTGTGACAAATGAGCAAGTGATCCGAATACCTGCGATGTCACGGACATGTTCTTTAACATTGGCAGGCGTAATAGGAACCCCTTTTCGGTATAGCTTCTTTTGTATAGATTCAGGCGACTTAACGCGTGACTTTAAATGTTCAATCGGGTTGTGATGATGAATTTGCTGAAATTCTTGATTTAATATATTCAGCTTCGTGTTCATTTCATCTAATGCAAATTTGTATTGTAACAAAAGCGTTTTCCATTGAAGAATGGTTTGTTGAATCACGTTCATGATAATGTATGACTCCTTTCAATCATAAGAAAGTTGTTAGTAGTTATTGTGTGTTAAAAAGAGCCACTCCTGATGAAGAAGTGGCTCTTTGTTTATTATTCTGCCTTGGATTTACGACGAAGCTTCATCAGTGCTTCATATACAATAGGTACAATAAGAAGTGTTAACAACGTTGAGCTTGTTAACCCTCCGATTACTGTTACCCCAAGCCCTCTTGAAATTAAGCCACTTCCTTCAATTCCAAGTGCTAATGGGAATAGGGCACCAATTGTTGCAATAGCTGTCATTAAGATTGGACGTAATCTCGTTGCTCCAGCTTCTAATAACGCTTCTCTCGTAGACAAACCTTCAGCTTCTTTGTGAAGAACACGGTCAATTAAAACAATGGCATTTGTCACAACGATACCAATTAACATCAGGGCACCGATTAATGCAGAAATACTAATCGTTTCTCCTGCAATCAGAAGGGCAACCAACCCACCAATAATCGCAAATGGTAATGAGAATAGGATAGCAAACGGAGCAAGTGCACCACCAAATGTGATAACAAGGATCAAGTATACAATGGCGATTGCTGCAAGCATGGCTAAGCCTAATTGAGAGAAACTAGAAGCGATATCTTCTGATACACCGCCAGTGTCTACTTCAATACCAGACGGGATATCAATTTTATCTACTTCTTCTTGTAGCCCGATTGTTGCTTTCGTTACATCATCGATTACAATGTCACCACTCACTTCAACGTAAAGCTTACCGTCACGACGAGTAACTGTATCACTAGTGTTTCCTTCCTTTACCTCTACTACGTCGCTAATTGGAACGTCGAATCCGAGAGCGGAAGGAATCGTTTTATCGGTTAAGTCTTCAATATCACTATATTCTTCCGATTCTACTTCAACATATACGTTTAAGTCTTTTCCATCTTTCTCAATCGTTGTTAAAACTGGTGTTGTGTATTGCGTCATGAGAGCCATACCAACTTGAGCGGGAGTAAGACCTAACTGGCTTAACTTTTCTTGGTCAGCTACTAGAGTATACTCTTCATACGTTTCAGAGATACTTGTGTCAACATTACGGAAGTTCTCATCTGCTTCCATTACATCTTTAATCTCATTAACTACTGGCTCAATGTCTTCTAAAGAATCCCCATAAATATAATACGTTGCAGAATTTCCACCTGTTGACGCGAAGTCTTGAGATGCCCATTCTCCTTTTTCAGACATTCCTTGAAGATCTTCTATCACTTGTTCTTTTTCTGACTCAAACTCTTCTGTATCATCATTGTACATAACATAGAATAAGGCTTCATTTGAGCTACCAGGACTCATCGGATTTTCTCCACCAACTGAATATTGAATGGTTTCTACATCCGCTTTTCCTTCAAAATAATCCTCAGCTTCCTGAGCAATGGATATCACATCTTCTAACTGTTGACCAGGTTCTGGCTGATAAGAGGCGATGACCATTTTCTCTTCTTCAGAAGGAATAAAACTTACACCAATGAATGGTACTAAGAAGAAGCTTCCGACTAGCATCGCAATGGCTACTAAGCTTGTAATGATTTTATGATTTAAAGACCAGTTTAAAATACGCTTGTAACCATTCGCCATTTTACTTGGCTTTTCTTCATGGCTAAGCTTTACACCTTTTTTAAAGAACATATGTGCTAGCATAGGTACTACGGTTATAGCAACAATTAATGACGCTAATAGAGCAAATGTTACGGTTAAGGCAAACGGTAAGAATAACTCACCAATCATACCTTCTACTAACCCTAGTGGTAAGAATACAGCCACCGTGACAATAGTAGAAGAGAAAATTGGAACGAACATCTCTTTTGTAGATTCTCGTATCAGATCCATACCTGTTAAAGTTTCACCTTTAAGCGACATACGGCGATAGATGTTCTCGATTACAACAATGGAGTCATCCACAACTCGGCCTATAGCAACTGTCATGGCACCTAAGGTCATAATATTTAATGTTATATCTAACTGATTTAAAACGAGTAATGCAATTAATAAAGATAACGGAATGGAAATAACAGATATGATAGTTGATTTAATATCTCGTAAGAACAACATAATGATGATAACGGCGAACAGGGCACCAAATAAGGCTTTACTTAGCATTGTATTTACTGATTCAACAATTGGTTCACCTTGATCAAACGTATGAACAATTTCTATTCCATCTACTTCATCTTCAAATTTAGCAAGCTCTTCTTTCACTGCATCGACTACATCCACCGTGTTATCGTCTGCACCTTTACAATAGATAGAGCAATAGACTCTTTTCCATTTGTACGAGAGATAGATTCAGCCTCTCCAACAATTTCAATCTCAGCTATTTCACTTAAAGAAATCGTTGGTAATTCAAAGGATTGCGGGGCCTCTGTGGTTTGATTTTGCACTTGACCAGGTTGACCTTGACCTTGCGCTCCTGCTGGCGGCAGCTCTTCTGATTGCGCAGCTTGTGCTGGAATGACTGGAATTTGAATAGCTTCTAGTTCTTCCAATGTTGTTGCATTTCCATCAACCACTACGGATTTTTCTGTTTCACCAAATGCATATAAACCTAATGGGAACGTTACATCGGATGCTTGGATGACTTGAGTTACGGTATCTTCTGTTAATCCTAATTCAGATAGTTTCTCTTGGTCGAAAATTAACTGAACTTCTTCTAATTGTTGACCTGATACTTCTACACTTCCTACCCCATCAAGACCTTCTATGCTTGGAACAATATCTTCCTCAACAAGTTGGGTTAATGTGGCTAAGTCCATATCATCATGGGCAATACTAGTGGTGATGACAGGAAAGGCATTGAAGCTTAATCTAGATGTTTCAGGGTCTTCTACTCCCTCTGGAAACTCTACGTCCTTTAACGCTTCTTCTACTTCTTCAACCGCTTCGTCCATATCTTTACTAAATTTGTATTCTAGTTGAACGAATGAGGCATTTTGGAATGAAGTCGAACTAATAACATTCAATCCATTTGCATTTTGTAGTTTCTTTTCAATCGGTTCTGATACCTTATCAGCTATCTCCTCTGGTGTTGCTCCAGGATATACCGTCGTAACGCTGACAATCGGTGTATTAATATCTGGTAAAGTCTCAAGCTTCATGTTGAAACCTGAATATAACCCTGCTACAGTTACAATGATGGTAATTAACCAAACAGCGAACTTATTTTTCAGGTTAAAATTAATTAATCCATTCACCCTAAATCTCCCTCTCTATATCTCGTATTGACCAATTGGTCACTTCAATAACCATACTATAATGGATTGTATAGCGGGGAGTCAAACATAAAATTTGTAAATATTCTTTCATAAACATTTACAATTTATGACCAAGTGGTCATAATAAAAGTAACTTACAACAAAAAGGTGATCTCATGACAGAGAAAGAATTATTAATAATGGAAACAGCAATGAAATTGTTCGCCCAAAAGGGATATAGCTCCACTTCCATACAAGACATCACCCGTGAAAGCGGGATTTCTAAAGGAGCGTTCTACCTTCACTTTGAAACAAAAGAAGCATTGCTATTGCAAACATTTCATTATTATTTTGGAAAGATCAAAGAAAATACAGACCACATTATGCAATTGCCCCTTTCACCAAGAGACAAGTTGGCGAAACAAATGGAAGTTCAATTAGAGGATGTATTGCGGCATAAAGAATTCATCATTATGCAGTTTCGAGAGCGTGCCATTCCGTTTTCAAAAGGAATTGAAGAATTTTTACATCAAATGAAACGTGCTAGCTTTCGTTTCTATCAAATGAGTTTACTTGAAATTTATGGAGAAAAAATACGCCCCTACACTCTTGATATCAGTTTTTTATTAAGTGGCATATTTGAACACATACTAGGTATGCTAATTTTTGAAAAGATTCCACTAGACCAAAGAAGAGTTCCTCCGTTTTTGTTAAGAAGATTAGACGACATTGTTGACGGATACATTAGAGCAGAAGAAGCCCCATTGTTAAATCCCGAACTGTTTAGTGAATTGACGAAAGAGTCCAAATGCTTTCAAGATAACGTCATCGAACAAACCATGCGTGAAATTACATTCTTATTGGAATCGGAAAAAAATCCATTATTACAAGACACTCTTCTATTGATAAAAGAAGAACTACAGTCCTCTTCTCCTAGAATCGCATTATTAAAGGGAATGAGAGCAAATATTGAAGGAATATCCCCTTATAAACAATTACAGAAGCAGTTAGATTCCCTCATGACTATTGGACTTGAATAATGGTGAATAGAACCTTAATACAAGAGAGCTGTCTACAAATCAGAGTAGACAGCTCCATCTTTTACCCTCCAAAGAAGAAGTCTAGTAGGTTAGAGCCTGTAGATACTTCTTTGTTGTACAGCTCGGAATATCCACAGTTCTTACAATACACCACTAAAAAACGATTATTTTGAACATCGAACATCTTAGATAATCCTGTCCCAGTTGTCGCAATCTCCTTTTGACCAGCGTTCGTACTTCCACATTTCATACAGCCCTTTGTTGTTTTCATCGTCATCCCTCCTCCTTTTCTTTACGAACGAATCTTTTTTTGGTTTCAACTATTTCTACGAAGGATAAAGGATCTAGAGTTGGCAAATGATTCCTTCTTCTCTATGCTATTAGTAGGTGATAAATTTGAAATTACTGAATTGGAAATATACAACAAGAAGTCAGATTAAAGCGTATTTTTCAGATTACCCACACTCCCTTGTGATTTTTAGAAAAATCAGGCGATATTACCTTGTTTATGAAGTGAAGTGGTCAGATGTTGATCCTCCTGTCACAAAAGAAGCACTTGAGAAAATGGAGATTCTGCTGAATAAAGAATTTGGGTATAGTACCGCCTACCAACAACGAAAAAGTCGGACACCCTAAACAGCGTGTCCGACTTTTATACGGTTGGAAGGATAATATCAACCTTCGTCCCCTTACCTACTTCACTGGTTATATGAATAGAGCCACTATGCCGCTCTATAATACTATAGCTGACGGCTAACCCTAGGCCCGTACCTTTTTCTTTTGTTGAATAAAAAGGTTCACCTAATCGATCTAGTCGTTCTTGATCAATGCCATGGCCATTATCGACGATTTCAATGATGACTTTATGAGGTAGTGACTTCATTCTAATATATATTCTCCCGTTGCTAGGGATGGACTCTAGCGCATTTTTAATCACATTGATGAATACTTGTTTTAATTGATTACTATCGCATAAAACATTCGTAGAAGCTGTTGTTTCATCTACACACTCTATTGCAATGTTATTAAGGTTAGCTTGAGCCTCCATTAACACTAAAACCTGCTTCAATATCTCTTTACTATCTTTCTTCGCAAAACGAATATCCTGTTGCTTTCCTAGAATCAACATTTCACCCGCTATTAAATTGATTCGTTCTATTTCTGAAAACATAATCGATAAGTAGTTGCTATTGTATTCTTTAGATGTTTGCATTAATTGTACGAACCCTTTTAGAGAGGTTAATGGATTACGAATTTCATGTGCGACCGCTGCCGCTAATTGTCCAATCACACTCATCTTTTCAGATACAATCATCATTTCTTCTTTTTTCTTTTCTGTCGTTATGTCTCTAGCTATTCCAAATACTCCTGTTATTTCACCTGATACAATAATAGGAAGCATGGAAATTCTAAGCAATATCTTTTTCCCTTTTGATTGAATCCATATCTCGTATTTTTGAGGATAACCGTTTAGCGAATTAATATAATATCTTCTTGCTTCATATAGCGCTTCACCTTCTAATAGCATTTCTACACTTTTCCCTTTCAGTTCAGAAGCTGAGTGCCCTAATAACCCCTCGCCTGCTGGGTTAATATTAATAAACAACCCTTTTCGACATAATTCAAAAACCATATCTGGATTATGATTAAAAAGAGACTTATAATGCTGCTTACTCCGTTCAAGCTGCCTTTCTTTCTTTCGCAGTGCTTCTCTTGATTGAATTAGACCATAAGACCTTTTATACACAAGTCCATATAAAAATAGACCCGTAATCACCATAAATACCCAACCTTTATAACGCTGGAATAATAAAAAGGATTCATAGTTCTTTTTCGAGAGGGAATAAGCTGCAGTATCAGAAATAAATATCCACAACACCCCTAATCCGATAAATGTTAAAGAAATTACTAGTGCATTTTTTCGAGCTTCTTTCATCTCATCCCGCCACCTAAAACAGTATTATTCATTGTTAGTTTATTCTAAACCCTATAAAAATAAACTACAATGAAATGATTACTAGTTTCTTGTGCCGCAAGAAGCGCGTATAATGAACGGTAGATGATAAAAAGTAAGGACAACAAGCAACCATAAAGAAAAGGTGAAAAAATGAGTATATTATCTGTATCAAAACTTAGTCATGGCTTTGGAGACAGAGCCATTTTTAATGATGTATCTTTCCGTCTTTTAAAGGGAGAACACATTGGCTTAGTAGGAGCTAATGGTGAAGGAAAGTCTACATTTATGAATATTATTACAGGGAAACTACAGCCAGACGAAGGGAAAGTAGCCTGGAGTAAAAATGTTCGTGTCGGTTACCTAGATCAACATGCCGTTTTACAACAAGGCTCAACTATTCGTGATGTGTTAAAAACGGCGTTCCAATATTTATTAGATATGGAAGCTGAAATGAACACTCTATTTGAAAAAATGGGCGATGCATCACCAGAGGAATTAGAAGCACTACTTGAAGAAACAGGAACCATCCAAGAAACGCTAACAAACAATGATTTTTACATTATTGATGCAAAGGTAGAAGAGGTTGCTCGAGGACTTGGATTAACAGACATCGGTCTAGAAAAAGATGTTCATGATTTAAGTGGTGGTCAGCGTACGAAGGTATTACTTGCAAAGCTGCTACTAGAAAAACCCGACATATTATTATTAGATGAGCCGACTAACTATCTAGATGAGCAACATATTGAGTGGTTAAAGCGCTATCTACAAGAATATGAAAATGCATTCGTATTAATTTCTCATGATATCCCGTTTTTAAATAGCGTCATCAATCTGATCTATCATATGGAAAATCAAGAATTAAACCGATACGTCGGAGATTATCATGATTTTGAAAAAGTATATGAAATGAAAAAACAGCAGCTTGAATCAAAATTCAAAAAGCAACAGCAAGAGATATCAGAGCTTAAAGACTTTGTAGCTAGAAATAAGGCGCGTGTCTCTACTCGAAATATGGCCATGAGTCGTCAAAAAAAATTAGACAAGATGGAAGTCATTGAACTTGCTGCAGAACGTCCTAAACCAGAATTCCATTTCAAAGAAGCTCGCACTTCTGGGAAGGTCATTTTTGAAACAAAAGATTTAGTTATTGGATATGACCAGCCTTTATCCCAGCCACTTAACCTTCGTATGGAAAGAGGTCAGAAGATCGCCTTAGTGGGAGCGAACGGAATCGGAAAAACGACCCTACTAAAGAGCTTACTTGGAGAGATTCGACCTATCTCAGGTGAGGCAATGAAAGGGGATTATCTTCATATAGGATATTTTGAGCAAGAGATTAAATCCAGTAACAACAATAGCTGTATTGAAGAGGTGTGGAGCGAATTCCCATCCATGACTGAATACGAGGTGCGTGCAGCTCTTGCAAAATGTGGACTGATGACCAAGCATATTGAGAGCAAAGTGTCTGTGTTAAGCGGTGGCGAGAAAGCAAAGGTACGCTTATGCAAGCTCATTAACCGTGAATCAAATGTCCTCGTTTTTGACGAGCCGACTAACCATTTAGATGTGGATGCTAAAGAAGAATTAAAACGGGCACTAAAAGAGTACAAAGGCAGCATTTTACTTATCTCCCATGAACCCGAATTTTACCAAGAGATCGCTACTGATATTTGGAACGGTGAAACATGGACAACGAAGATATTTTAATATGCTAGCTTATTATTT
>NZ_ABFU01000034.1 GCF_000171615.1 Bacillus coahuilensis m4-4 | reverse complement strand
TTATTTAATGATGATCATTTAGTTAAAAAAAGAAGAGGATGTTCCTTTTGGGACACCCTAATTATTTTCCAAAAAGTTTACAAATCAATTGGAAAACTTGAATGATTCATATTATAATAGAACCTGGAAATTTAAAATATTGTCGAATTTAAAGAATAAAGGTGAGTAAATGAAGAAACAAGCAATGGTAATTGCCGGGATATTCTTGGGTTCTATCTTCTTATCAAATGACGTACCAAAAGCTTCAGATTATTTAGAGGACCCAAACTTAGAAGAGGCGATTAAATATCAATTAAATACCCAAGAAAAAATTAGGGTAACGGATGAACAACTGGAATCACTTGCTACAATTGATGCGAGCTGGTTTGGTGTTAGAGAGTTAACGGGCTTAGAAGATGCCTCTAACATTCAATCTTTATACTTAGAAGGAAATAAATTAATTCAAATCAAGGAATTATCTTCACTATCCAATCTATCTCGATTAATACTAAGAGATAATAACATAGTAGATTTAAGTCCGCTTAATCAAATGAAGAATCTTTCAACACTTGATGTGAGTGGGAATCAGATTTCAACGATTCAACCTATATCCAGTTTAGGATTTAAAGGAGAGGATCTAACTTTTGATTTATCTAGGAATAAAATCACCTCTCTTGTTCCTCTAAAAACGGTTGCATTCCCTACCTATCCTAACTTTTTTGAATTTAACTTTTCTTTTAATCAGGTTAAATCTATTAATGGATTAGAGAATATTACTGGAATTACACACCTTATTGCTAATGATAATAAGATATCTAGCATTAGTAGTCTTAAAGCAGGAAATCTAGAATTTGTTAATTTATCTAACAATGAACTAACTTCGATTGATGTTATAAAAAATTATAGTCCGAGTACTTTACTCGTCTCAAACAACAAAT
This sequence comes from Bacillus coahuilensis m4-4, assembly GCF_000171615.1. Classification (GTDB taxonomy): domain Bacteria; phylum Bacillota; class Bacilli; order Bacillales; family Bacillaceae_K; genus Bacillus_T; species Bacillus_T coahuilensis. The sequence continues at coordinate 12,049 of NZ_ABFU01000034.1, read as the reverse complement.
TGACTTCATTGAAAAATATTTCATTTCAAGAAGAAAAGGTTTATTATATGAATTTCTCCCATAATTCTATCTCTGATATATCATCACTTAGTGGAGTTAGGACAGGGATAATTAATTTAGAAAATAAATAAAATTAAAGATCTCTCTCCTTTAAAGGATATGGAAGTTGGAGAAATAAATTTAAAAGGAAACCCCTTGTCAATAACCAATCAAACAACGATTAATCAACTAAAAGGCAAAGGTGTTAAGATTTCATACGATACGCTCATTGATGATCGAGTTGTGTCTACGACTCGTTTATCAGGTTCAAGTCGTTATTCTACTGCCGTTAGCATTTCCAAACAAGGCTTTGAGAAAAGTGATCAGGTTGTAATAGCTAGAGGCGACTCTTTCCCTGATGCTTTGGCTGGAGTACCATATGCTTATAAATTGAATGCTCCAATATTATTAACTAATGGAAGTGAATTACCAAGTGATACGATCAATGAAATTAAAAGATTAGAAGCTAAAAAAGTTACTATACTTGGAGGAGAAGCGGCGGTATCCACTTCTGTAGAACGGTATATAAAAAATACTTTAAAGTTATCTGTTGAGCGTATAGCTGGGACGGATCGCTTTGAAACAGCAGCTAAAATTAATGAAAAGTTAACTCCGACTAAAAATCAGGCAATCCTAGTGTATGGATATAATTTCCCAGATGCCCTTTCAATTGCATCATATGCAGCTAAAAATGGCATTCCAATCTATTTAACTGATAAAGAAACCATACCTTCTATAACTTTTAACTCTATTAAATCCTATAAACAAACGATAATCGTAGGAGGAACTGCAGTTATTACAAATAAAGTAGCAGATAAAGTAAATAACCCTTCACGAATAGGTGGAAAAAACCGTTATGATACAGCTGCGAAAATTTATTCTTCCTTAATGAGTCCTTACAACTCTGATCATGTATTTTTGGAAATGGCAATGGTTTTGCTGATTCTTTGACGGGATCTGTATTAGCGGCTAAATATTCCGCTCCATTATTATTAGTCGAGAAAGATAAGCTGCCGTCGGAAACATCAAATGTTATATCCAAGGAAATGTATTACGGTTATATTCTTGGAGGAGAAGCTGTTATTACAAACGGTTTGGCTTCTGAAATTAAAAAACAACTTATGGAGGCCAAATAATGAAACGTAGCTTACTCTTCCTTTTGGTTTTAGTTAGCCTTATCATTTATCCTATGCAAGATAATGTTGAAGCTTCCACAACCAAAGTGGCAGTCTTTTATTCTCCTCATCAAGATGATGAGGTCTTAACAATGGGCCATGCTATTACAAAGTATGTGTTAGATGGCTTTGAAGTACACGTTGTCTTATTAACAGATGGTTCAAGGTCAAACTCCATTCATAAAGTAAACGATGAGCTTGAACTTAAAATGCTTGCCCCATTATCCGTAGAAGAATTTTCATATGCTCGGAATCTTGAATTTGTTCGTTCTTTAGCTGCAATGGGAGTGTCCCGCGAGAATATGCATATGGAATATTTAGTAGATGGAAAAACAACTAAAGAAGAAATTGTACAGGCCATGCTCCAATATATAACGAGGTTTCCTTCTGGAGAGCATCATGCTTTTACTTATAATAATGCTCATATTGATCACAAAAACTCTGGTTTAGCAATAAAGGAATTAATAGAACTAGGGGTTTTAGAAGAAACTTCGTCGAAGTATTATATACAAAATCGTGATCATAATAATGTGGCAGGGGTATATGAAGATTACAAAGAATCCTACTTGCCAATCATTCAAAATGCATCAGATGCTTATTTAGATTGGCACCCTTTACAAAAGCTTTATTCAATAGGTGGAATTTCGGTTCCACATGATTTCAATACTCTATCGAAAGATCCTAGAAGTAAGTATCATCTACATTAAAGAAAAAAGAGGGTGTTCCCAAAAGACGCTAAATCTTTTGGGAACATCCTCTTTATTTATTTTTTTCTATTCATTAATTTATCTATAGGCAGGTCTGTTTCAGAATTCATGAATGTGTAGCCATCTGTTAATGAAGTTGATGCAAGTAATTCATGATTAGTTATAGTGTAGGCGTTCCACAACTTGCCAATTTGATTATAGGGAATAAAATTAACATCCGTTAGAGCATTTTCTTGATAAACCTCTACCTTTGCATTACTGATAGACAGCGCACTATTATTTTCATGAAGTCGATAGGAATAATTGAAAACATAATAATGATAGGTTCCAGATGATGTATTGAAAAGAGAAATAGTTTCTGGCGTTGTGCCAGTTTTTTGATCCAGTGATTGGAATTTTGCTATTCCATTAATTATCGGAGAATTCCAATATAAATGAAAACGGGTATCATTTTCAGAAGGACCTGTTAAATGCGCATCTAAATCAAAATCATTTTCCCAAGATAGGATCAGGCGATATTTCTCATCTTCTTCCATAGTAGTTGATAATATTCCATCATACTCCGTTTTCTCTATTCCTCCTACCATAATATTAAAATGGTTATCCATGTATCCTTCTTTAGTAACATGTACCGTGTACAATCCTTGCTTTAGCTGAGGGAACGTATATTTTCCAAGAGTAGTAGTTTTCGTTATAAACAATGGTTCACTCGAAATATTTCCAAATCCTGAACGAATTGAGATATCTGCTGCTTCAACTGGTAATCCATTATGGGAATCTTGAATGATTCCATCAATAGAGTGTAGGGTTGTAGAATCGTTAGGAAACAGTTGAATAGCTTGTAAATTTTGACTCTCTCCATTCTGGACATTTATAGATGAATACGTAGCGGTTTCTTGGTTTGAATTACTGAATTCTAAACTATAAAGACCAGAGGGAAGGCTTAAAGAAAACTTACCAGAAGTATCTACACTCATTTGTTCAATTAATTCATTATTTTGATTATATGCCTTTACATTCGTTTTTGAGTTTAATAAAGCATTAGAAGATTTGATTAACCCATTGAGTTGCCCATTAGTAGAATCGATGGAGTTAGATAGGTCACTATCTATAATTTCTTTGCTATTCGTTGTAACAGCTTCTAAGCGTGTTAATACTTCCTCTGAAACAGCAGAGCTTCCACCTAAAGTTATTAAATGCTGTACTTCTTGTTCTTCAATATAGTCAAGCTGACTAGATTGAACGGTTGTAGGAGGAATAAGTAATACACCATTACGATTTTTAGCAGCCAAAACCGAACCAGTAAGTGCATCGGCAAATTGTTCGCCTGTACTCAAAAACAGTTGATCTGTAGAAATGTCAAAAGAAGATAGCACATTGAGAGAAGTTTCATACCGATCGTTTCCATCTATTCGAATATAGGAATCGATAGGTGATAATACCTGATTGGGTAATACTTTTTCTCCTCCCACAGCAAATATATCTTTGGCGTTGTTTATAGCATTAACTGCTCTAAGAGTCAGTATAGAAGAGGATGGAGTTAAGATAATAGGCATTCCTTTATTGGCCGCTATGCTTGCAATAGACAACGCATCTGGGAAATTCTCTCCAGTTGTGATAAACACTTCTGAGTAATCGGGTAATTGTTCTGCTATATTAATAGATGTCTCATACCGAGTACTACCAGCTATTCGTTCCACATAATAATTGGAATCTTTTAATACCTCCTCGATACTTGAGCTTACAGCTTTCTCTCCACCTAAAATAATGATGTTAGAAGGAGAAAGTTGTTCAATGGCTTGTTTCGTAGCTGTAGGGATAGATTCTATTCCTGTTAAAAGTATTGGTGCATCATGATGATAGGCTAATGGCGCTCCAGAAAGAGCATCAGGAAAGCTAATTCCACTTGCTAATACAACAGTATGAGCACCGTTTGGCCAGCCTGTTAAGGCAATATTAGCAGCAGTTTCATATCTAGAGTCACCTTGAATTCTTTCAGATGAACTGAAACCGGTGAGAGCAAATAAGATTAAACAGCATAGAAAAGAGACGAATATTTTACTTGATAATTATTTTTTTCATGTATGTTCCTCCTGACGATTAAAACTCCTATTCTACTTTATTACAAAAATAGTAAATAATCTACCGTTTAATCAATTTCATAAGGAATAATCAAGCAATAGATGTATAATAGGTATAAAATAAGGTAAAGAAAAACAGAGCAGTTGTAAATATAATGTTCTATGAACAGCAAATGAAAATCGTATAACGTACTAAATGAATTTTTATTGAAAAAACGTATCAAACTTTTCAATCTCTTCACTTCTTCTTGATTTTGGTATTGCCCAATAAGCTCCCAATAATATGATGACAGGTAAAATAAATAGTAGTAGGGTGTACATTCTCATTCCTCCAATTCGTATTCTCATTAAAAACATAAAGTATGAAACGCGTTTCATAGCAAGAAAAATTTGAAAGGAATGTATCTATGGTAAATATTCGCGATATTGCTAAAAAAGCAAATGTTTCGATCACTACAGTTTCTAGAGTTATTAATGGGCATCCTTATGTAAAAGAGGATAAAAGGGAAAGAGTATTAGCCATTATGGAGGAGATTGGCTATCAAATTAATATGAATGCTGTTCATCTCTCAAAAGGAATAACAAAGAGAATTGGAGTTATTATTCCATTTGTATCTCACCCCTATTTCAGTCAACTACTAAGTGGCATATACAAAGGAGCATTCATTAACAAGCACCATCTCCTTGTCATGCAAACAAATTATGATAATCGTGTAGAAGTCGAGTGCTTAAATATGCTTAAGAATAGAGAAGTTGATGGAATTATCATTGTTTCTTGTGAGCTTGATCAAGAGATTATAGCAGATTACAAGCCATTGGACCTATCGTATTTTGTGGAGAATTTGTAGAGAACTTTAGATGTATCACCATTGATCATGCAGCAGCATTTCAATTAGGTTTAGAAGAACTATTTCATAATGGCCATACAAAGATTGGTTATACACTTGGCAGAAAGAATAGTCATAACAGTCATGTTAGAGCTCAAACGTTTAAAAAATTCATGGAAATTAGAACATTACCATACAATTCAAAATGGATTTTTGACGGAGCTTATACAATGGAAGATGGAGAAAGAATTTATCACATGTGGAATAAGTTGAGGGATAAGCCTACAGGTTTATTAGTGACAAATGATCAAGTAGCTGCAGGATTTTTATTAGCAGCAAATATGGAAAGTAATAATCAACAAAACTTTGTTCAGATTATCGGATTTGATAATCAATATATATCACAGTTGCTTTCCTTTTCTACCATTGAATTACCGTTAGTTCAAATGGGGGAGACATCATTTCATCTTCTTTTTCAAGAAATAAAACATGTTAAACTCGGCCATTCGTTGATTAAACGTTAAAGGAGACTACGATATGTATAATCATCCTTATAATCAAAAAGTTCAAAGAGAATTAGAGCTTTGGGAGAGAAGAGTAACCAAAAACCTTCTTCCATTAAAAGAAGTAGCACTACCGTACAAAAATAGTGGCAAAGCATACCCCTGAAACTGTGCATAGAACTATAACAGAGAGCATGAGAATACTGATTCAAGCAATTTTACTCGGCACATTTAAACCATTAAATAGGGGAAAAGGGAAATATAAGCTAAGCTCATTGGAGCAGAAAGACGAAGAGTTACTTCAATTACAAAAAAATATCAAAAATTGGGTGCTGTTGAAGGTGCAGGTACTGGATTTGGTGGAATCCTACTTGGTATGGTGGATTTTCCTGCATTGCTGACCATAAAATTTAGCTTCTTGTACGAGGCTGCATTAATATATGGGTTTTATACGAAAGTTAAAGAAGAAAGAGTATTTATGTTATTAATTTTTCAATTAGCGTTTTCAAGTGAGGCGCATAAGAGAAAAATTCTCAACTATATTAAGGATTGGGACAAAGCCAAGGAAGATCTGGAGATAATCAATTGGAGAGAACTTCAACAAGAATATCGAGATTCAATTGATCTTGTAAAGTTATTTCAATTAGCACCTGGTCTTGGTGGTGTGGTAGGAGGCGTTACCAATTATTATTTAATAGGGACTCTAGCTGAAACAGCCAAAAATTCATATCGACATCGAATTCTTTCAACTCACGCTCACTTTTAATCCTGCTCGCATATTGTGTAGGGAGAGGAGGGAGCTATAGTGGAAGATTGGAACCAACAACATCCATTTAGTAAAGGTTTGCACTCCTTCTTTAAAGGAATGAATCCTTTAGGGATGCAAAAATATATGGAAGAAATGATGGCAAATACCATCCCTAAGAATTTCACTCCTTATCAACAAGGAGGGACTGAAGAGAGAACGAATGAAAATGAAAACATTGAAGTATTAGAAACACATGATTTCATTTTCGTACGTGTACACATAACAACTTCTAATGAAGTGGATCAAACTACTGTAAAAGTATTCTATACGCCTAGCTTGGCTATGATAAGAAATTACCCAAAAGAAGGGGAAGAAATAAAAATTAATTTACCTAGTACAGTTAGAAGAAAAGGCGGAAAGGCTTCCTATAAGAATGGAGTGTTAGAACTTAGAATGATAAAAGATTCTGATGTACAGTTAACAGAAATAGACGTTCAATTATAATTGAACGTCTATTTTCACCTATTCATTTCTCCACCAGATTATATTGCCAGACATGCTTTCAGTGTCAATTGATACCTCAAAATTGTGTTTTTCATAAAAATGCTCAAGTCGATCAACATGATCCCAGTCACGTTTTGCGATGTCGCCTTTTATTTTAGGAACATTATTCTCCCTTGCTTTATCCTTTAAATAAGGTATACAAATTGTTCCATATCCCTTGTTAGGAGTCCCTTTGATGTCTCCAATAAAGATATGATCGTCGTCTTTATACTGGGCTTGAATCAAGAAATCCCATGTACCGTCATAGGAAGTTTCACAGTCAGATAGCATTATTTTACATCTATTGCCGTCATCCAGTACATAGACGATGACCCATCGGTTATCTTTTGTTTGTTCAATCCCGACAATATCATAACTCTTTGATATTTCTTTCATATTTTCCTTCATACGATGGATTTGAAATTCTAAATCTGTTAATTCTTCTTCAAGTTCTTCTTTTGTTTTCGACTCATCCTCCATTAAAAATGCACTTCTATACAATGTTCCACTAACCTCCATACTATTTACATGATAAATTTCCGACGATAAGGGTAACATATATTAGAATAGGAATCAACTGTTCTAGTATTCTTCTCTCTAGTACACATTAATCATGTTATGCAGTAGAGGGGAAAGCGATTAGGCTATCTCTATTTTGGAAACTCCATTTTATCAGTTGGATTACATATTTGGAGGCTGGTATACTAAAAAAAGGAGTGGGATATGTGAATCGATTACAACAAACAGATTTATCTAAACGAATCAGTTCAAAGGAAGAATATAAAAAAGAATTGAAATCGTTACAAATGAAGTTGTTAAGGTTACAAAGAAATCTGATTGATCAGAACAAGGGATGTATATTAGTGTTTGAAGGTTGGGATGCAGCAGGAAAAGGAGGTACTATTAAACGATTAACGGAGGGCTTAGACCCTAGGGGAATTGAAGTACATGCTACAGCTGCACCAACACAGGAAGAAAAGAAGTTTCCATACCTTCATCGGTTTTGGACGAGAGTTCCTAAGTACGGTAAAATAGGGATATTTGATCGCTCATGGTATGGGCGTGTATTAGTAGAACGAGTTGAACAATTTGCCACTCAGGAAGAATGGATGAGAGCATATAGCGAAATTAATGATTTTGAAGAATACTTAATAAACCAAGATTATCTAGTCCTAAAATTTTGGATCCATATCAGTAAAGAAGAACAACTAAAACGATTCAAAGAAAGAGAAAACAACCCACTTAAACGTTGGAAAATTACAGATGAAGATTGGCGTAATCGCGAAAAATGGGAGGAATACGAAGAAGCAGTTGAAGAAATGCTACAAAAAACTTCAATGGATGAAAAACCATGGTATATTATATCAGGAGAACAAAAGAAATATGCTCGTATCGAAACATTATCAGTGATTGTAAATTCTTTAGAAAAATTTCTTGAAATACCCGAGCATAAATAATCCCCTACAAATGGACTCTCGTGGGTCATCTGAGAGTCTACCCTTCTTTCATCTTCATTTTTATTCTTAAAACTTCTTAAAACGACTCTACTACGAACAGGAGAACCAATCATGAAATTAATAATCGCTGAAAAACCAGATCAAGGAGCTACGTTAGCTAAACCATTTCCTCATAAAAAAACCAAGGATTTTTAGAAATCTTACCAAATGATCTATTCCCAAACGGTGCATATGTTACTTGGGCAGTAGGCCACTTACTGCAATTAAAAAGCCCTGAGAAGTACAGCACTGAATGGAAAAAGTGGACAAAATCTACATTACCAATTATTCCATCACAATTTCAGTATGAAGTAACCTCTTCTAAATACAAACAATTTCAAAAAGTAAAAGAATTGCTTTTAAACCATAAGGTTACAGAGATCATACATGCAGGGGATGCTGGTCGAGAAGGAGAACTTATTATAAGAAACATTATCCATCAATCAGGTGTCAAGAAGCCAATGAAAAGATTATGGATATCATCTCTTACAAAAAATGCTATTGTAGAAGGATTTCAGTCTCTTTTAAATGAAGAGGATACTAGAAACTTATATTATGAGGCATATTCAAGGGCTTGTGCTGATTGGATTGTTGGAATGAACGCTTCTAGAATCTACAGTATATTATTAAAGGAAAAAGGGATACATGACGTATTTTCTGCTGGTAGGGTTCAAACTCCTACGCTCGCCTTAATTGTGAAACGAGAAAATGAAATTGAAAACTTTGTGAGTAAGCCATTTTGGGAAGTACTAGGAAAATTCCAAATGAACGGAGAAGTATACGAAGGAACATGGGAAAAAGATGGAGAAAGCAGGGTAGATTCTAAAGAGCTGGCAGAAAGGATCGCCGCCTTTTGCCATACTAAGATGGCAGAGGTTGGAGACGTTGAAAAGGAAAGAAAGGAATATCTAGCTCCCTTGCTCTTTAATTTATCTAATCTTCAATCGACAGCCAATAGTCTCTATAAAATGTCACCCAAACATGTATTAGACATTGCGCAAAGTTTATATCAAAAAGGCATAATTTCTTACCCTAGGTCAGATTCAACGGTCGTTACCAAAGGCGAAGCAGAAGCTTTTCCTGCCATTTTAGAAAAACTAAGTAAATTGGAGGCATTTAGTTCATACTTCCCTCTTCCAAAGGAAACCATCACCACAGATAAACGGTTCGTGAACGATAAAAAAGTTACAGATCACTACGCTATTATCCCGACTGAGCAAGTGACCAATCTAACAAACTTCAAACGATGAACAAAAAATATACTCTCTAATTGTTAAAAGGTTAATTGCTGCATACTATCCTCCGCATATTGTGGATTACACTAAAATAGTGACAGTAGTAGACAAGCGAGCTACTTTTGTAACAAAGGGAAAAGTTAAAATTCAAGAAGGTTGGAAGAACGTAATCAACATAAAAAAAGAATGAAAATGATATTGTTCTACCAGAACTTCATAAATTTATGAATGGGCACGTTCACTCTACTACTATCCGAGAAGGAAAAACGCAACCTCCCAAACGTTACACAGAGGGGCAGTTAATTTCGTTAATGAAGACAGCCGGAAAAACAATTGAGGATTCTAAGTTAGAAAAAATATTAAAAGACACAGAAGGCTTAGGTACCGAAGCAACAAGAGCAGGCATTATTACAATGTTAAAAACAAGAAATTATATCAATGTCACAAAAAAATCAGGTGTACGCAACCGACAAAGCCAAAATACTGATTTACTCCATTGGTGATAAAATACTAGCATCTCCTGAAATGACTGCAAAGTGGGAAACTAGATTAAAAGAAATAGGACAGGGTTCCGCTGACGCTGGAGTTTTTATGGAGCAAGTAAAAAAATTAACAGGAAAAATTGTTGAGGATGCAAAAGAGATTTCTTCTTCTTGGAATTTCGATCAGTTTGATATAGAGAGTGTACAGGGATCTAAGCAAAAATTTTCTAAAGGGAAATCCATTGGTTCCTGTCTAATTTGTGAAGGAAAGTAATAGATAAAGGGTCATTTTATGGTTGCTCAGAGTACTCAAAAAGTCAATGTGCTTTCACCATATCAAAGAAAATCCTTGGAAAAACTGTTTCACAAGCTCAAATCAATAAAATATTGAAAGACAAAGAGTCAGACCGTATAACTGGATTTAAGAAAAAGTAATAAAACCTTCGATGCTAGATTAAAGTGGAATTCCCAGACGAAAAAAATTAGAATTTTCATTTGATAAGTAGGTTGTTCATCTGAACAGCCTATTTTGTTTGTGAATAAATTCAAGAGTAATACAGAAACTAAAATATGGAAAATTTCTAGGGGGGGTTATTATGCGGATTATGCTAGCGTGGTTTAGTGTTTGTATTACTTTAGGTTCGATTTTACCTGTTACTCTTAAGAATTATTTATCACCTTCAAAGCTAGAAACAGTGGCAGAGCTTGAGGGAGTAGAGGTAGGAAGCTTATTGCTAACTACGAATGATAGAATCTTTTTAACTACTTCTTCAACAGAGAGGGATACCTTTACCTTAGTTGAAATTAAAAAAGATGGTTCTAGTTCAGAGTATCCTATCAACAGTCTTTCAAATAGTACCCATCCGATAAGTGCGAAAAGTGATAATAAAGATGTCATGTGGTTCTTAACTGAGGAAGTAAAAAAAGGAAATTCAAAGAACTTATACACACTCGTAGGTTGGAATGTCCTAGAAAATAAACTAGAAAAGAAATTGACTATTCCCAGTTCGGTACTAAACAGCCAGTCCACGCTTCAAGATTTTACAATAGATGATAACTCAACATTTTATATCGTCGATTTAGTTCGCGATAAAGAAACGGGAGAAAGTAAAGAACTTGGGTTAATTACCGTTGATAAAAATTCAGGAACATCAACAAGAATGAACGTGAACCATTCAAATTTACATAATAATCATCGTTTTTCTTTTGTCAAAGCCAGCATCCTTTTCCATAGATAAAAGTGACGAATGGGTCTATTTTGGTAATTCTTATGATACAAATATCTACAGAATATCAACGAATCAACTATGGTCTGAACCTAATTCTAGCCTAGATATTGAGTTATATAGAAAAAACCACTATCATCAGGATTTAAAGTGGATCACCATGGAGATATTTTTCTTGCTGACATAGAAAAAGGGAGTATTGGTGTTGTCAAAAAAGCGGGGTACCAGTCTATTGTTCAAGATAGTGAAAAGCTAACAGGGAATTTAGATTTAGCAATATCAAGTGATGGATATCTGTATATAAGCAATAAAAGGAAAACAAAGTGGAAATAATTCTGACTTTAAAGCTTTTTCCACTATTAAAAAAGTTAAGCTACTAATAGAAGATCCATCCTGATTCTGATGAGATATTCGTGGTTGTAGCTTAAAGAAGACAATGTTACCTATCCATATGCAAAATAATACTTATTAGATAACAATAATATTGTTATGTTAACTTAATGTGGGAGGTAATTATGTCAGATTATATAGGGTATATTAGAAATCTTGTAGGCAAGAATCCTTTAATTATGGTAGTCGCAGGCGTGATCGTAGTAAATGAAAAGAATGAAATTTTACTTCAAAAGCGCTCAGATAATAGCGAATGGGGTTTTCCTGGTGGCTATATGGAGATGGGGGAGAGCTTAACAGAAACGGCTAAACGAGAAGTATATGAAGAAACTGGATTAACGTTAAGTAGTCTCACATTGTTAGGAATGTATTCGGGAGAAGGCTATCATCGAACTCTGCCAAATGGAGATCAAGTTCAATTAGTCAAAGCTATGTTTATTGGTCGAGAATTTTCTGGAGAAATTCGAAAAGATGAAGAATCTTTAGACATTAAGTTTTTTACTCAAGAAGAAATGCCTAAATTATGGACTTCTCACGAAAAGGTTTGGCAAGACTATCTAAAATTCTCAGGTCAGCCTACAATTGAGTAAAGGAGGG
>NZ_ABFU01000035.1 GCF_000171615.1 Bacillus coahuilensis m4-4 | reverse complement strand
CTTGATGCAGTTTCTCTAATAAGTAAGAGACAAACGAGCGGTCTTTAGCTAAACCTGCAAGATAGGTTTTTTTAATATACCTTTCTGCCTCTCCAAATGAAGAGAAATCATGATCCAATGTATGATGTAAATTTTCATTGATATACCATGATCCATCTCGATAATAGACCCAGATTCTTGTACCTTCTGAGTTAACGTACAATACACCATCTTTGTTTTCTTTCACATTAAATTGATTATCCGTAGCATCCATGTGCAGTGGTTCTGCTTTATAAGCAGCAATGACCATTGCTTCAAATGCCTCTTCAGTTAAAGTTGCTCCTGAAGCTTTTTGATGCCCTCCCCCCGTGCAGTGTACTAGCTACTTTTGATACATCTATATGGTCATGTATCGTTCGTAAACTCAACCTTTTATTACCTAAATTTAAAATCGCAATGTAATCAAGGTGACTATATAATTTTCCTAACGTATTTCCTAACTCAGATATGTAAGAATCTGCATACACGATACCTACTAAATGGTTTTGAAATTCAACTTGAAAAACACTTCGTTTTTTCCGAGAAATGTATCGATTCATTCTTTCTTCTTCAATAGAAAGTAGATTACTCTCAAACTGATCAAAAGTAAATTCTTCATCCGATTCTATTTTTGATCGTATTCTCGACTCGTATTCCTCAAAAGACATAAGAGTAAGCAAATCATTTAATTGCTTTGCGATTACATTATTATTTTTCTCCCAATCCCAGACATCGTATTGTCGCACATGCTCCACATATTCATTTAATATGGTACTTTCCTTTAAAGTACCTTCGTTGATTAAATACCTGTAATATAATGAAGTTGCGCATTCTTTTATGCCATTAGAAGATTCTACTGTTACCGTTGCCCAATCATACTCGTTTAACTCAAACGCGGATTGATGATGATCAATTAATGTAAAGGAGCCGCCTTCGTCTATCAATTGGTTAATATGGTCAATTTCTTCACCTTGAACAGAAAGGTCAGTGACAAAAATATTCGCTGCCTCTTTTGTTTCAAATACTTTACTTAATTTATGATGGAATGCTCCTATTGACAAATATGAAACATTCACCTTTTTTCCATAGGCTAGTTTGGCTAATATTCCACAAGAAATACCGTCTAAGTCGTTGTGTGTGTATAGTTCCATGTCGTCTTTCCTCCAAGTATTAACTTTCTCCTAATAATAACGTTTCATTGCTTTTTGTTTTATTCATTTGTTCGTACGCTTTTTCAATAATATCCGCTAACACATCACCTTTGTATACTCGTCCAAACTTTGTATTCTCCTCATAAAATAAAACAATCTCTTCTAACATTTTATGTGTGTCTTTACTTACTCTTACATTTAATTGGTAACGTTCCGAATTCGACAACAAGATTCAGCCCTTTCTATTATCTAGCTGATACTATCAATTTGCTATCACCTATTATACAACGACTATCCTTTCAATGTAAAAAACTAATCGAGGCATCGAAGAAACCTTTATTAGTACGTGACTAATGTAGGGAATGCCCTCTTTAATTTTCCATTTTGATAACCGAATGTTTTATGTAGTAAATAGTTTTCGAGAATGCCAAATTCTTCATCTGATTCTAACTGAACTAAATGACTATGAAAAGTAGACCAGGTTACAGGTAAGAATTGTTGATTACCATTTATCGTAATACAAGTATTTTGAAAATCGTTCATTCTCATAACATTTGAACGGCTTTCATTATAAATTGTTATGAAGATAAACTTCTTCTTATTAAATCTGCTGAGATAGTTTCCTAAAAACCATAATTTTGCTAAATTATAATGTTTGGTAAGAAAGCTAATCATATCTATAGATGTTTTAAATAAGTCATTATGTTCGAGTTGATGTAAATAGGGCTGTATTAATTTTGATGAATTCGGTTTAATGGAAATGTTACCATGTACATTTCCATTTAGTAGGATTAGTGTGTCGTTTGTCTCTAATAGTATATCTGGTTCTGTAATTATGAACTCATTTAGGATACTTCTAACTTCATTTAAAGGTTGCCAAATTGTCCCTTTTAACTCATCGTACCCCCAATAATACATAGTATTAACTTCTATGTTTGTCTGTAATAAAGAACCTATGAAAGAATCTAGCTTAGCATTTCTCTTTAGATAACGGAATATATTCCATATTACAGCATCTTCACTTCGCTCTCTTCCTATACGATTGACTCGTTTCACTTGAAGTATACGTTGAAGCAACTCAATTTCTGTAGGATCTTTCCATAATAAATTATCTCTCATATCCTCATATTCATATGTTGAAGGAGAAATATAAATGGAATGATGAGGACATAAAAATTCAGATGACTTTTTAAACGATCCTATTTGTCTCTCCACTAAGTAATGACAACCATCTACTGGACATTCAACAAAATTAGAATTCAATACTATCTGGTCTTTTAAATGATAATCAAGGAACATAACGGATTTCCTCCTCTTAAAGAAATGGTTTGTTCTATATAAAGAACAACAAGGCGACAAAAAAAACCGACACATCTAGAGAAATGTCGGTACATTCAGAATAAGGTCAGTATAGCAAATTAATTTCAAAAATACCAATAATAAACAATTTCACTTAACTTTCACCAAGTAAACCTAGTAAAAAAATCGACAATACTTTGGAAGAAACTCTTTACCTCTGCCCAAAATGTATCGTTTTGAATAATTTGATCTAACTGGTCTTGGATGTCTTTTGTTAATTCATTTAATTGATCTTTCATCCCACCAAAATCAATCTCTAGAGCTCTCATTTTATCGAAAAGATCAATGAGCATTTGTCTATCTTCTTCATTTAACTCTATATTCAACTTGGAAAGCTGTTCCTCCACAATTTTTTGTACATCTTCTTTTGTAGCAGGGTTTTGTTCTGCAATTTGCTTTTTAATCTCAGTTAATAGTTCACTGACTTGCTCTTGGTCAATTCCTGTGCCTTCAACAAGTTCTGTTGCAATCGTAAGCTCCTCATTCGCTACTTCCATTCGATCAGCATCTAACGTAATTCCTTCTACATCATAAGCTTTGTAAATCCCTGTTAATGCCGAATGTCCAGAAACTGTTACAGGAGAAGCTACTTCAATGATCGCACCTTCTACTCCAGCTGTAATTAATGCGTTCGCGTACATGGATTCTGTCACTTCAGTAATGTCTTCTGGCGTAACAATAATAATTTCAATCCCTTTTTCAGCTTCCTGACGAGTAATTTTTGCCGATGAATACATATTTGCATTACGATTTTCACCTTGTATATATTTAGCTAAATCTTCACCTGTTACGGTGATCTCTTCCACCATAGAAGAATCCGTCACGTTCAAAAGCTCTTTAACTTGTTGCAATTGGTTTTCATTTAATGATCCACCATAAGCAACAATTGGCAAGCCAAATTTCTCGTTAATAGATTGCTTAGTGGAACTCGAATCATCTGCTCCTGCATAACTTGTACTAAAAAAAGTAATAGGAAAAAACTAAGGATACTGCTAATATATTTCATAATCATTCCCCCATCTTAAGTAGTTACCATAAATTGTTTGTTGAATCTCCTAGGCTTGGAGATTAAGATATAGCTATCAACGAAAGTCTAGTTGAAGTTTCGATCATCCTACCAGTAAAGCACTTAGTGCTTTACTTACATATACTACTTTTTTATTTCCAAGGCAAGCGCAAAATGAAGTAAATTTTTCTTTATTTCGACAAACTCTTTTTATACACATCTACAATACTTCCTCTATACTGTCGTTCTTCCACCATTTTAAACTTATTGCGTTCCCAAAATTTACGTGCTCTATGGTTTTCTGGAACTATTCCGATATATACTTCTTTGTACTGCTTCAGAATGGATTCTTGTAACAAGTGATAGGCAGTTTGTGCAAAGCCGTGGCCTACATACCATGAATGTAGTATCAATAGTCCTATCCAAGGAGCGTTGTCTTTCTTGTGGTTTTTCATGTAATGAATTAATCCTATGTACGTATCCTCCAATTTAATGAAATAAGTCAACAATCCCTCTTGAAAAAATTCTTGTTCAATCTCTTTTTTCGTTCTAAAATCCTTTCCGTTCTCTTCTTTTAAATAATCTGGTTGGGAGTTTAATATCTCTTGCATAATGTATAGTTCATCCAAAGATGCTTTTTCTAAATGTACCACAAATACCTCCATGTGCTATGACTTTTACCATATAGTAACATGGTAAGAAGAAAATGAACATTTTTCTTCTTACCCACAAATTATTCTACTACGTTTTTTATAGCGTCTATAACTGTATCTAATAAATGATGTAACTCATCCCTTGAAATAATTAACGGTGGGGAGAGTGCAATGATGTTATTAAAGCCGTTAACAGTAGCACCATTTTTCCCAATTAACACGTTCTCATCTTTACAATAGTTTACTATTTTATTCAAAACTTCTTCAGTAACAGGTTTTTTAGTTCGTTTGATCTTCTACCATCTCAATCCCAATTAACAATCCTTTTCCTCTAATATCTCCTACTATCCTAATCTCTGACAGATTTGTTGTTAAAATCGCTAAAGCTTCCCTTCCTAAAATTGCACTTTTTTCTACTAGATTTTCATTTTCCATAATTGACAGGTTTTCTAAAGCGACTGCACATGCGGCTGGATTTCCACCGAAAGTATTAATATGCCTAAAATAATCATATTTCTCTTGTCCTTTAAACTTTTCAAATATGTCCCGCTTGATAGCTGTCACTGACAACGGCAGATACCCACTCGTTAAGCCTTTGGCCATGGTAACTATGTCTGGGCGTACATGTTCATGTTGAAACCCAAACTTCTTTCCTGTTCTCCCAAACCCACAAATTACTTCATCTATTATTAATAAAGCACCATGCTTTTTACACACCTGTTCTACACGAGAAAGGTAATCTTCAGGTGGCATTAATATACCTCCTCCAGTAATTATGGGTTCCATGATAAAGGCAGAAATGGTTTCACTTAATTCCCATGTCATAATTTGATCTAAATATTCTACTGTATCCACTTGAGGAGCTCGATAAGAATCTGGAGGAGGTATATGAATAAAATTTGATCCAAGAGGTTCATATTTAAATTTTCTTTGAGCTTGACCAGTAGCCGCTAAGGCACCAAAAGTGTTTCCATGATAACCTCTATATCTAGATATAATTTTATGCCTATGATGATCTCCGTTTTGATCATGAAATTGTTTTGCTAGTTTAAATGCCGTTTCATTTGCTTCAGATCCACTATTAGAAAAAATATATACATAATCGTCTTCTAACCAAGAGGTTAGCTTTTCAGCCAATTTAATAACCGTCTCGTGTGTATGAGTTAGAGGATAGTACGGCATTTTTTTTAATTGTTTATAGGCGGCTTCCGCCAACTCATCCCTACCGTATCCAACATTTACACACCACAGTCCAGCCATACCATCTAGATATTTCTCCCCCTTACTATCAAAAATATATACACCTTTTGCTTCTTCAATCAGCATTGTTTGATTTGGATTATATGGCCTAAACGAATGAAACACTAATTCTTCATCTAACTTTTTCAATTCCATCATAATCCCTCCTTTATGTAAAACATATTCAAAAGGAATGGAAATAAGAAATAACTAAAAAGTTAAAAATAAGAGGATGTCCCAAAAGTATATTTTATTTGGACACCTTCTTCTTTTTAACAAAAAATTCCGCTATTTCCCTCGGAGTCTCGGACCTGCAGCGAGAATCAATCTAATCAAAATGAACAGATGTGAAAATCTAAAATAATAAAAAGAAAAGAGGTGACTACAAAAAAAAACGTACATTTTTCGACCTTTTGAGTCAGCCTCCTCATCCTTATTTATTTATAGTGTCTACTTGGCATAACTTCAGCAGGAAGTATATTTCTAAATATACACGGACGATCTGAATAGCAAATATGAACTAAACTTTTTTCTTATCTTTGCAAGTATACTTGTCCTTTTTACAATGATGATAATACATATCATTCGCTCCTTCCTTGTATGCTTAAAAAAGATAGATTGATGACTCTGATCAATTCTACCTTCTTGTTTTATATATATTCCTAACCCTTTTATATGACTATGCATATAACTAGTAAGAAGAAAACTAAATAAAAATAGGGAACTTGTCCAAAGACGAAGCTCCCAGATTGATTATAAGATATCTAATACAACTACAATCGTTAAAAGAATTTGTAAAAGTAACTGAATGGATAGAACAATATCAGTATCTTCTGTTCTAACTTCAACATCACATGAGTTTTCAATAACGATAGATTGTTTGTTAGATTGTCTTAATTGTGTCAATTGAAGCAAATCTTGTGTCACTTTCTCAGCACGGCTGCTGTCAAGAATTGTTAAGTTGATTACAAGTGCAATAGCGACTTGTAATGCTGCCTGCAAAGATAATGCTACTTGAGTATCGGTAGTTCTAACATCGATATTAGCAGAGTTTCTGATCACTATTAATTCCTTTGAAGCTTGCTCTACTAATTCAGCTTGATCTAAGTTCGAAAATACCCCTTCATCATCATTTCTACATGCTGTAGGAGCAGCTGCTGCTTTCATTGGGTGACGAGACGCCCCGTCAAATGCACTCCATTCTCCATAACCTTCTAATCTATTCACTATGTCATCCCCTCCTTTCTCTTCTACTCTTATAGTATGGCTTTACTCTATTTTTGCTTAGACATTTGCTGATAGTCTTTAGCACATTCTTTCCTATTTATCATTCTTTTCTCTTTTTCGTTTAAGAATTTCTTGTAATGGTGATAGCTTGCTTTCAACTTCTTTGGCTACTTCATCTTTTTGTTCTTCTCCGTTTACAAAATCATCTACTTGCGTTTTTAATCCTTCAACAATGCTTTTAATTTTTTCCTTTTTGTGCATCTGTTATTTCATTCACTTGCTCGTCTGTATCAACATATTTAGTAATAATACTTGTCACTAATACGTTTACCAGCTCATTAGACAACTCAGCAACCTTTTCTTGATTAAACTTTTCTCCCATTTACCTACACCTCCTAATAATTCATTACTAAAGTATATTCAACTATTTTCTAGAGGGTACGGCTAATAACCTATAATCATGAAGACAATAGACTATTTCTACTTGTACTGGGTTAAAAATAAATATTTAATATTAAAAGGAGATATAATTGGTATTTCTACATATTTAAATGAAATTAACTAATAATAGGATGTAGAAAGTGGAAAGGAGATTGAAGATGGGTAAAAATAAACAAGCTAACCAACATGAAGCTGCAAAAAATTTAGCTGAACAACAAATGAGTGATGAACCAGAAATGAGTGTATTCTCTGCAAAAGAACAGAAGAAAAAGAAAAAGGTTGAATGAACTCAACCTTTTTTTATAGCACCATATTTCTATTTTTACCTTTAATGATTTGAAACACTCCGTATAAGGTTAATCCAATCGCAACCAGCGCTAACAAAATCTGCCCGTAGCTTTGCGAAGCAATTTCAGATAAAGCTCCATCTAGTCCTTTTGTTTTTTCAGGTTGTGCTGTTATAGCTGTTTGAATAAAGAAAATTCCAATAATACCCAATACAATTCCTCTTGCTATTAATCCTAACTTCCCTGCTTTTTTCCAAGTTCAAACTCTTTATCATTCATCTTAGAGCGTTGAAAATGTTTGGTGAATTTTTCTTTCCATCCGTTATATAATTCAACCACTCCATATCCAATAATAATAATTCCAATAGCACCGATTATCCATTGTCCAAATGCCTGACCTAATAACCAACTTGAAATGGTTTGTTGTGAATTTCCTCCATTAGATGAAGAGTCTTTAATAGCAATTGTTATGGCTTTATACGTTAGAAAACTGTAAATGACAGCCGTAACAATATAAAAGACTCTTCTAATAAGTGATTTCTTTTCATTACTATTGTTTTCGGGATCATTAACAGCTTGGATGATTTTCCATACAACATAGCCTGTTAGTCCTAAGGCTATAATCCAAAGGAGAATATCACCATACGGCTTACTCCCAACGCTCTCTAACGCACCAGTGGAATCTGTGGTTTTACCTCCAGTACCTATCGCAGCAAGTAAAGATAATACACCAATAAGGATGTACACTACCCCTTTTGACATATAACCGAACCGAGCAAAATTTTTAATCCATGGTTTAATTTCTTGTTTTGCCACTTGTTTTTCGTTCATATAGTTCACTCCTTATACGTTTATACCAATCGTTTACCCAAAAATCTTTTGAAGTTAAACAGAATTGAATAAATATAGTAAAAGGAACCATCCTATTGGAAAAGGAGGCTGCAATTTGTGAAAGAGAAGAAAATGTATAAAGATCATGAGTACTTTTCACCTTAAAAGGAAAAAATATTGTCAAGGAACATAAAAGTAAACCGAACAAATTAAATGGATTGCGTTAATATACTAAAGGTGATAGACTCAATTCATTATATGAGTTGGGGGAATGAATTTGAAACATTCAAGAGAATTTGCAACGTTTGCCGGAGGTTGTTTTTGGTGTATGGTGAAACCATTTGATGAGCTACCAGGAATTTATGGTATCCTATCAGGGTATTCTGGAGGTCATATTAACAATCCCACTTATGAGCAAGTTAAAACAGGAACTACTGGACATTATGAAGTAGTTCGTATTGAGTTTGACCCTGAAGTATTTCCCTATGAAAAATTACTAGAATTATATTGGCCTCAAATTGATCCAACCGATGACGGAGGACAATTTCAAGATCGTGGAAATCAATATAGAACAGCAATTTTTACCATAACGATAGGCAAAAACAATTGGCTGAACAAACCAAACAAGCTATACAACTTAGTGGTCGTTTTAAACAACCTATCGTTACGGAAATCTTACCTGCAACTCACTTTTATGAAGCAGAAGACTATCATCAAGATTTTTATAAAAAATCGCCTAAAGAATATAAAGAAGACCGTGCTAAGTCTGGACGAGATGAGTTTATTCAAAGCAATTGGAA
>NZ_ABFU01000036.1 GCF_000171615.1 Bacillus coahuilensis m4-4 | reverse complement strand
GAGGGGAGGCAAATTGCCTCCCCTTTTTTCTACTGAGATAGTTTTTCTCCGAGGTTTTGGACTTTTTCACCAACTGTACACGATTGTATACAAAATCTATGAGCA
Organism: Bacillus coahuilensis m4-4; assembly: GCF_000171615.1. Classification (GTDB taxonomy): domain Bacteria; phylum Bacillota; class Bacilli; order Bacillales; family Bacillaceae_K; genus Bacillus_T; species Bacillus_T coahuilensis. The sequence continues at coordinate 14,791 of NZ_ABFU01000036.1, read as the reverse complement.
TGAGTTTTTCCAAAATCTTTTCTTAATTGTGTTTTAACGAAGCAACCTTCGCAATAATTTGTGACCACTTCATCAATTTTTCTAATAATCTCTGTTCTATTCAGTCCCCTTCATTCCTTTCTATATGTTAAATGACTTTATGACTGGATATTGGAATTTGTTCTAATGCTTGTGAGGCTAATTTATGCGCTTCAACGTTATCTTTTCTCGGAATCACTTCTACATCCAATATCAGCTGCATTTTCTTTTATTTTTTCTTCAATCCGATCTAACCAACGATTGTAGTGATCTTCAAAGCATGGCCATTCGCCTACTAGCTGATTCAGGACCACTTGAGAATCGCCTCTAATTGATATTTTTTTAGAATGCACACCAATTTCTTCAATTATTTTTAAAGCTTCAAAAAGGGCAGCATATTCAGCTTCATTATTATCTTCTAAGAAATCTAACTGTCCATTTTGTCGAATTCGAAAGTGTTCTCCGCTTTTTTGATAATAAATAACAAATCCGATACCTGCCCTTTTTTCCTCTTTCATCCACCCACCATCAAAAAAGATGGTGATATCATCTGGTTCTTCGTTAAGCTTCCTATTCAGTTTAAAAAATTCCTTTTTACTCCATTCATGCCCTAATTCGTCTATTACTTTAAGCTCTTGAACACGGCCGGTTCGTTCAATTTCATCTATCATTGTGACAATCGAATGGTTATTCATCCAGCTTGATTCAAACCATACATCTTGGATGTTTTTTGACTTAAATACATAGTGAATTTTTAATTGCATGATGATACCCTCTTTTTCTTGTATTTTAGGTTAGGACATGTATAATACAATATGATTCTTTTAAATGGAGGTTTTTATGAGTACAGTCATATTCGGATTCATATTCATCATCATTAATTTTACCTTATTTCTCGCCTTTTATCGATTGTTTGGCAAAATGGGATTGTTTACCTGGATCGGTATTGCCACTATATTGGCAAATATTCAGGTAGTTAAGCAAATAGAACTCTTTGGATTAACTGCTACATTAGGGAATACCATGTATGCATCTGCCTTTTTGGCAACAGATTTACTCAATGAAAAGTACGGGAAGAAAGATGCGCAAAAAGCGGTTTGGTTAGGTTTTTCTACATTGCTTATTATGATTGTTGTAATGCAACTCGCAATTCAATTTACCCCACATCCTGAAGACTTTGCGCAAGGCTCATTGGAAACTATTTTTGGGTTAATTCCACAAATTGCATTAGGGAGTTTAGCTGCTTATATTGTGAGTCAGATGTCTGATGTGTACGTGTTTTCTTTTCTAAAAAAACACTTTCCAAAAGATTCTCAGTTCTGGATTCGTAACAATGGTAGTACGATGATTAGTCAATTGATTGATACTCTTGTTTTTACTTCCATTGCCTTCTATGGCTATGAGTTTCATATTTGGCTTCAAATCTTTATAACTACGTATATTTTAAAGTGGATTGTTGCCTTATTAGATACTCCTTTTGGATACATTGCTAAAAAATTCCCTGAATAATGAAGGTCCACGCCCGCTAAGGGCGTTTTTTTATTGAAGCTTTTGCCTTTTTGTTTTACACTTAACAGTATTATTATATTGTACATATTGGATGTGAAGAATCATGATCGAGGTGTATATAGACGGAGCAAGTGCTGGTGATCCTGGTCACAGTGGGGCTGGAGTTCATATTCGAAATGGCCAGCAATCTGAAAGTTATTCTATTCCACTTGGTATAATGAATAATCATCAAGCGGAGTTTTTTGCATTATTACAAGCAGTCGAGATATGTGAACAAAAGGGATACGATATGGTCTCATTTCGTACAGACTCCCAAGCAGTTGCTCGTGCCATTGAGAAGGAATTTGTAAAGAATCCTACATATCGTGAAATTTTCCTTTCAATTCAACAAGTGTTAAGCCGCAACCCCTTATTTTTTGTTAAATGGGTTCCGAGTAAAGAGAATTTAGTCGCAGATGATTTATCACGTAAAGCTATAAGGCTATCTAAGGCAGAAGAAGACGCGTGATGAAACAAAGATCCATCATTGCGGACATATTATTATTATGTGTCTCATTTATTTGGGGCACAACTTTTGTACTTGTTCAGAATGCAGTGGACACATTTCCACCCTTTTCTTTTTTAACCATCAGGTTTTTAATTGCGAGCATTCTACTCTATTTTGTTATTCAATTACTACCAACTAAAAAACTTTATCTAACAAAGTCTTTACTCCTTCATGGATGTATTATTGGGACGGCCATTTTTATTTGGTTTTTCATTTCAAACCTTTGGATTACTCTATACGTCTTCAAGTAAAGCTGGTTTTATAACTGGATTAAATGTAATCATTGTCCCATTTTTAGCTTTCTTCCTATCTAAAAAAGGAGTATCGCTCAAAACATGTATTGGGGCCATATTATCACTTATGGGACTTTTCTTCTTATCAGGTCTTACTGAAGCATCTGTAAATCTTGGAGATATTCTCGTTTTAATATGTGCTTTTGGGTTTGCTTTTCAAATTTTTTATACTGACAAGTTTGCCTCTATGCATGATGTGCTGAACCTAACTCTTATCCAGCTATTTACCGTATTAGTATTGAGTTTCCTTGGTGTCTTGTTCTTTGAATCTCCTTCATTGTTAGTAGAATGGAAAGTTTATCAACAACCTTCTGTTATTTTGGCCTTAATCATTACTGGCATTCTCGCAACCGCTGTAGCTTTTTTCGTGCAAACATGGGCTCAAACATTTACTACTCCTACAAGAGTGGCCATTATTTTTGCTATGGAGCCTGTTTTTGCTGCATTCACTGGGATACTTTTTGCTAGAGAAGTTTTAACTTGGAGTCAACTAATCGGATGCCTTTTCATTTTGTTTGGAATGCTCGTTGTAGAATTAAAGTTAAACATGATAAGTATAAATACATCATAAAAAAAGAGAGAAGATCTGATTATGATTGTTCAGATTTTCTCTCTTTTGGCTACCCTACTAAAATTCCTTTGTCATAGGCTAGCTTTATCCCTGCTTTTCGATTTGTGATTCTGTGGTCTAATAAAGTTTCTAAAATGGAAATATAATAACTCCCATCAAAAGTTTTTTTTGACATTATTGTCAGTTCAATAGAAAGATTTACAATTGCTTCTGAAGCATTTGTTAAAGATCGTCCAAAGTAAATAAATGCAATATTTTCATCATTAAATCGGAAGCCCTTATCGTGTAAATACAACAAATATGATTCTGTGGTTAACTTCGTACAGTCCAATACAATCACCCATTCGACAATATCTACCTATATTTTACACGTTTTGAGGCTGCCCTTCTATCTTTTTTTGTAAATAAATGCCCTAGATTGCCTAAAACGACTCCAAGTAAAGCTCCTCCAATAACTTCCTCTAACTTATGACCAAGCATTTCTTTTAAGGGCATCGTATTGGTTGTTTCAAAAGGAATTTTTTCATGTTCATGCGTCTTTCTTACAAATTCATCTAAATTATTTACTTTTAATGTGAGTTCACCAGTTTGTCTCCTAACTCCTTGTGCATCATACATGACAATAATCCCAAAAACGAAAGCTAGGGCAAAATCAATCGTGGATATCCCTCTTTTTAACCCTATAAATGTCGTTAATGCAGAGACACCTGCTGAATGAGAGCTCGGCATCCCGCCAGTTTGAATCATTACATTTGGATTCCATTTTCCGGTTTTCAAATAATGAATTGGAATTTTTAGTAACTGTGCAGTCAAAATGCTTAATAAAGCAACATGTATACTTTTATTCACCTTCATCCCTCCTATGTCTATTTTGCCCTTAGTAGAGATTTTCATGTCTACTAAGGACATACTAAAGGGGTGGAGGTGATCGATATGACTAAGGGAAACAATAAAAATAAAGGCCAACACGCTAGTGTTAGTCCTAGTGGCAGTCAACCTGATCAAGTTAAGACTAACTCTAAAAGTCGTTTAGAAGAAGCTGCTAAAAAGCTCAATACAAAATAGAGAGAAATATAGCCTAATTGATTTCAATTAGGCTAGGTTTTCCTTTATTTATTTGAAAGTTAGTCGAAAGAAATCGGTCTACCGTACGTAGTTCATGTTTTAGCACATAATCATGAAATAGAGATGACACGCCGTTCCAGATGGAAGGGGTCCATACATCTGGAAATGGAACTTCACAATAGATTTCAGCAAGCTGCCGTGATAAGTGAAGCATATCTAAATTTTCGTTTAATTTTTCTTTGTTGTGCATTGGTTAACAAATGAAGGTTATTTAATACACCTTCAATGGAACCGTACTCTTGAATGAGCTTTGTGGCAGTTTTTTCACCGATTCCTCTAACTCCAGGATATCCATCACTAGTATCCCCCATAAAAGCTTTAACATCAATGAATTGACTAGGAGTAATTCCTTTCTCTTCTATAAAAGCTTTTTTAGAGTAGGTGCTGTATTGACCATATCCTTTTTTTAATATATGAACGTTAATATGCTCATCTACTAGCTGCAATAAGTCATGATCACCGCTTAATATGGAGACTTTAACCTCCTTCGAATAACCTTTGGCTAGAGTCCCAATACAATCATCCGCTTCATATCCTACTACCCCAATGTTAGATAGTCCAAGTGCCTCAGCTGATTCCTTTGCAAAATCAAATTGAGGTAGTAGTTCAACAGGTGGTGCATCTCGGTTGGATTTATACCCATCAAACATATCGTTACGGAACGTAACAGATCCCATATCCCAACAAACTGCAACGTGTGTAGGATTAAATTCTTTAATACTTAACAGGGTATGCTTTAAAAAACCTTGAACCCCGTTTGTCGGGATGCCACTAGAATTAATCATAAATTGTCCAGTAACGCTTGTTGAGAAAAAAGAACGAAATAACAACGCCATTCCATCTATTAAGAGTACATGTTTATCTTTCAATATATCCACCTCAAATCTACTTAGATTCTAAGTATATCATATTTAGAAGATGACTTTAGCTTTCGTTTTTTTCTACTTCATTCGAATAGTCTGATACCCAATCACTGTAGCTTCCAGGATATAATATAACATTATTGTATCCGATTGATGCTAAGGCATACACATTAGGGATAGCCGTCACTCCAGAACCACAATATACAACGATTTGTTGGTTTTTAGGTATGTCACGAAAGAGTTTTTCAAGTTGTCAGGTTCATCTAGTGTTCCATCTTTTACAGCCAACATCCACGGAACGTTCACTGCTCCTTTAATGTGTCCAGGAATACGATCCATGGGTTCTACTATGCCTTTATATCGATCCTCTGCTCTTGAATCAAGGAGGATTCCTTCTTTTTCTCCATTAGATATCTCTTTTACTTCATCCATCGTTACGATCCACTCTAGACGGGGCTCTGCTTGGTACGTGGAAACTTTCGTCCGTTCCATTTGATCTGTAACAGGAAAGCCTTTTTCTTTCCAAGAGGTGAAACCTCCAACAAGTATTTGAACTTTTTTATGTCCATAGAACTGAAATAACCAAGAACATCTTGCTGAATAGGCTAGTTCTCCAGAATCATAAATGATGATATGATCTTCATTTCTAATGCCATGCTCAGAGAGTGTCTTTTCCCACTTTTCTTTAGAAGGTAAGGGGTGTCTTCCACCTATACCATTTTGTTGGGTGGGTCCAGATACATCTTCCTCCAAATCGAAAAAGATTGCCTTTTGAATATGTGAATTTTTGTATAATCTCAACCCTTTACTTTTATCTTCTAAATTGTAGCGACAGTCTATGATTTTGACATAATCAAAGTCAATAGAATTTAATAAATCGTCCGCCTGGATAAAGCTACTATTCATATTATTTCTCCTTCTCTATTAACAGTTGGATATACGACTTGGGATTCCAGCAGTTAAAAACATAGGAAGGGTTCGTATCAAACCCTAACCTAGTGCAGTGATATTTCATTTGACCGTTTATCCTCTCAGCTTTGAAATGAACACATGTTGCACACACGTGAAATCGGTTATTTTTCATCGCAGCCTCAGAAGTCGATCCATTGCTTCTAAATATTTGGTAGGCTGAATCGTCTCTGTTAAAGAAGACTCTAACGACTGGTATTGGCCCTCAATTTCTTGAATAATCATTGTTTTGCACTGTAACCATTTTTCATCTAGAAGTTCTTTCGCCCATTCATTTAATACGTTTTCTATAGGATCAAGATATTGATTGGACAAGTTACTAAAACGAACCTGGAGCTTTTCTTTCACTAGGTTATTTTCGCCTTTTTCAAAAAATGATTTTGAGTTTTTATATGTTATATCTTTTTCAAACTGCTTCCAGTTAAGCTCTGTAAATGCTTTCGGTATTGTAATATAAGATACTTCCTCCCATTTATTTGTTGTGAGGACAAAGTCTGGGGCTATGTTTGCAATTGAACGTTCAATGGTATCCCATTTCACCTTCAATTGATCCTTGATATATTTTTCTAATCTAAGTTGAGTGACTCTACATTCCTGAGCTAAATCATAACCAACCGACGCTAATAGATCTTCCATGGCATCCTTTTGAATGGTTTTCTTTTCACGAGATAAGAATAAATTTGGATGGAAGGCCTCTTTAAAGAAATCACCAAACCGATGAAATACTCTCTGCTTAACATAATAAAGAAGTTCATGTAATTCAATAGGCAATTGATTGATGATTGGTTGAACAGATTCTTGTTCGAGCAAGTCCATTACTTTTTCTTTTTTTACTTTAACATCAAGAATTTTTTGACGTTTGTCTTCTTCCGATTGATTGCTCTGTTCAATTACTTGTTCCATGCGTTTGATTGCATAATTCCAATATCTCTCCCCTTGTAAAAGAGCTTCTTCCTGTAAATCTTGTTCTATAAACTGCTCAAATACCGATACAAATTTCTTCATCTGACTATTTAATCTAGAACCATTTCGTAAATTCATTAGAGATTCTCTTGACGAAACTCCATAAATAGACGGACTTTGAATACCAAATTTTACTAATTCTCTAGCTACATACTCTTTAACAAAGGTCAGTTCTTCATCATTTTCCGCTAAATCAATGGCATTTAAGATAAAAAACATACTTTTATTGTTTAATGTTTCTTTGACTCGCCCTAACTGAATGAGAAATTCTCGATCCGCCTTTGAAAATGGATGGTTATAGTAAGTCACAAATAGGATCGCATCTGAATTCCGAATATAATCAAATGAAACGTCTGTATGTCTTGAATTAATGGAATCTGCCCCAGGAGTATCCACTAAAGTCATCCCTTTTTGACCTAAAGTACTTTCAATGTATAAATCAATCATTTCTACAAAAAAAGACATGTTCTTCGTTAGAGACATATTGTCGATACGTCTCTAAATTCCCTTCCAATTCCTTTCCAATGTGGGATCGGTTATTAACATATCCATTTTTAAAAGCTGTAAAAAACGTTTTAGCCTCTCGTTCACACGTCTTTAAAGCAACGTCCACTTGAGAGAATGCTTCGTCAACGGACTGTATGATCATGCCAACTTTTTGATAAGCTTGGGTTAAATCATCTAATAATTGATCTTGATTTTTAAAGGTAATGACACAGGTTTCATCCAGCGCTTCATCAGTCGCAGGATGAATTCTACTAATGGAAGCCGTCATTGGATTGGGTGAGACCGGTAATACTTCTTTACCAAGTAGTGCATTGGCAAAAGAACTTTTCCCAGCTGAAAATGCACCAAATAGTGAAACCGTAAATTGCTGATTTTCTAACCTCTCAAGCTGAGCATGAATTAGTTTCTTGGTATCATGTAAAGCTGGCAATTCGCTAAGCTCGAGGTCAATTTCTTTTAACTTTTGTAAGGTCTCTTTTGTGTGTTGATTACTAGAATGAGAAGGAATGTTATCCAAAATCTTAACACTCTTATCCTCATTGACCATTTCCAGTTTTGTTAATTTTGAGGGGCACATCCTCTTGCAACCACAGCTTTATCACCTCTTCAGCATCTGCTTCGCTTCCATTGCTCTCTAGTATATGATGAAGTTGATCACGCTTACTCATGAATTCATGTTTAATCGTCTTTGACTCGTTTAGAGTGTTAATGATATCGATTTGACTGAATTCTTGTTTTGTATGATGAATGAATAATGCCATCTTCGATAAGATACTTTCTGCTTTTTCTAGTGACATCTTTATAATGCTCTGTTTTACTATTTCGCAGTAGTGAAGAATGTATTCTCCTGACAAAAGTGCTCCTTTTTTCTGTGCATCTTGTACGATGCTCTCTACGATTTTAATGTCAAATTCTTGAACTTCTTGTATAAGCGTTTGGTCTGTTATTTGTTTTTCATTTAATTGTTTCTGGAGAACCTGTTTTATATGCCAATTCACTTCACTATCGACCTTACTCTGTAAAGCTAGAATAAACTGTTCTTTTCTGTGCTCTCTTTCTTCATATGTTTTGCTTTTAGAAAAAAACAGACCAACTTTAAAGTCTCTCTCTAATGAAACTAAAAAGTCTTCAGCAAGTTTACGCACATCATAAGGGAATATATAAGCTTGTTCGGCTGTCTTCTTTAATATACTAACCATTTCACTCTTCCAATGGTTTAGATAACTTTCGTCATTTCTTTGTTTTCCACTTCTCAAAGGATTCGATAATGGCTTGTAAATCATCTTTAGTATATGACTCTAGCACTTCCTCTGAATACGCTAATTTAGCTTCTAACTCTTCCTGCAACCATTTTTCATGCTCAGCTATCAAGCTATTAAGCTTGCCAGGCAGATTCAAAGTGTTATGAGAATAAATTTTTTCGTCTACATAAGTTTTTAGCTCTTCTATTTGATTATGAGGATGACGCTCATATTTCATACTGGTATAAAATATTCTCTCTATGTTGATTGAAAAATCAGCTAAATGTTCCGTTAATTTCTGCTTAAATTGTTTAAAAGGTAGCTCTTCTTCGTTGTGCTTATCTACTTGATTAATAATTAGGACTACTGGAACATTCTCATTATTTAAAGAAGATAAAAATTGAAGATTTACTTGGGATAACACATGATTATAATCTGCTACATAAAAAATACGATCAGATAAATGCAGCATACGATTTGTCATTTTGCGATGCTGATCATCAGTGGAATCTACCCCAGGCGTATCCATAAACATTGTGTGATTAGGAATATCTAAATCAGGAAGTCCTATTTCTAATTGTTCTATCTGCTTACCATTTTTACAAAATGCTTGTACTTCACTGCTATCATAATCTTTTTCTATTTGGACAGGCTGTTGGTTTTTTTGATAAATAGTGACTGTCGGAACAGTATTTCTATAAAGTTTAACAACATTTGCACTTGTAGGAATTGGACTAGTTGGTAGCACGGCATCGCCAACTAAAGAATTTATTATGGTTGATTTACCTGCTGAAAAGTGACCGCAAAATACCAAAAATCGTATGCTGTTTTGCGATTTTCTTAGAAAGTAGCTTAACTTTTTCTAATCTACTTTCGTCCTTTACTACATTAAAGTATTTTGATAATGAAACGAATGTCTCTAATAATTCTTTTTCTGATTTCAATTTACTCTCAATCATCCTTGTTCCCCTTAAGTTCTAAATTTGGTACCCCTTTCATTTTACCATGAAAATACAACAAAAAAGACCCCATAGTTAGTCTGAGGTCTATTAAGAAGTATTTTCTTAATTCGATTGGATATTTGTAAAAACATAACGGGCTACTCCCGCATATGTAACAATTGTCGCTCCAACGAGTACCCACACCATAAGAGCACCACCCATTCATTAAATTTATTGTCCAAATGAGAATAAAATTCATCTTCAATTGAATCTTACCAAAAATGAAAATCATTTTCAAGTACATATTTGAACCATTCTATATCTTACTGATCGTTAGGTTCTCTGTTTAATGAAAGGGTTAAATCTTGAGTGATGGTTTTCATTATAATTGGTGCATTGCCTTAATGCTTTTTCTTCTAGAGGGATACGTATATACAGTATTAGCTGGTTTAAAATTGCAAATATCACCAAAGTAAGATAAGCATTGAACATAAGTGGAATGACGAGTAACTCAACGGTCACAATTAAATAGTTTGGATGCTTAATGAACTGATATGGTCCTTTCGCCACTATATTTGTATTTGGCAGGACTATGATTTTTGTATTCCAAAATTTCCCTAGCGACTTAATAACCCACACTCTTCCTATCTGAGTTAAAAGAAAGACTAAAAATAATGGAATCCAAAATCGGTGTAAACTAAAGCCTTTCGTAAAGAGTTCAATCGTTAAAAACACAAAGAACAAAGTATGAATTGCTACCATTAATACATAATGACTTTTTCCAAATTCTATCGCACCGTGATCTTTCATCCATCTTTCATTACGTCTTGCGATAAACAGTTCTACCAAACGCTGAATTACTACAATTAATACAAAAATGATTGGAAACATTATTCCCACCTCATTAAACTAAGTTCTGAAGAGAATCCTGGTCCTAAGGCTACTCCAAGACCTATATCCCCCATTTTAACGGTCTTTTTTTCAATAAATTCCTTCAACACATATAGAATGGTTGCAGAAGACATATTTCCGTACTTTCGTAAGATTTTCCAAGTTGGTTCTAGCTTACCTTCTGAGAGCCCCAAGCTAGATTGATATGCATGAATCACCTTTTTCCCACCAGGATGCGCGATAAAATGGTCCAATTGATCTAAAGTAAGATCATTTCCTTTAAGAAATTTCATAACGTTTGGCTTAAACCAGCTTTCAACAACGTTAGGAATATCTCTTGAGAAAATAACATGTAATCCGTCGTTCTGTATATCCCACCCCATTACATCTATAGAATTTTTCATTAATGTAGATTGAGACGCTACGATTGTAGGATAAACATCTCCTTTTCTAACAAGGCTGCTTTTATTCCCACTAACTAATGCACATGCTACACCATCTGCAAACAACGAAGTACCAACTAAATTACTTTTACTACGATCATTATATTGAAATGTTAAACTACATAATTCTATCGTTAAAACCAACACATTTTTATCTGGATATGCCTTGCAGTAATCGAACGCTCTGTTTAATCCAGCTGTTCCTCCTGCACAACCCAAACCCCAAATGGGGATTCTTTTCGTATGTTCACCAAATGGTAATAGATTCATAATTCTTGCTTCAATACTCGGTGTTGCGAGCCCTGTCGTACAAATGGTGAAAATGGCGTCTATATCATCATACTTTACGTTATGCTTATGTATAATTTTTTGGATAGCTTCAACTCCATATTGAATAGATGAAGTGATAAATTGTCTATTTTTCTCTTCAAATGTATGTGGAACTCCGTACCATTCTAGATCATTAACGAAGTACCTTGTTTCAATTCCACCATTAGTAAAAATTTTTAATAGTCTAGAAATATCTCTAAATGAAGAAGAGAATAGTTGTCCTGCAAATTCCTCTATCTTGGATTGTGATAGTACATGATGAAGAGTAGCCGTCTCCACTCCAATTATTTTTCCCATACTGTTACCTCCGTTCTTGTATCCATAGTTTTACATTACTTCTTAAAAACTATTCAACAAGATGACGGTGTTATTTCTTCACATATTTTTTACACTATTTTTGTGAAATCAATTATTCCCTAAATGGTTTATATGGTAAACTAATAATAGACATATTTCTGGAGGAATCGACATGACCGCAACTAAAAACATTACAGATGTTCTAAATAGTACCATCGAAAGCGTAAAGTCTGTTATCCCTGTTCCTGTAAGCGTAGATTCACCCCAACTTTTGAATCAACCTCTTTATCAACATAGTATTGGGGTACTTATAGGTATGACAGGAGATGTAAGAGGACGAATAATTATTGAAGGTGAAACAGAAGCTTTTAGTGGTTTAGGATCAATTATGTTTGGAATGCCTCTAGAAGGAGAAATGTTAGAATCATTTGCTGGAGAACTTGGAAATATGATATGTGGAAATTTCTCTACGAATGTTTCAAAACATGGAATTACTACTGACATTACCCCTCCAACTGTTATTGTAGGACAATCAAAAATGTATGGCTTTGAAAAAGCGATCCGCCTTCCTATTACTATTGAAAATGCCGGAAGACTTGATATCATTTTAATGATTGAAGGACAATAGTAACCCTATACAAAACGTGTCATTACGACACGTTTTTTTATTTTCCCCATTCCTTCTTTTGATAGTAACTTTTAATTGTAATAGGTTCAAGCTGTTCGTTTTTACACACATCACACATTCCACTTAATGCTTGCATTTTTAAGCATCTTCTGCAGTAATATCTTTTCATATTCATTTCATCCCTTTTCCATTTACCTTATGTAGCAAAACACAAACTGTTCCATATTTATCTTTTAGATTTCACATTTTCATCACAATTGCTACTACGTGGTGTGACATTTATCACAGATTCCTCTCGTTTCAACATTATGATAGTGTTAACAACAATCTCTTAAGGAAGGAGTGGTTTAGATGGAAAATCCGCAAACTCCCTTATCTCAACAAGAAGTTAAGGTGAAAAGTGAAGATCCACAGTCGCTAAAAGGTACTCTTGTGTCTGTAGGAATACTTGGTGGATTCATTGTCATTTCATGGGTTGCTGTCTTTATATTATTTATTAATCGGTTTTAGGGGAAGGAGAATGCATGATGCATATGCATAAATATGAAAAATGGTGGTTAACACTTGGAACAAGCTCATTGGTCTTATTTCTTGTTATTCTTGGAATTAGTGCGTTTCATCAAGGACATGAACCACCCAGCGCGAAAGCATACGTAGATCCTGAAAGAGTGGATGAGTATAAACCATTTAACGAACCTGGATTACATAAAGTTGAAGGAAAAGACTGGGATTACGAACTTGTTTTCGTTGCTTCCGCTTTTTTATTATGATCCAGGAGTTGTTGAAATTCCAAAAAATTCGACTTTAAAAATCATTGCCACAACGAAAGATGTTATTCACGGGTTCGAGGTGGCAGGTACGAACATCAATATGATGCTTGAGCCAGGATATATCAGTGAATATACAACTACATTAGATCAAGCAGGAGAATTTTTAATTATATGTAATGAATACTGTGGGGTTGGTCACCACACGATGAAATCTATGATTAAGGTGGTGGAATAAGATGAATTCATTTGTTCAAGTCGACAAACGTGACGCTAAACTTGCAATGGCTCATATGTATGTTGCATTCATTGCTCTTGCATTAGGAGGATTTGCGGGTTTATTACAAGTATTAGTACGTTCTGGAAAATATACTCTCCCATTTAATATAGGATACTATCAAGTGCTTACTGTACATGGTGTGTTACTTGGTTTAGTTTTAACTACTTTCTTTATTTTAGGATTTCAATTAGCAGTAGTAAGTCGTACAAGTGGTACATTTACAGCCAAATCTAGAATGATGGGATGGATTGGCTTCATCGTTATGACCATTGGTACGGCAATGGCTGCTGTTATGATTTTACTCAATGAAGCGACTGTTCTTTATACCTTCTATGCTCCCTTAATGGCACATTGGATCTTTTATTTAGGTTTAACACTCGTTGTCGTCGGTAGTTGGATTGGTGGTGCTGCCATTATTAGTGAATATATTCGTTTCCGAAAAGCCAATAAAGGAAAACCAAGCCCACTTCTGACTTTTATGGCAGTGATTAATACTGTGTTATGGATTGTAGCAACACTTGGAGTAGCTGCTACTGTATTATTTCAACTTCTTCCTTGGTCACTGGGATTAGTTGAACGCGTAGATGTATTGGTTAGTCGAACACTATTTTGGTATTTTGGTCATCCTTTAGTATATTTCTGGCTACTGCCTGCCTATATGGCTTGGTATGCTATCATTCCAAAAATCATCGGTGCTAAAATATTCTCTGACTCACTAGCCCGTATGAGTTTTGTCCTATTTTTGCTCTTCTCCATTCCAGTAGGGTTCCACCATCAATTAGTTGAGCCTGGTATTGATGCTGGATGGAAATTCTTACAGGTTGTATTAACGTTTATGGTAGTAATTCCTTCACTTATGACGGCGTTTGCTTTATTTGCGACGTTTGAGCAATTTGGACGTTCTAAAGGAGCGACAGGTTTGTTTGGTTGGTTCAGAAAACTTCCTTGGGGTGATGCAAGGTTTACTGTGCCATTCATTGGAATGGTAGCGTTTATCCCTGCAGGTGCCGGTGGACTTATTAATGCCTCTAACCAAATGAACCAAGTAGTACACAATACAATTTGGGTTACTGGCCATTTTCACTTAACATTAGCTACCTCTGTTGTCTTGACTTTCTTCGGCATTGCTTATTGGTTAATCCCTCATTTAACAGGGAGAATTTTAACACCACAAATAAATAAATTAGCAATTATTCAAGGTATTATTTGGGCTATTGGTATGAGTATTATGTCAGGTGCTATGCATGCTGCAGGTCTTTTAGGGGCACCAAGACGATCATCGTTCTCAACATATGGTGATGCACAGCAGGCATTAGACTGGATACCATATCAAATCGCTCAAGCTGTTGGAGGATCTATCCTATTCTTAGGAATTGTTTTAATACTATATATCTTTATCCAATTATGTTTCTTTGCACCAAAAGGTCAAGAAGAGTTCCCTGTAGGTGAAGTGGCAGACCATGCGGAAGAAACTCCAATGGTACTAGAAAACTGGAAAATCTGGCTCACCATCTTAACAGCACTAATCCTAATCGCCTACACCGTCCCATTCCTAGACATGATCCAAAACGGCCCACCAGGATCGAAGGGATATAAACTTTGGTGACA